>JAHHQK010000049.1 GCA_020026435.1 Alistipes sp. | reverse complement strand
TTTTGTGTATGTATGGCAATGGTCCGGGGATGTGCACGGAGGAGCGTATGTAATGAGTGTATTTGCAAGAAACGCGTTGTGCTAAGCGGTGCGATCTGTATCGAGCCCCTCAGCTTTCGGACGAGAAGATAGGGGAAAGACGATATGGGCGAAGGTGTATGGAGACAAGGTATGAGGTGTTGGTCAATGAATATTCGAGTGAGCCCGATAATTCGGGGGATTGATCCCTCTACAGAGGATATGTAGTCCATTCATAGTCGAAGACTTCCGTACGTTACAGTGTCCGGAAAGATCAGCCTGCTCCATGTATATCTCCTGTAAATTCAAGTCCGGGCTGAAACTCCCCGAGGGTATAGAATAATATCGACTTTCGGAAGGGCGGGTACGATCCCCTTGCGCGGGATGAGATCCCTTGCGCATGGTGTAGAAGCCGGATCCGGTGGCGTTGGGCATAGGGCTGTTATGTCCGTGCGTTGTTGCACATGAGGCAGGTTCAAAGTTCTATATTCCACAATGTCGGGCAGGGCGCAAAGACGCTCTGTCGGGGAGCAAGACCAAAAGGAAGAGAAGCCCGTTGGAAGGCAATGGTCCGATCGGGATGTACGAGATCTTCGATCGGAGCAGAGGATCGAAGTAGGATACCTCCGAACGGTGCGGCCTAAGGAGGGGATGAAATGTTGGATGAAAAATTTTTAGATAAATATGTGGTTGTTACTTGCTTTTTGCTCGGCGGGGCTGCTGGGCTTTTATGATGTTTTCAAGAAAAAATCGTTGGCCAATAATGCCGTGTTGCCTGTCTTGGGGCTTAACACCTTATTTTCGAGCCTGATATTTCTGCCCTTTATCCTGATCTCGGGACTGAAACCCGAATGGTTGTCCGACAGTTTGTTCTTTGTGCCGATGGCCGGCTGGGAGGTGCATAAGTTTATCCTGCTGAAGTCGGTGATCGTCCTTTCGTCGTGGGTATTCGGATATTTCGGCATGAAGCACCTGCCCTTGACCATCGTGGGACCGATCAATGCCACCCGTCCCGTGATGACCCTCGTGGGGGCTATGCTCATCTTCGGCGAGCGGCTCAATACGTGGCAGTGGGCCGGAGTGTCGATGGCCGTCCTGTCGTTCTTCCTGCTGAGCCGCTCGGGACGCAAGGAGGGGATCGACTTTAAGAGCAACCGTTGGGTGGCGTTCGTCATCGCATCGGCCCTGTTCGGCACGATCAGCGGCCTCTATGACAAATACCTCATGGGACAGTTCAACAATATGGTGGTGCAGGCCTGGTATAACGTCTATCAGCTTTTTCTGATGGGCGGCATTATCATGGTGCTGTGGTGGCCGCGCCGTAAAACCTCGACTCCGTTTCGGTGGGATTGGTGCATTATTTTGATCTCGGTCTTCCTGGCTGCTGCCGATTTTGTTTATTTCTATGCCCTGGGTATGGAGGATTCGATGATTTCGATCGTCTCGATGGTGCGCCGCAGTAGTGTTGTGGTGTCGTTCCTCTTCGGAGCGATGATCTTCCGCGAGAAAAACCTCAAGAGCAAAGCCGTGGATCTGCTCTTGGTGATTGTCAGTATGTTGTTCCTCTATTGGGGCAATGTCCATCGGTAGAGGCGCATCCCCGTGAATCTGTCTTTGACGGCTATCCCGCATTTTGGTGGGGTAGCCGTTTTTGGGGGGACTTGCACGCTTGATACCGCTTCAAAACAAGGAATATTTTTTGAGATTGTATGAAAACTTCCCGTCGAGGATCGAAAAATGCCGCCGTCGGAGATCGAAGAATACCGTGCAGAGCCGTGCAAATCCCGAATTCCTGAATTTCAGTCCTCGGTATCCGAACCCTTTCCTCCTGTTCCTCGGCCCCGTCCTCGCCCGAAAAACCGCCCCGGGAGAAGACTGCAACACCCCGAACCATTCCCCCGAAGATCCCCGCTCCAATCTTGGAGATCCCCGCAATCCACAGCAGCCGTGGGAGGATGTGACCCCTTATCCGGAAATCCCTCCGTCTGAGCCGACCCCCATATATAAAAAAAGACCGGTCCTCGAAAATCATGAGGATCGGTCCTTGAAGAGGCGGCTACCTACTCTCCCGCGGGATAACCGCAGTACCATCGGCGCTGGTGAGCTTAACTTCTCTGTTCGGAATGGGAAGAGGTGGAGCCTCACCGCCATAACCACCTTAAAGGTTTTACTTCTGTCTATAAAAAGGTCGTGTAGAGCATTTCGTCCGCTACACTCGGTGTATGTTTCTCCTATTCGAGGAAATGGTTCTTGTGGTTGAACGTCTGCGAGAACTCGCGCAGCGATTTGAGGTGGAGGCTCAACATGGCGGCGGCACCTTCCTCGTTGTGCTCGCGGATGCAACGCAGCAACTCGCGGTGTTCGTAGCAGACCTTCTCCTGGGGCACGGTGCAGACGCGGTAACGTTGGTAGTAGCGCAATACGTCGGGCGTGATGACCAGCAGCAGGGAGCTGATCACCGAATTGTGCGAACCCCGGGCCAGGGTCTGGTGGAAGGCGAAGTCCTTCGATACGCGCTCGTCAGTGTAGAATTTCTCCTCACATTCGATCAAGGCCTTCTCGATCTGCTCCAAATCCTCCTCCGTGCAGTTGCGGGCGCAGAGTTTCACGGCTTCCACCTCGAGTAGCTCGCGCACATAGACCAGCGATGCAAAGTCGTATTGTTCGATCTGGAGGGCATCGGTGATGATCCGCTCCAGTACCTGCATCTTCTCCTGTGCCACGACCGTTCCACTCTGGGGAAAGGTGCGGAGGATTCCGTAGAATTCCAGCTTTTGGAAAGCTGCTCTCACATGGGCACGACCCACGCCCAACTGTTCGGCCAGACGGCGCTCGGCCGGCAGACGCTCTCCGGGGTGGAGCTGGCCTGAGTTCAATTGCTCCTTGATATATTTCAGGACGGTCTCCATCTGCGAGACGCCCGGTGTATGATTCTTCATTTTTTCTCTTTCTATCGTTCCACGCTCCTCAAAAATGAGGAATCTGTTATTCGCAGAAGTTTCAGAATACAAATATCGTAAAATAACCAGCGAAACCAAAATTTTTTACGAACTCTTTTTCTTTAATTTTCATTTTTTTTGTCGGAGCGTGTTAAATCTGTGGGGTTCACCTGGATTGGTTGACCAAAATGAGGGAATTTATCATCGAGACGGAATATTTTATTAACTTTGTAGTGTGAAAACAACATAATATCGATTAATCTTATGAATCGTTCTCAGATTTTAAGTCGTGGTGCGATGCTGGCCGCCTGCTCGGCATCGGTACTTGCTGCCGACGCGGCACCGCGCAAGCAGCAGGTCAAGGAGCGTCCCAACATCCTGTGGCTGACCTTCGAGGATACCAGCTGGTTCGAGGCCGGATGCTACGGCAACGACAATGTCCACACGCCCTGTATCGACAGCTTGGCGCGTATGGGAGTCCGCTTTACGGAGGCGTGGTCCGTGGCGCCCCAAAGTTCGCCGGCCCGCTCGACCCTCATCACGGGATGCTGTGCCCCGACCTACGGCATGGACCTGCACCCTGTCCAACAGCTCACGCCCGACGGCATTTTCTTCCCGCAGTATCTGCGCGATGCGGGCTACTACTGCACCAACAATTTCAAGACCCACTACAACACCAAGGTCGACAATACATTCTGCTGGGACGAGTGCGACAAATTCTCGACCTATCTGAGTCCGGATCGTAAGGAGGGCCAGCCTTTCTTCGCGGTGTTCAACTCCCACACGACCCATATGGGCCGCGTGCGTACGTTCCACACCGACGGCCGCCGCGACTTCACGACCGAGGGTATCCAGACTCGTCTGCTGCCCCTGCCCGAGTATCTGCCCGATCTGCCGGAGATCCGCTCCGACTACGCCGCTCACCTTGAGGGTATGCAGGACGTGGATCGCTGGGTGGGGACCTTCCTGGAGAATCTCAGGGAGGAGGGCCTTGCCGACAATACGATCATCTTCGTCTTCAGCGACCACGGTGGTTGCCTGCCCCGAGGCAAGGGCTACCTCTATGAGACGGGACTGAAGGTGCCGTTGGTGGTCTATTTCCCACCTAAGTGGCGCCACCTGGCCGGAGATCTTCAGAGCGTGGATTCGCGACTGATCTCCTTTGCCGACCTGGGCCCCTCGGTGCTGAGCCTGGCGGGTGTGAAGCCTCCCAAGACGATGGAGGGCCGCGCCCAAATGGGTGAATACGCCGTGAAGGAGCACCACGAATATATCTATGCCTTCGGATCGAACCAGCTGCACCACTACCTTCCGGTACGTGCCGTGCGCGACAGCCGCTATAAACTCATTCGCAGCTATATTCCCTACCGTCAGTTTGCCCTGCGCAACTACTACCAGTGGGGTATGCCCTCCAATATGGCCTGGGATGAGTGGGTGCTGGGCGACCACTGCCGCAACGAACTCCACGAGCAGCCCTTCGGTGCCCATCCCGCCAAGATGCTCTTCGACCTGGAGAATGATCCCTGGGAGCTGCACAACCTGGCTGACGATCCGGCCTATGCCTCGGTACTCGAACGCCTGGACGGCAAACTGGAGGAGCATCTGCTTCAGACGCGTGATTTGGGATTCTTCCTGCCTTCGTCGCGTGAGGGTGTCAACGTGTGGGAGAAGGCTAACCGCGGAAAATATCCGCTGGAGGAGCTGCAGAAAGCTGCCGGACTGGCCGGAGTGGCTACTCTGGAGGATCTTCCGAAGCTGGAGGAGTGGATGCGTTCCGAGTCGGCTGACATGCGATACTGGGGTGTGGTCGGCATGGTACGCCTGCTGCCCGAGATGAAGGGCGAGTCCTCGGCCAAGGAGCGTCTTGCGGCCTTGATGGACGATGAGGATTGCTATGTGGCCGCCGAGGCTGCCTATGCCTGCGCTGTGGGTGGTATCCGTGCCGATGAGGCTGCCGGACGTTTGGTTACCGGCCGTGACGATGCCACGAAGAAGGTTTTCTATTCGGCTTTGGAGTGCCTGTCGTTGGATGAGGCCTACCGTCCGCTGATCATGGCTCATGTCGAGCGTCTGAAGGCCGATGCTGATCGTCTGCCCGCCCGTGCCAACGAGGATGCCGGACTGATGGCTCGCGGAGTGCTGGTCAACCTGGGTCTGATGACCAATTTCGAGATCTACGGTGAGGATGCCTACCGCCGCGGTTTGAATTTCAACCACGGCCGCCGTGAAATGGGTCCCGACTTCCATCCCAAAGCTCGGAAATAATCCTCCGACGGATTCTTCCGAAAACCACGGAGAGGTGTCAAAACCCTCTTTTTAAGCAAATCACCCCTGCTGCAGGCAACTATGACAGGGGTGATTCTCTTTATATTTATCATTGGACACACCTTCTTTTGTTGCCGTACTTTGTGGTGAGTAGAGCTTCGGGTGCAGATTGTGGCTGCGGGTTCCGGTGAGGGGGCGCGGTTCAGTATGGGACAAAAAAAGATGATCAACCGTTCATGCAGTTGATCATCTTGGCGATTATCGGAATCGGGCTCTTCGTGGGGAGGGCTTGCCGATTATTCGTACTGACCCGACTTCAGACGCTGCACCTCCTCGTTGGTGAGGAAACGCCACATACCTCTCTTGAGGTTCTTTTTGGTCAGACCGGCGTAATATACGCGGTCGAGCTTCTTGACCTCGTAACCCAGGAACTCGAACATACGGCGCACGATACGGTTGCGGCCCGAGTGGATCTCGATGCCGATCTCCTGCTTGTCGTCCGACACGTAGGACACCTCATCGGCATAGATCTCGCCGTCCTCCAGCGTGATACCCTCGGCCAGACGGTCCATGTCGGTGCGCGTCAGGGGTTTGTCCAGCGACACCTGGTAGATTTTCTTCTTCTGGAATGCGGGGTGGGTGAGCTGTTTGGTGAGGTTGCCGTCGTTGGTGAAGAGCAACAATCCCAAACTGTTCTTGTCCAGACGGCCCACGGGGTAGATGCGCTCCGAGCAGGCACCCTTCACCAGATCCATCACCGTCTTGTCGGCATGGGGATCCTCCAGCGAGGTGACATAGCCTTTGGGCTTGTTGAGCACCAGGTAGACCTTCTTCTCGCCCTGGATGCGACTGTCGTTGAAACGTACCTCATCGGTGGGCAGCACCTTGGCGCCCAGTTCCGAAACGACCACTCCGTTGACCGATACCACACCGGCCAGGATGAAATCGTCGGCCTCGCGGCGCGAGCAGATTCCCGACTGGGCGATGAAACGGTTCAGACGAATGGCACCGTTCTGTTTGTCGGGGTTGTATTTGGGGTAGGCGGGTTTGTCGTTGTTGAATTTGCGGTCGCCATATCCGCGGCGGTCGTTTCTTTCGCCGAATTTCGAGTTGCGGTCACCGCGGTCGAACTTCCGGTCGGAGAATTTGCGGTTGGCGTTCTGCTTGCCGTAGGGGCGGTCGCTTCTCTCGCCGTAGGATTTCTTGGCGAAGGGTTTTGAGTCGCGCTCATACTCCTCGGCCTCGGCATAGGTAGCGTAGGAGGGTTTACCCTTGGGCTGGAACTTGCGGTCGGAGAACGAACGCTCGTTTCTCTCGCCATAGGGTTTGTCGTAGGCATTGCGCTCGCCGAACGAATTGTCGCCATTGTTGCGGTTGTCGAAATGGCGTCCGCCTTTTGCGGCGAAGGGTTTGCGTCCGTAGGAGGAGTGCTCGCCGAAGCCACGGTCTTTTTTGTCTCCGAATACAGGGCGGTTGTCCTCCGTGAAGTGAGGATTGTAAGAAGCTCGACGGGGTTTGTCGTAGGATTTGTACTCGGATTTGTGCTCCGAATCGGCAGCGTCACGCTGCGAACGCGGGCGACGCTCGACGCGTTCGGCCACTCTTTCCGAAGAGCGGGTTCTCTTGTCGCGTCCGAAACGCGAGAGGACTGATGTCGAGTCGTTTTTCTGATCTTTCATATACTCTATTTCTATGTCTGTTTGATTGCGTCGCAAAGGTAAGTCAAATTTCGGGATTTTGGCACTTCTATCCCCTTAAAATCAGACAAAAAACCGCCTTCACGACAAAACCGTCCTTTCCTTCGGGTCGCGGGATGCTTCCCGGGGCGGATTTTCCCTTTGCCCACCGTGGCTCCCTTCCGACCGATGCCCCTCCCAGCCCGAACTGCCGCCGCCTTCCCTCTTGTCCCTCGTCGGCTGTTCCTGTGCTGCCCTCCGTGACGCATTTCTCTGACGATCACTTCCGCCCGAGATGCCCACCCCGCCGGATTCCCGGGAAAGAAGAACGAAAAAGATGGTTTTCGCTTGGCACAGCAAGGGCCTTTGCGTATCTTTGCGGCGTATGAATATGAATCGTGAAATTTTGCGCATTGCGCTGCCGAATATCGTTTCAAACATCACAGTCCCGGTCATGGGTATCGTCGCGACCGCCATCGCCGGACACTGGGGTGAGGATTCGGCTGCCACGATCGGTGCTTTGGCCATCGGAGTGTCGATCTTCAATTTTATCTACTGGAATTGTTCGTTTGTGAGAATGGGTACGAGCGGCCTGACGGCCCAGGCCTTCGGTGCTGGTAATTTCGGGGAGTGTACCAATATGCTGGTGCGTGCCCTCGGAGTCTCGGTCATCATGGGTGTGGTGATGCTGTTGCTGCAATACCCCGTCGGAGAGCTGGCCCTGTGGGGCATGAACGGCGGGGAGATGACCCGTGCCTACTTCTATACCCGCATCTGGGCCGTGCCGGCGGGAATCCTCCTCTTCGGATTCAACGGCTGGTTCACGGGTATGCAGAACGCCGTGATCCCGATGTGTACGGCCATCGTCGTGAACCTCACGCACATCTGCTGTTCGTTGTGGTTCGCCTTCGAGCTGGATCTGGGCATCGTGGGCATCGCCTACGGGTCGGTCATCGCCCAATGGACGGGCGTGTGCATCTCGGTGCTGGCCCTTGTGCTGAAGTACCGCCACGTGCTCACGGCTATCGACTGGAAGGTGGTCCTCGACTTCAAACCGCTGAAAACCTTTATCGTGATCAACCGCGACATCATGATCCGTTCGATGTGCATCGTGGGTGTCTATACCTTCTTCACAGGCATTTCGTCCCACATGGACGACAAGAACCTCCTGGCGGTCAATACCCTGCTGTTGCAGCTTTTCACCCTATTCTCCTACATGAACGACGGCTTTGCCTATGCGGCCGAGGCCCTGGTGGGGCGCTTCATCGGAGCGCGTGACGAGACGTCGCTGCGCCGCAGCATACGGGGCTGCATCCTGTGGGGTGGGGTCATCTCGCTGCTCTTCGTCAGTGTGTATATCGGCTGGTGGCGCGACCTGCTCAATATCTTCGTCAGCGAGGGCGAGAACGCCGCCGAGATCGTCGCTACGGCTTCGCGCTACATCGTGTGGATCATCATCATCCCCGTGGCCGGAGCCATCCCCTTCATCATGGACGGAATCATGGTCGGCTCGACCGAAACCCGCGTCATGCGCAATTCGATGTTCTGCGCCATGCTCTGCTACTTCGGCATCTACTACGCGGCCTATCCCTTCATCGGCAACAATGCCCTGTGGCTGGCCTTCACCTCGTTCATGTCGTTGAGGGGTATCTTCCAGTACTTCATGACCCGCCACCTGAGCGTCATCTACCGCAAGGCCGTACGTTGAGGCGGACCGCCCTGCGGGGATACATATTTATAATATAGAGAGCGGTCGGATCCGATCTTTCCGGCCGTCTTCGGAAAACAAACCCACAAAAAAACGGGCGGCCCGCAAAAGGGTCGCCCGTTGTGATTCGGTGAAAGTCGGATTACTTGATCACCACCGTCAGCGGGGTGAGGATCGAAGCCTCGGCCTGCTTTACGTGGTAGGTCCAGTGGTCGATGTCGCGGATACCGTTGATCTCGCCGCCCTTCGACCATCCGGCGCCGTTGTAGTAGGTCATCGTCTGACCGGGCTTCACGTCGATCACGGCCAGGGCGTGACCTACGGTGTCGGCCATGATCTGAGCACCGGGGAGAACCAGAGCCGTGAAGATGTCACCATCCTCCTCGGGGGTCTTGGTGTCGGAAGCGGCCTCGCGCATGGCGAACCAGTTCTTGCTGTCGGCATAGTCCTTGACGGTGTGGCGCACGTAGCCTGCGGCGATGGGCAGCGTCTCGAAATCACCCTCGTAGATGCAGTCGAGCTTGTTGAAGTGCTGGTTGGCATCCAGTGAGATGTATTTGGTCAGAGCCACCTCCGTGCCGTTCACCTCGTAGGGTACGAACGTCAGACGGAAGGTCAGACGCACGGGACCCATGTCGAGCGTCTCGGCCGTCTTGTAGTTGTGGGTCATCATCTTCAGCTCGCCGTCAACGAACGGAACGCAGGCACCGGCACCCAGCGTGCGGCCGGTTTTGTAGCAGTCCATGCCGTTGCCGTGGTCGTGGTGGTAGTCGCCCTTCTTGTAGCGGATGTCGATCACGGGATACTCCACGCTCTTGAGCCAGATGTCCATACCCGAGGTCACGAGTTTCTCGGGCGAAGTCTCCAGGGCGGGGCCGTAGGTACGGAAGGCGATGCGGTTGTTTTCCCAGGCGTAGTCGTCGAAACGCTCGGGAACGACGCGGCCGAAGAGGTTGTTGACATAGTCCTCACGCTCGCCTTTCGAGATCTGGAAATTGCGCGTAGCGCCGGCCTCGGTGTCGAGAGCCTGGAAGATCAGGGCCTGGGGCTCCTCCTTGTCCAAATAGACCACCTGCGAGGGGATCTGCTTGCCCTGCTCGTCGGTAACCACGACGTTTTCGGGCGTTACGCCGTTGATTGCGGCAACGCGATTCCACTCGATTTCGATGGTCTCGACATTGCGTTTTGTGTCGGTGGGGTTGGATACTTCCACCTTCAGATCGTTGGTGCAGGAAGCCATGAAGGCCGCTGCTGCGAGTAAAAGAAATTTGTTCATAATTAGAAAATTGATGTTTTTTTCTGTGTTATGAGGCAAATTTACATTTTTTTTCGTACATTGGTCAACCAAACAGACAAAATATTCTACTCTGTTGTGATATTTTTTGTGCCGTAAATCGGGAAAACGGGGCTGAATAGACCCCGGAAAATGGCTTTCCGAAAGGCGGCGGATGAGTAAATTTTTAATGTTGACGGAGCCTTTCTATGAGGTGGACATTCGATAGAAACATACTGGAACAGACGCTTTTGTGGTGTCCGATAAGGTGTGTCCCTGTGTCGCGGATGGAGCCTTTGGCCGGGGTTGGACCAGGGACGGGATGAGGCTTCGTTGCGGGGTCGATTTTCCGGTGGGAAAATCTTCGTCCGGGGAAAAACGATCGGGTGACGAAACCCGGATTTTGAACCAATCAGTACCAAATAACATCAGTTTAACATAAATTCAGTAAAAAATGAAAATTGTAACCTTAGGTGAAATCATGCTGCGTCTGTCCACTCCGGGCAACACGCGTTTTGTTCAGTCGGACTCGTTCGATGTAGTCTATGGTGGAGGTGAGGCCAACGTGGCCGTGAGCTGTGCCAACTACGGTCACGAGGCTTACTTCGTGACGAAACTCCCGACCCACGAGATCGGTCAGTCGGCAGTCAACGCCCTGCGCAAGTACGGTGTCAACACGAAGTTCATTGCCCGTGGCGGTGACCGTGTGGGTATCTACTACCTGGAGACGGGAGCTTCGATGCGCCCCTCGAAGGTGATCTACGACCGCGCCCATTCGTCGATTGCCGAGGCTAATCCCGAGGATTTCGATTTCGATGCAATCATGGAGGGAGCCCAGTGGTTCCACTGGTCGGGTATCACGCCCGCCATCTCGGACAAGGCTGCCGAACTGACGCGTCTGGCCTGCGAGGCCGCCAAGCGTCACGGTGTGACGGTTTCGGTCGACCTGAACTTCCGCAAGAAGCTCTGGACCAAGGAGAAGGCCCAGTCGATCATGAAGCCTCTGATGCAGTACGTCGATGTCTGCATCGGTAACGAGGAGGATGCCGAGCTGTGCCTCGGTTTCAAACCCGACGCCGATGTCGAGGGTGGTGAGACCAACGCCGAGGGCTACAAGGGTATCTTCAAGCAGATGGCTCAGACCTTCGGATTCAAATATGTCATCTCGACGCTGCGCGAGTCGTTCTCGGCTACACACAACGGCTGGAAGGCCATGATCTACAACGGTGAGGAGTTCTACGAGTCGAAGCGTTACGACATCAACCCGATCATCGATCGTGTCGGTGGTGGTGATTCGTTCTCGGGTGGTATTATCCACGGTCTTCTGACCAAACCGACCCAGGGTGAGGCTTTGGAGTTTGCCGTAGCAGCATCGGCTCTGAAGCACACGATCAACGGTGACTTCAACCTGGTATCGGCCGAGGAGGTCGAGAGCCTGGCCGGCGGTAACGCCAACGGTCGCGTACAGCGCTAATCGCAACAAAGAAATTTTAAGGTAAGTATTCAATTTATTTTAAGATAATGGCTAAGTTTTCTAAAATGCAAGTGATGGAGGCCATCGGCAAGACCGGTATGGTTCCCGTATTCTACAATTCCGACATCGAGATCTCGAAACAGGTGCTGAAGGCCTGCTACGAGGGAGGTGTGCGTGCTTTCGAGTTCACGAACCGCGGCGATTTCGCTTCGGAGGTGTTCATCGAACTGGTTAAGTTCGCCGCCAAGGAGTGCCCCGAGATGGTGTTGGGTATCGGTTCGATCGTCGACGCCCCCACGGCTGCCATGTATATGCAGTACGGCGCCAACTTCGTGGTAGGTCCCTACCTGAATCCCGAGGTTGCCAAGGTCTGCAACCGTCACCTGGTTCCCTATACCCCGGGTTGCGGTTCGGCTACGGAGATCGGTATGGCTCACGAGCTGGGTTGCGATCTGACGAAGATCTTCCCTGCCGGCAATGTCGGAGGACCTTCGTTCGTGAAGAACGTGATGGCTCCGCTGCCCTGGGCCAACATCATGGCTACTGGTGCCGTTGAACCTACGGAGGAGAACCTCTCGGCCTGGTTCAAGAACGGTGTCTACTGCGTGGGCATGGGTTCTAAGCTCTTCCCCAAGGAGGTCATCGCCCGTCAGGATTGGGCTGCCATCTCGGAGAAGTGCCGCTTTGCCCTCGACGTGATCGCCAAGGCTCGCTAATCAATTTACAACCAAAGTATTCCTCTCTTCGGGGAAAGCCCTTGCGACTTTACTCGAAGGGAGGTTTACCCTATAAGTAAACAACCAATTTTTTAACCAAATAAAACATCAAATTAATGTCGGACAATCATTCGTCGAACACAGGCAAGATGACCAATTACCGTTGGGTGATTTGCGCCATGTTGTTCTTTGCCACGACGGTCAATTATCTGGATCGTCAGGTTTTGTCGCTGACTTGGGATGAATTCATCAAACCCGAGTTCCACTGGGGCGACAACAATTACGGTAACATTACCGCAATCTTCTCGATCGTTTATGCCGTTTGTATGCTTTTCGCCGGTCGTTTCATCGACTGGATGGGTACGAAGAAGGGCTATCTGTGGGCCATCGGTGTATGGTCGGCCGGTGCCTGTGCCCATGCACTCTGCGGTATCGGTACCGAGATGTGGGTTGGCTTGGAGAACGCCGCCGCTCTGCGTGCCGTTGAGGCCGGATCGGATATGGCCGTTCTGATCGCCACCGTAAGTATGTATTTCTTCATTGCAGCCCGTTGTGTGCTGGCCTTGGGTGAGGCAGGTAACTTCCCCGCAGCCATCAAGGTTACGGCCGAGTACTTCCCCAAGAAGGACCGTGCCTATGCCACCTCGATCTTCAACGCCGGAGCGTCGATCGGTGCCTTGTTTGCTCCGCTGACCATTCCGTTTTTGGCCAAGGCCTACGGATGGGAGATGGCCTTCGTGATCATCGGTTTGCTGGGCTTCATCTGGATGGGCTTCTGGGTATTCATGTACAAGAGACCCGCCGAGCACCCCGCAGTCAACTCCGAGGAGCTGGCCTACATCGAGCAGGACGCCCACGAGGGTGCAGCCGTGAAGGATCAGAAGCAGGAGGACGAGCCGAAGATTTCGTTGTGGAAGACCTTCTCGTTCAAGCAGACCTGGGCCTTTGCCGTGGGTAAGTTCATGACCGACGGTGTATGGTGGTTCTTCTTGTTCTGGACTCCGTCGTATCTGAACGCACAGTTCGGCATCAAGACGACCGAGGGTCTGGGTGTGGCTTTGATCTTCACGCTCTACGCCATCACCATGTTGTCGATCTACGGCGGTAAGCTCCCGACGATTATCATCAACAAGACCAACCTTGATCCCTACGCAGCCCGTATGCGTGCCATGTTGATCTTCGCCTTCATTCCTCTGTTGGTGCTTCTGGCCCAGCCTCTGGGTCAGTACTCGCCCTGGTTCCCGATCATCGTGATCGGTCTGGGTTGTGCCGCACACCAGTCGTGGTCGGCCAACCTTTTCTCGACCATCGGCGATATGTTCCCCAAGGCTGCCATCGCTACCGTAACGGGTATCGGCGGTATGGCCGGAGGTGTGGGTTCGATGTTCCTGCAGAAGTTCGCCGGATGGTTGTTCGACTATTCGGATCAGACCCAGATGTCGTTCTTCGGCTTCGAGGGTAAGCCCGCAGGTTACTTCGTGATGTTCTGCATCTGCGCCGTTGCCTACCTGGTAGGTTGGGTGATCATGAAGGCTCTTGTTCCGAAGTACAAGCCCATCGTGCTGAAGTAATTCGGAGGTAAGACCTCAATACAGGACAAGCGACCGGAAATTCGATTCCCGGTCGCTTGTTTTATGTTATTTTCCGGATGGTCGGGATAGTTGATGCCCGTCAGCCGGTGATAATCGTAGTCGTAG
>JAHHQK010000048.1 GCA_020026435.1 Alistipes sp. | reverse complement strand
TGGTCATCACCGAGGGTGTATTCGGTATGAAGGGTGACCTGGGTAAGCTCGACGAGATCGTCGCTCTGAAGAAGGAGTTCAACTTCCGCCTCCTGGTCGATGATGCCCACGGCTTCGGTACGATGGGTGAGGGCGGTCGCGGTACGGCTTCGCACTTCGGCGTGACCGACGGTGTGGACGTGCTGTTCAACACCTTCGCCAAGTCGATGGCCGGTATCGGTGCCTTCGTCAGCGGTCCCCGTTGGTTGATCAACCTCTTCCGTTACAACATGCGTTCGCAGCTCTACGCCAAGTCGCTGCCCATGCCCATGGTGATCGGCGCCCTGAAGCGTCTGGAGCTGATCCGCAACCACCCCGAGTTCCAGCAGAACCTCTGGAAGATCGTCAATGCCCTGCAGAACGGTCTGAAGGAGAACGGTTTCGACATCGGTGTGACCAACTCGCCTGTTACCCCCGTATTCATGAAGGGTGGTATTCCCGAGGCCACGAACCTGATCGTCGACCTGCGTGAGAATCACGGGGTGTTCTGCTCGATCGTGATCTACCCCGTGATCCCGAAGGGTGAGATCATCCTGCGTGTCATCCCGACGGCTGCCCACACTCTGGAGGACGTTCACCACACGATCGAGGCCTTCAAGGCCGTGCGTGAGAAGCTGGAGAACGGTACCTACGCCAAGATGCCGATCCCGGTTTGCGCCGATAAGGATTTCCAGGTTCGATAGACCATTTTTTGTGCTACATATTGATTCCGCGGTTGGAGCTGATCCGACCGCGGAATTTTTTTGCGTATCGGGCCGCGGGGCAGGTGCGGAGGCAGGGCTGGCAGAGGCTGTGCTTCTGGGGTGGGGCGTCGGGAGTGAGGGCTGCGGCGGGCGGGATTTAAAGCGGGGATTCCGGAGCGGCGGTGTGGGATTGGAGGCGGAAGAGGCGGAAGCGGAGAAGGGAGCCAGGCGAGGAGGGGGATGGGCGGAAGAGGGTGCAAGAGCGGGTTTGCGGGTGGATTTGGGGGCGAAAAATTTGATAAACGAGATTTATTCCCGAAATTTACGCCATGAAAAAGTTTGAACCCATCCGCTTTGAGGGCGTCGGAGGTCGACGTCCGCTGATCATTGCAGGCCCGTGCAGTGCCGAGACCGAGGAGCAGACCCTCTCCACGGCCCATAGGCTCTCCGCGTGCGGATTTAGGATCTTCCGCGCGGGATTGTGGAAGCCGCGCACCAAACCCGGTTGTTTCGAGGGTGTGGGTGAGCAGGGCATCGGGTGGCTGGCCCGGGTGAAGCGCGAGACGGGAATGTATGTCGCGACGGAGGTTGCCACGCGCGAACACGTTGCGGCGGCATTGGCCGGCGGCATCGACCTGGTGTGGATCGGTGCGCGGACCACGGCCAATCCGTTTGCCATACAGGAGGTTGCCGATGCGCTGGAGGGGCATGACATCCCCGTGTTGATCAAGAACCCCGTGAGTCCCGATCTGGAGCTGTGGATTGGGGCTGTGGAGCGCATCTGCAACGCCGGGATCCGCCGCATAGGAGTTATTCACCGCGGATTCACCTCGGTGGACAAGAGTCTCTACCGCAATCCGCCCATGTGGTCGATCCCCATCGAGCTGCACCGACGGATGCCGGGGCTGCCGATTTTCGGCGATCCGAGCCACATAGGAGGTCGCCGCGATCTGGTGGCGGCGTTGTCCCAGGAGGCCATGGACATCGGTTACGACGGTCTGATCATCGAGTCGCACTGCTCGCCCGACGAGGCCTGGAGCGACAAGGACCAGCAGGTGACACCCGAGGTGCTGAGGGGAATTTGCGAGGGGTTGCAAATCCGGGAATCGAACGATCTGACGGAGGATCTGTCGCGGATGCGCTCCGAGATCGACGAGTTGGATGACCGGCTCATGGAGCTGCTCTCGCAGCGTATGGAGGTCTCGCGACGGATCGGTGACTACAAGAAACGTCACGATATGGCGATCCTCCAGAGTGACCGCTACCGCGAGCTGCTTGCGCGGAGGATGGCTCAGGGCGAGACGCTGGGCATGGATCCGAAGTTTGTGCTGGCGGTGTTGAGTGCGATTCACGAGGAGTCGGTGCGTCAGCAGATGGATGAGCCCGGGTGTCGGTAGCGACGAGTGGAATGGTACGCAAAAACCGCAACCTTTCTTATGGAAGGCTGCGGTTTTTTTGTGTGTATGTCGCGGGGATTTGGGGCGGGGTTATTTCTTCTGCTCCATGTCCTTGAGGTGGATGTCAAGGGCGCGCACCGAGATGTGAATCTCCCAGATCGAGACCCCGAGCGAGGCGATCAGCAGTAGCAGGGCCAGGCCGAAGACATAGGCCGAGGTGGTGAAGAGTCCGATGTAGATCAGAAACATGGTCACCACACACAGAAAAAGGCTCGAAACGCCCAGAAACTGCATCTCACGGGTGAGGTGGAGGCGTCGGCGGAGGTTGTCGATCTGGGCGCGGGTGACCTTCGAGGGGTTGTGGATGTGTTGTTCCTTGAGGGTGCGCACCAGCTGGGCGTACGACAGGAAGCGGTTGGTGTAGGCCAAAAGGATCAGCGACACGGCGGAAAACAACAGCGTGGGGGTTGTCAGTGTTAGTTCTTCCATATTCGGGTTATTGCTTGACTATTATACAAAGGTAGCAAAGATTTCACAAGATCGTTACTCGAAACCGCTCTGTTTTGTGGCGGCATGAAAAAAACCGTCTCGGACTGGGCGCGGGGCGGTTTGTTGAGGGGATGTGGCGTGGGCAACGGACTAATCGTCGTCGTCATCGTCGTCATCATCGTGGTGATAGCGTTTCTTGTAGTAGTACTTGTGATGCTTGTTGTGATGCTTCTTGTAGTGGGGATGGTGGTGATGATGGTGGTGGTGGTGGTGATGTACCACGTAGTACTCCTCCCAGCAGTCGCTGTGGTGGTGCAGACGGTCGTAGAAGGGGTGGTAGTAGTGCGACTCGGGGCGGATGCCGATCTCGACCAGGATGCGTACCCAGCCGTGGCGGCGGTAGCGGTTGTAGTAATCGCACACGTCGCGCATACGGCGGCCCGAGGTGCGGGAGATCTCAAGCGCAATGCCGACATTGCCCCAATCATTGCCGCAGTGGCGGTAGTATTCGTCCAAATCTCTGTTTGAAACGTCGTATTCCATACAGAGGCGTCTTCTGTAATCGGACAATTCGACCGATGCGTAGCGGTTGGCCCGTCCCAGGAACAGCGAAATGCGGCTGTCCTGCGCAAAGAGCGAACAGGTCGAAAGCAGGAAGACTACTAAAAAACTAAATTTCTTCATTTTTCGTGTTTTAGGTTCGACATGGACATTCGGAGCAGGGCTTCGGATGTCGTTTTTTTTGTTGTGACGCACGTTTGGGAACGTCACGGTCTACAAAAGCGAATATACAAAAATACACATTATAATCAGAAATCCAAATTTTTCGTTGGTCAAAAGGTTGGATTCGGGCAAGTTCCTGTTTTGAAAAATGTGGCCGTATCAGTTGTGGGGTGTTTCTCTCCGGAAGGTATTGGTGGTGGCTTTTGGTCGGATGGGCGGATTCGGGCAGTTCGGGGTGGGGCGTTTCCCCGGTTGATTGGGCGAGGGCACTTCTGTGGAAAGTCAGAAAAAGCCGGATCGGACTCGAAAGTCCGATCCGGCAAGGGAGTCCGCATGGGGTGGATTAATAGTAGTTGATCTTGATGGGTACGGTCCACGATGCGCTTACCGTGTGCTGGGGTTGAGCATCGTCCTTGAATGCATATTCGATGTGGTATTCATCGGCATTCGCTCCGGCCGAGATCTTTAGCTCACCGTTCATGGCGGGGGCGCCTCCGACCTCCTCCTTGCCTTCCCAGAGGACATAGCTCCAAGTGCCGGCAAATACGGAAAGATCCTTATAGCCGGGGATGTATTCGCCAGGCTTCGGGTTGGCGGGATCCTTGGCTGCGGTGTAGGTGCCGACGGGGCTCTTTTCACCCTCGGGAGCCATGAATACCAGGTAGAACGACTCGTTGGAGGTGTGGTTGTGGATGAACAGCTCGTAGTGGCTGGTACCTGCAAAGTAGGCCGAACCGTAGTTGTTGCCGTGGGCAAAGATGTCGTCGGCGTCATTCTTGACGAGGGTCTTGTCCTCGCGGAGGATACTGTTCCAGTCGCCTTCGGGAACTTCGGGCGAGTTGTCCACGATGTTGATGTTGTTCATCTTGTAGACACCCTTGATGGGAATCTGCTCAGGAGTCACGAAATCGATGATGAACTCATAGCGGTTGCCGTCGCGTTTCACTTCGACCTTGCCCGTAGCGGCGAAGCCGTAGAGGATGGCGCGGTTGGTCGGACGTACTTCCTGGCAGTAGGAGCCTACGTACAGGGGCACACCGATCAGATTGTAGACGGCACCCGGCATGATCGTGCCCGGGATGAAGTCTTCGGAGGTGTTCACGGTGTAGACGCCCGGTTTGAGCTGGACATCGCCCTTGCTCGAAAGCTGGTCGGCGATCAGGTCGAGGTGTACGACATAGCCGTTTGCCATTTTGGTGCCGTCCTCGGTCAGTTCACCGTCCCAGAGGTTGATCGAGAAGCGGTCGTAGGGTTTCTCGCCCTTGCTCGAATGTTCGTAGATCAGATCGACACTGTCGAAGGTGGCGTCAACGGGGGAGGTGATGACTGTCTGCACCTCTTCCTTGCCGCGGTTGATCAGTTCGATGGCGCCCTTGTAGTTGATCTGGACATGGTGGCCTTCGGTGGTGATGAAGTCGCCCGTCACGGTGTACTCCGTGTCCTTGCGGGAGACGGTTACCTTACCGGTCGAGAACATTCTGTGGCTGACGGTCATCTGCTCGTCGGCCTCGCGGATCCACGTGAAGTCGGTGAAGGCATTGCCCTTTTGGGTCATGTCGGAGAGTTCGTAGGTGCCGTCGGGGATGATGGCATGGTCGCTGTCCGCGCTGGGCTCGGCATAGAGGTCAAAGAACACGATTTGGCCGGGTTCGGCGGGGGTGATCATCTGGGTCGCGGGGTCGAGCATGACTTCCACGTTGGAGAAACCGATGTAGTAGTTGGCCGAACCGTCCGTGCCGTTACCCTTGATATAGGAAGCCTCGGCAAGGATGTGGGTGTCGATCACTTCGTCGAATTCATCGGGATTATCGGGTATGGCCGATTCCTTCTCCGATACGCAGCGCACGGGGAAGCCGCTGGCTCGGTAGGACTGTCCGCGCGAGTTGGTCATGGAGGGCAGGAAGTGCAGGGAGTGGGCCATGTCGGTCTGTCGGGTCGAGGGCTGCGAGGTCCAATAGTCGCCTACACCGCCGACATTCACCCACATGCCCCCCTCGAAACTGCGTTGTCCGGTGTAGGGGAAGAAGCCGATGATCTCGTGTGTGCGACCGCGGTACTCCCCACCTCCGGCGTCGGTGAATGTATTGTTGTTCAGTCCCTTGAAATGCTTGGGCGAGGGCACTTTCCATCCCGGAGGGCAGGGGTCGAAGAGGGTCTTTTCGCCGGCTTCGCTCTTGCTCCACAGTTTGTCGTTCTGGTTGGTGTAATCGAGGGTCGTGTACCAGTCGTAGGGGCCCATGCCTTCGTCGTTGTGCAGACCGCTGTAATAGGTCGTCGGGTTGGCGATGGCGTTGGCGAGGTTGTTGTCGGTGGCTACCGTTTCGGTCAGAAGCGGCTCTATACGGCTGTCGTTCCCGTCATAGAGTACGGGGGTGCCCATATCCGTCCACTGCTCGTGGGACGGGAACGGGTCCTTGCGGCCCCACTGATAGACCATACCTTTGCAACTGGCCGTAATGTCCCATTCGGCACTCTTTGCACCGAGGTTGCGGTCCATCCAGGTCACACCGTTGAATTCGCGGTTGTCCGCACCGGGGACATAGTCTGTCACCCAGATGTGCCAGCTCCACAAGGTCTTGCCCTCGGCGTCGGCGATGGCGATCAGGGCGTTGCCGAAAGTTTGCTCAACGTCGAATTTCACTCGTTCTTCTTCCAGACGGAGGTTTTTGATCAGACCCTCGGCGTCCTGCCAAAGCAGCTGCACGGAGGTGGGAGCCATCTTCTGCACGCTGATCCCTGCGGTTTCCACGCCGTTGCCCATGACCGTGGCATCGAACGAGTAGGGACCCGTCTTATGGATCAGGTAGCAGTTGGCACTGCCGTTTGCGCTCAGATCGGACAGATCAACGGGTGGTGTGGGAGGGGTAGGATCCTCTGTTACGGGATCGTCATCCGAGCAACTTGCCGAAAACAACATTCCGGCACACAATAGAAGTGCGAAGAAGAATTTGTTTTTCATAGAAATAAGTTTTTAGTATGGTTTGAGCGTAACGTGTAAGATCTTGAGTGTGCCTCGATTCTTGTGTTACTTATTTTATTAATGTTGCTTATTTCTGTGTTTTTCTATTGTGAATATAGGGAAATAATTGAAAATATGAACTTTTTAGATCTTATTTTTAGAATTTTTTTTGAACGGAACTTCAAACCGGCCGGGCAATTATTGGGGGATCTTGGGTTAAATTATTGATAATTAAAAATTTATGTATTTATGAACCGTTCTCCGTTTTAGCTGTCTAAAACCGACTTTGACAGCATGGGTGGCGGTGTTGTTGGGCGTCAGGAACGGAAGAAATTTCGGGGTTTAACCGTCTGGAAATGGTGATGTGACGTTGTTTGGGGAGGAAAATCCCAAGATGCACCCGATGAGGTGCGGTCGATTTGCCGTGGTACGGCTCACGGGCTGATACGCTTGAAATGTTTGACTTGGGGAGAATCATGACATCGTGGAAGATAGCTCCGGTCTGATTTCAGGGTATTAAAAAAAAAGTGCAAATCTCACAAATGCTTGATTTACACCTTTCCTTGCGGAGAGAAGGGGATTCGAACCCCTGAAACCCTTTAGGGGTTTACTCGCTTTCCAGGCGGGCCAGTTCAACCACTCCTGCACCTCTCCGGTGGGGTCTTAGAAAAAAACCTTATAAATCATGCGATTTATAAGGTTTCATCGCCTTGCGGGCCTTTGCGGGGTGGAAGAAGGGATTCGAACCCTCGACACCCGGAACCACAATCCGGTGCTCTAACCAACTGAGCTACATCCACCATATGTGTGATACATCTCTCGTATCGGGGTGCAAATATATAGCAGTTTTTTATCTTTTGCAAGAAAATGACGAAAAAAATGCAATTTTCATGGGTTTTTTCTGAGGGGTACGGGTTGTACCTTATATATATTATAGCGCGGGGGGCAAACCAAAGCTCCTGGCGGAGTGGCGGGGAAGAACCGGGCCGTAAGGAGGAGAAAAGAGGGGCTGGTGGGCTTGAGAGAGAAGAGGGGCAGGCGTAATTGAAGAGAGGGTGGAGGACAAGGGGCAATATGTGGGGACGAGCAGGCGGAAAGAGGTTGTGGAATATAATGTAAAAAAGTGTAGAAAAATATGGAAGCAAAGACGGCAAAGCGGATCGGGGAGTAGGTCGCAGGTGGCGATTTGTGGCAGGAGGGGAAGGCTGTGGAGCGGTCGGGGTCTGTCAAAATGTCAGAGGAAGGTGCAGGATTGTCACCCGAAAACTGACAAAAACGGGTTGGCACATCTATTGATGTAATAAAGGAATGTGTGTGATAAATACAAAAAAGATATAAATAATATAAAAAACAAAAGCTATGAACGTAAAACCGTTATCGGATCGCGTGTTGATTCTCCCGAATCCCGCTGAAGAGAAAACCGCCGGAGGTCTCATTATCCCCGACACCGCCAAAGAAAAACCCCTTGCTGGTAAAGTCGTAGCCGTGGGCCCCGGAACGTCGGAGGTGACCATGGAGGTCAAGGTCGGTGACCAGGTCCTCTACGGCAAATACGCCGGACAGGAGATCCAGGTCGAGGGCGAGAGCTATCTGATCATGAAACAAGCTGATATTTTGGCAATCATCTAAAAAACTTTTGAAAACTATGGCTAAGGAAATCAAATATAATGTTGAAGCACGCGAACTCCTCAAGGAGGGTGTCGATGCTTTGTCGAATGCAGTGAAGGTAACGCTCGGCCCGAAAGGTCGCAACGTGATCATTGATAAGAAATTCGGTGCTCCGCAGATCACCAAGGACGGTGTCTCGGTAGCCAAGGAGGTGGAGTTGGAGGATGCTTTCGCCAACATGGGCGCACAGATGGTCAAGGAGGTTGCCTCCAAGACCAACGACGATGCCGGTGACGGTACGACCACCGCAACGGTTCTGGCCCAGTCGATCATCGGTGTGGGTCTGAAGAACGTCACCGCAGGTGCAAACCCCATGGACCTCAAGCGCGGTATCGACAAGGCCGTGGCTACGGTCGTGAAGTCGCTGCGTGAGCAGAGCCAGGAGGTCGGCTCGGACTATGCCAAGATCGAGCAGGTAGCCACCATCTCGGCCAACAACGACCACACGATCGGCAAGCTGATCGCCGAGGCCATGGCCAAGGTCAACAAGGAGGGTGTGATCACCGTCGAGGAGGCCAAGGGCACGGAGACTCATGTGGAGGTTGTCGAGGGTATGCAGTTCGACCGCGGTTACATCTCGGCTTACTTCATCACCGATCCCGAGAAAATGGAGGCCCAGCTGGATAAGCCCTACGTGCTGATCACCGACAAGAAGATCTCGACCATGAAGGAACTGATGGGCGTTTTGGAGCCCGTGGCTCAGAGCGGTCGTCCGTTGCTGATCATCGCCGAAGATGTCGACGGCGAGGCTCTGTCGGCATTGGTGGTCAACAAGCTGCGCGGTGCGCTGAAGGTTGCCGCCTGCAAGGCCCCCGGATTCGGTGACCGCCGCAAGGAGATGTTGGAGGACATCGCCGTGCTGACCGGTGCCACCGTTATTTCGGCCGACAAGGGCATGAAGATGGAGGACGCTACGATCCAGATGTTGGGTACGGCCGACAAGGTTACGCTCAACAAGGAGAACACCACGATTGTCGACGGTGCCGGTGACAAGGCTGCCATCGAGGCTCGTGTGGCTCAGATCCGCGCCAGCATCGAGAAGGCTACGTCGGACTACGACAAGGAGAAACTCCACGAGCGTCTGGCCAAGTTGGCCGGCGGTGTGGCCGTGCTCTATGTAGGTGCCGCCACCGAGGTCGAGATGAAGGAGAAGAAGGACCGCGTCGACGATGCACTGGCCGCAACCCGTGCCGCTGTCGAGGAGGGTATCGTCCCGGGTGGCGGTGTCGCTTATATCCGTGCCACGGCTCAGCTCGAGGGCATGAAGGGTGACAACGAGGATCAGACGACCGGTATCCACATTATCAAACGCGCCATCGAGGAGCCTTTGCGTCAGATCGTGGCCAACGCCGGAGGCGAGGGCTCGGTTGTCGTGAACAAGGTTCGCGAGGGTGAGGGTGCCTTCGGTTACAACGCCCGCGACGACAAGTACGAGGATATGTTCGTGGCCGGAATCATCGACCCGACCAAGGTGTCGCGTGTGGCTTTGGAAAATGCCGCTTCGGTAGCCGCCATGTTCCTCACGACGGAGTGTGTGCTGGCCGAGAAGAAGTCGGAGCAGCCCGCCATGCCGGCCATGCCTCAGGGCGGAATGGGCATGATGTAATGAAAGTTGCCGCTTCGCCGAGGCGAAGGTAAAATATTTGTAAGCCGATCGGTCTTCCTGCTGTGAACATGGAGGGCCGATCGGTTTTTTTGTGCCAGGGAGATGCTGAGGGGCGGAGTCCGGCCGGAGGTTTCAGAAGGACGGCTCGAAGTGCAGGTGGGGCGGAAGATAGTCGCAGGTGGGGCGGAAGATAGTCGCAGGTGGGCCGTAGAACGGGCGGCCGGCAGTGAAATGACCGTGGCTGGAGTACGGCTGGAGTGCGAAGCCGGACCGGCGTGGAGTTGCAGCGGGCGGCTTGCGCTTGGCGGACCGGAACTGTCCGGTGCGGCAATGTAAGGATTCAAAAAAAACGAGGTCGTGTGGCCCGATGCCGGAATGGTGAAGATTTTTGAAAAAACGCGCCCGGGAAATTTTTTTGAGAGTGGATCCTCTTTCCTGCCGTCGGAGAATATTCCGTCGGGGAACGGGTCGTAAAGGTGTCGGGACGGAAAGGACGGAGCCGGGGACAGTCCGCCGAGAGGGTGCGGAATGCGGTGGTTATTTTGCAATGCACTGAAAATCAATGCAGCATCCCTTTGCAAAAGGATACAAAAAAAAGGATATACTTTTCAGTATATCCTTCGAGAGCTGTTTACGAGACTTGAACTCGTGACCTCTTCCTTACCAAGGAAGTGCTCTACCACTGAGCTAAAACAGCAGGCTTACCCCTTAAAACGCTGCAAAAATAAGGAAGAATTTTGAAATCTCCAAAAAAAAATGAAAAAATGCGAAATTTTTTTTACCTTTACTTCATATTTATAAACTTAACCCATGAAAAGAATACTAATAGTAGGTGCAGGCGGACAAATTGGTTCCGAACTGACAGTTTATCTGCGCAAGATTTACGGTGACGCCAATGTGGTGGCTACCGATATGCGCGATTGTAAGACTTTGGGGGAAAACGGCCCGTTTGAGGTGCTCGATGCTCTCGATGCCCAGGCTATGGCATCGGTGGTGTCGCGCTACAAGATCGACACGATCTTCAACCTCGTGGCACTGCTTTCGGCCGTCGGCGAGCGTAATCCGCAGATGGCGTGGAAGGTCAACATGGGCGCGTTGAACAATTCGCTGGAGGTGGCTCGCGAGTATCATTGCTCACTCTTCACGCCCAGTTCGATCGGCGCCTTCGGTGACTCGTCGCCCAAGGACATGACGCCCCAGGATACCGTCATGCAGCCGTCGACTATCTACGGCGTGTGCAAGGTCACCGGTGAACTGCTCGGCAATTATTACCACACGCGTTTCGGTGTCGACACCCGTTCGGTGCGCTTCCCGGGTATCATCTCCAATGTCACGCTGCCCGGTGGCGGTACGACCGACTACGCCGTGGAGATCTACTACGAGGCCATCAAGTCGGGACGTTTTACCTGCCCCGTGCCGTCAGATGTCTACATGGATATGATCTATATGCCCGATGCCCTGCGTGCGTGTGTCGAACTGATGGAGGCCGATCCCGCGAAGCTGGTTCACCGCAACAGCTTCAACATAGCCTCGATGAGCTTCACGCCCGAAATTATCTGTGCCGAGATCAAGAAGCGTATGCCCTCCTTCGAGATGGACTACGACGTCGATCCCGTGAAGAAGGCCATCGCCGAGAGCTGGCCCAACAAGTTGGACGACACCTGCGCCCGTGAGGAGTGGGGTTGGAAGCCCGAGTGGGATCTGTCGCGCATGACGGACGATATGCTGGAGCATATCCGCGTCAAGATGGGTAAGAATTAAGTCGGAGTCCGCGCGGGGCGGGCGTCGTAAAGTGACGCTGCCGCCCTGAGATATGATCCGATGAATAAAAATAGATGTGGAGGAACTTTTTGCGAAGAGTTCCTCCATGTTTTTCCTCAAAGCCATGAAACGAATCGTGAAATATGCGGCCGTCATCACGGCCCTTGTCCTCGTGGTGCTGGTGGGAGCGGGATTCTATATGCTCTCCTTTGCACTGCAACCCTCCTCGGCCATGGACGCAAAGGACGCCGAGGCTTATGAATATATGGAAAAGACCTATCCTCACATCCGGCCCTGGCTCGACAGTCTGCGCCGTGAGGGGGCCTTGCGCGATACGGTGATCACGGGACAGGAGGGCGAACGCCTCCATGCCCTCTATGCCGCGGCCCGCGAGAAGACCGATCGTACGGCGGTCATCGTTCACGGATATACCGATTGCGCCATCCGTATGCTGATGATCGGCTATCTCTACCACCACGACCTGGGATTCAACATCCTCCTGCCGGATCTCCACTACCACGGCTGGAGCGAGGGCCGTGCCGTGAGGATGGGCTGGCGCGACCGCCTGGATGTGCTGCGGTGGATGGATCTGGCCGACGGACTCTTCGGCGGGAATACGCGCATGGTGGTCCACGGCATCTCGATGGGTGCCGCTACCACGATGATGGTCTCGGGCGAGGAGCAGAAGCCCTATGTGCGGTGCTTTGTGGAGGATTGCGGCTACACGAGTGTGTGGGACCAGTTCTCCAAGGAGCTGAAGGAACAGTTCGGATTGCCGGCTTTCCCGCTGCTGAATGTGGCGAGCGTGCTGTGCGACTGGCGTTACGGATGGAACTTCAGAGAGGCCTCGGCGCTGGATCAGGTGGCCAGGTGCCGCCTGCCGATGATGTTTATCCACGGCGACCGGGACGGCTATGTCCCCACGTGGATGGTCTATCCTCTCTACGAAGCCAAGACGGGCGACAAGGAGCTGTGGGTGGTTCCCGGATCGGAACACGCCGCTTCGTATCGGGACAATCCCGGGGAGTACACCCGCCGTGTGGGTGCGTTCGTGGGGCGGTGGATCCGCTGATCGGCTGCCGAAGGGTAGTGACGGGGACGGGGAGTTATTTTCCGTCCTCTTTTTTTGCGCTGCGGCTGTAATTGACCAGCATCACGCCCGTGAAGACGGTGAGGATGGCCGCCGACTTCTGCCACGAGAGCGAGTCCATGCCGATGGCAATGCTGATCACGATGGCGATGATGGGTTGCACGTAGGAGTACATGCTCACCAGCGTGGGGCGGATGCGCTTCTGACCGATGGGGATCAGAAAATAGGTGATGAAGGTGGCGCATACGATCAGATAGCTCAGCTCCAGAATGATGGTGCGGGGCAGGGCGGTATAGTCGAGCGTGAGGAGCTCGCGTCCCGAGAAGGGGGCGGAGAGTAGCAGCGAGAAGAGGAAGATCCACTTCATGAAGGTGATGACCGAATACTTGGTGATGATGGGTTTGAAGACGCCCAAGTAGATCGAGAAGCAGAGGCAGTTCATCACGATCAGGAAGAATCCCATGGGGGTACTTTCGGCCACACCTCCCGTTGAGGTCACGCTGTGGAGGATCAGATAGATGATACCCGCGAAACTCAAGGCTACACCGCCGGCTTTCTGGAGGGTGATGGGTTCCTTGAGGGCTATGGCGGCGATGAACATCGTGTAGATGGGAGCCATGGTGCTCAGAACCGAGCAGTTCATGGGGGTGATCAGCGGGATGCCCATCAGGAAGGTGATCTGCGTGAGGAAGAATCCGAAGACCGACGCCAGGAAGATCTTCGGGAAGTCGCGTCTGTCGACCCGCTCGCGGGGTGCGAAGGCCGACAGCAGCCAAAAGAGCAGGCCCGCACCGATGGAACGCATCGTGAAGAGGGCGATGGGCGAGATCAGATGGCTGTTGGTGAGATCCTTGCAGATGATGATGTTCAACCCGAAGATGGCATAAGCCGTGAAGCAGGCCGCATGACCCCATATTGTACCCTTCTGTTCCATGATTTGTTTCCTGTTTTGCTGATTCCGCCTGCAAAGATACTCACTTTTGCCGAATGACTGCCAATTTCGAGTGTGTTTCTGCCGGGGAGGAAATTACAGAGGAAATCGGAAGAGTCTGTTTTAAGAATAAAAATAAAATTGTCAGTTTCGGAAAATTATTATATATTTGTATGAGGATTAATATTTTGGTCCTCATACATATTCGGTAAAGAAGCGTTATGCTGATCTTGTACTTGGAAACGTAGGAAATTTTCAAATGAACAAAGATAGCATAGTGGATTCTCGCGCTCTTATGGGCGTGGGCTGCTATTGTTGCATTTGTTCATTAGGTTTCCTACGACCTCCAAGTAAAGTGTGGCATACGGCTCCACGCTTCTTTTATTTATATAAATGACCTCCCGGTGCCGAAGGTTTAAAGTCTTACAACAATGAAAAAAATTTTACTTTTGGTTATCGGATTGGTGATGTCCGTAGGTATTGCTCAAGCGCAAAGCATCAAGGAAAACAAAATCGACAAATTCACAAAGATGCAGCGGCTTCAGACTTCTTATGTGAAAATCGGAGGAACCGGGCATGGTGTGTTAAGGGTCGGTTTACGTGCTGCGAATGGTAATGAGTATCTGCGTTTAAAATGGCAGACAGAGATGGGTTCTACTTACCATTCGTGTCGTATCGGAGAGGGTTATAATGTTATTTTCCTGGATGATCAAGGAGAGACTTATAAATTTTATGTAGTGAAATATACCTCTCCTACATATGGAGGAGGTGCTACGGGAATATGGGGGGCCGCAACGTATGGTTTGGATATATTTACCGAGGGAGATTGGCGGAGTTTGCAGGGGAAGGTGCTTACGGATTTTCGAATTATAACGACCGAAGGTTATTTGGATGTAAAATTGAGTGATTCGTTTTCGGAAAAATTGACCGAACTCTGCGAGATTTTTGATGAAGCCCTCATTAAATAGATTATGTAATAAAAAAGGTGGCCTTTCTTAAGAAAGGCCACCTTTTTTCTCGCAGTAAGAGCAATCCTTACTCAGCCTTGCCGGCCGAGCCGAGGA
>JAHHQK010000047.1 GCA_020026435.1 Alistipes sp. | reverse complement strand
TCGTCTTCGAGGACATGATCCACTACACGATGGTCAAGACCACGATGTTCAACGGTGTGCATCACCCCTCGATCGTGCTGGTCGACCGTGAGGGCCATACCGAGATCGTGCGCGAATTCGGCTACGAGGACTATAAGAACCGGATGTCGTAGAGAACTTTCGGAGAATTGGAGAACAATAGATTGACAAGAATATATAAATTAAAGATTAAGAGATAGATGGAAAAGATTACGCCTACCGAATATACGCTCGAATGCGTGGCTACCGGTCGTGAATTCAAGGACGAGGGATGGATGTTGGACGATCCCGAATGTGCAACCCCCTCGCTGATTCGTGCCCGCTATGCCAAGAAGCAGATCGAGGTGAAGTCCGATGAGTACGGACTCTACCGTTTTGCCGATTGGATGCCCGTTCACCGTATGTTGGAGGGATCGCACGCCCCGGTGACCTACAAGAGCAAGGGCCTGGGCAAGGCTCTGGGCCTGGAGAATCTGTGGATTACGTTCAACGGCTACTATCCTGCGATCGGTGCGCAGATGACGACCTGCTCGTTCAAGGAGACGGAGGCCTACTCCGTGTGCGGACGTGCCGCCGACGATGAGGAGCGCGTGCTGGTGGTGGCTTCGGCCGGAAATACGGCCCGTGCTTTCGCCAAGGTATGCTCGGACAACAACATCAAGTTACTGCTGTCGGTTCCGGCGGATAATATTGACGTGCTGTGGTTCGAGAAGCCGCTGAATCCCTGTGTGAAGCTGATTGCCTGCGAGCGTGGCGGCGATTATTTCGATGCCATCCACCTGTCGAACCTCGCGCTGAAGAGCCGCAAGTTCTACGCCGAGGGAGGTGCCAAGAATATCGCCCGTCGTGACGGTATGGCCACCACGACCCTGTCGGCCGCGACGACCATCGGCCGCATTCCCGACTATTACTTCCAGGCCGTGGGTAGCGGTACGGGAGCCATTGCCGCCTGGGAGGCCAACCAGCGTCTGATCGAGGACGGCCGCTTCGGCAGCCATCTGATGAAACTGATGGTGGCTCAGAACGCCCCCTTCGTGCCGATGTTCGATGCCTGGAGAGCCGACTCGCGCCAGATGCTTCCCTACGACGACGACAAGGCCCGCCGCGATGCCGAGATCATCAACGCCAAGGTACTCTCGAACCGTCGTCCTCCGTTCTCGTTGGCCGGAGGTCTGTACGATGCCCTGAAGGCTACCGACGGCGAGATGTTCGCCATTACCAACGCTCAGGCCCGCAAGGCCTGCAAGCTCTTCGAGGAGACGGAGGGTGTCGATATCTATTCGGCTTCGGGTGTGGCCACGGCCGCGCTGATGAAGGCCGTTGCCGACGGCAAGGTCGAGAAGGACGCCTGCGTGATGCTCAACATCACGGGCGGTGGCGAACACCACTTCCAGGAGGGCAAGGATCTCTGGTATCTCAAACCTTCGCACGTCTTCTCGCTCACGCCCGACGAGAATGAGGTCATCTCGACCGTTGAGGCGCTCTTCGAGTAGCATCGTTGCAAGACATATCATATCGTCCCGTTGTGTGCGGAACGGCAGGAGGGGGCAAAACCCTCTGCTTTAAGAAAATCACCCCTGACACAGTTATCTGTGTCAGGGGTGATTCCGTATATTTTGTCTTTGTGGTACACCTTATGTTTCTGCCAAGACCCTGCTCTGGTTCCCGACTCATCTCTTGTCCGTCTGCTCCCTCTTTTCGGACGGTTACCACCCGCTCCCGCCTGCTCCGAGCCGCCCTTTCCTGCCGCTCCCTGCCGTCTTGTTTCTGCCCTTTTTATCGACTCATATCGCCTGCCGCTCCTCCGCCCGTACAACCCCTGCCGCCCATATATTGTCTGTACAGCCCGAGCCTGCCGCTCCCGGCCGTTCTTGCCGCCCGTCCCATTGGGGGGCGAAAAATACGCGTTCCGCCGTTGTCATCCCTGCGGCCTTTTGCCCTTATCCCCCGAAAAACATACGGGAAAAATGCGGAAATTCACCCGAAGATGCTACCTTTGATCTGCGGTCCGTCCCGGAGGGAACAGCCGACCTTAAACGGACGGGCCGCAGAACCTATGTTATCCAAACTTAATCACAACAGGATGAAAAACATCTCAACGAACTCTGTTCCTCGTTTTCGCCGCTGGAGTCGCAAGGGCTGGTCGGTCTTTGTGTCGTTCCACCGCGAGGTGTCGATCGGGGTGCTTTCGGTGAGTATGTCCCTGCTCCTGCTTGCGAACGGGGAGGCCTCGGCCCAAACGGCCGACAGCCTCACGGTAGCCCGTTCGTTGCGGATTGCGGGTGTCGATGTGGCGGGGAGTCCCGCCGCTCCGATGCGCAATGCCGCACTGTCTCAAAGCCCGCTGTTCGATCGCAGATCGGAGGTCGGGGCGTCGGTCACAACCCCCGAGGATGTGCTTCGCCTAGTGCCTTCGGTCGACATCCGCGAGCGGGGAGGCAGAGGCACGCAGGCCGACATCTCGATCCGAGGCGGCTCGTTTGACCAAACCTCGGTGCTGCTCAACGGCATCGACTTTACGGATGCCCGCACGGGCCACCAATCCCATTCTCTGCCGCTGGACCTGGAGGCTGTCTCCTCGATCGAACTGGTGGAGGGTGTCCCCGGTGTGGGGGCCTATGCCGGGGCGGTCCACTTCCGCACGGCACCGCTCTTCCCCGACTACCTGCTCTTCGACGCTGCGGGCGGATCCTACGGCTACGGCTATGCCCATCTTTCGGGTGCAACCACGGGACGCGGCCTTACGCTTTTCGGAGCCGCTTCCTACCGCCGCACGGACGGCTACCGCCACAACACCGACTCGGAAACCTGTAACGCCTACCTCCGCCTCACGGCCTCGTCACGCCGCTGGGGGATGCTTGATTTCCAGACGGGCTTCCAGATGCGTGCCTTCGGTTCCAACGGCTTCTATGCGGCCTATAATCCCGATCAGTGGGAACATACCCAAACGGCCCTTGCCTCCCTGCGCTATCTGAAATCGTGGGGACGCCTCTCGTTCGGGGCTTCGGCCTCCTACCGCAAGAATTTCGACCGCTACGACTGGATCCGCGGTGAGGCCATGAACCGCCACAATACCGACAATGTGGGCGCAAGGCTCTGGTGGAACTACACCTCGGCCTGGGGCACGACGTCGCTGGGGGGCGATTACGCCTTCAACCACATTTACAGCACCAACCTCGGCGACCGCCTTTCCTGGCCCCATGGTGACTACCTTTGCGCCACGGCCCGCCATACGGGTAACGTGTGGGTGCGTCATGCGCTGACGCTGGGGCGTGTGGATCTGAGTGCCTCGGCCGGTGCGGCCTTTTCGCCCTACGGCACACGTTCGTCGTGGAGCGTGGCGGGGGCGTGGCGTCCCGTGCGGGGGTTGAGGGTGGAGACGGGCGTATGGCGGTCGATGCGCCTGCCGACCTTCACCGACCTGTATTATACGAGTCCCGCCCAGATCAACAATCTCGACCTGAGACCCGAATACGCCACCAATCTGCGCCTTGCGGTGAGCTACTCGACCCCCTCGTGGAGGGTCTCTGCGGGGGGATTCTACCGCGCCGGACGCGACGTGATCGACTGGGTGTGGCGCGAGGATATGGGCCGTAAATGGCACTCCGAGCAGAGCAGCTGTCTCGATACCTATGGCGTGGAGCTTGGGGGCGGCTATCACACGCAGGAGGGCTTCCTGCGCGATGTGTCGCTGAGCTATGCCTACACGATGAGCGACCGCAAAAACGACCTCAAGACCCTCGGGGCCATGGATTTCCTCAAGCATAAGGTCGCCTTGAAACTCCGCCTGGCCCTGCACCGCCGTCTGTCGCTCGCAATCTCGGGCGTGTTTTCCGACCGCAACGGTTCCTACTCCTGGTATCCCACCATGGGGGATTCCTTCCACTCCGTGGAACGCGAATACCGCCCCTTCTTCCTGCTCAACGCCCGCGTGGAGTGGCAGTTGGGACGGGTGCGGATCTATGGAGACTGTGCGAATATCCTCGACCGCCCGGCCTGCGATTTGGGCGGCCTGCCCCTCCCCGGAGCCTGGTTTACGGGGGGCGTGAGCCTGAGGATCGTCGGACCGTCGGGATCCTCGGGTCAGGGGCGTTAGGGTAGTGAACCTTCCGTGACGGCTGCCGGAGCGGGCGGGCCGAGTCTCGGAAATTCCTCGGTCCGTCGAATTTCCGAAGCGGACGCAATGGAATTCTCCCGCTCCCCCCCCCGACCTCTTCCCGTCGGAGTCCCGCGCCTGCCCCCGGGCAAAAGATGGCGGAATCCTTATATAATAAAATAATTTAACAACAATCGGCTGTAAAATCCGGATCTACCTCCTTTAAAAGAGGTAGATCTTTTTATTTTTAGGTTATTTGGTGTTTTATCTTACGAATTTGTGCCAAATCTTGGGAATATTTGTTATATTTGAAATTGGGAAATCAAAATACACTCATTATATGGAAAAAAGAATCGTAGAGTGTGTCCCCAATTTCAGCGAGGGACGCGATCAAGCCGTAATTCATGAAATCACATCGGCCATCGAGGCATCGGGCGGAGTGAAGTTGTTGGATGTCGACCCGGGTGAGGCCACCAACCGCACGGTGGTGACCTTTGTGGGCGATCCCGAATCGGTCGTCGAGGCCGCCTTCCGTGGAGTGAAGCGGGCGGCGGAGCTGATCGATATGCGCAAGCACAAGGGCGCGCATCCGCGTATGGGTGCCACCGATGTCTGCCCGTTGATCCCCATCGCGGGCATTACCCTGGAGGAGTGTGCCGAGCTGGCCCGCCGACTGGCCCGCCGCATTGCGGACGAGCTTTCGATTCCGACCTACTGCTACGAGGCCGCCGCCTCCAACGAGCAACGCCGCAACCTGGCCTTCTGCCGCAAGGGCGAATACGAGGCCCTGCCCGAGAAGATGGCCGACACCGAGGGCGGAGCTCCCGACTACGGAGTGCGTTCCTTCGATGAGGGTATCGCCCGCACGGGAGCCACGGCCGTGGGTGCGCGCGACTTCCTGATCGCCGTCAACTTCAACCTCAATACCACCTCCACGCGCCGGGCCAACGCCATAGCCTTCGACGTGAGGGAGAAGGGCCGTCCCGTGCGCGAGGGCAACCCCATTACGGGCAAGATCCTTAAGGATGCCGACGGCAACAACATCATGCGCCCCGGCACGCTCAAGGCGACCAAGGCCATCGGATGGTTCATCGAGGAGTACGGCATCGCCCAGGTGTCGATGAACATCACCAACATCGGGATTACGCCCCTCCATGTGGCCTTCGACGAGGTGTGCCGCAAGGCCGATGCCCGCGGTGTGCGGGTCACGGGTACCGAGATCGTGGGTCTGGTGCCGAAACGTGCGCTGATCGACGCCGGAAAATATTTCCTCAGGAAACAACACCGTTCGGTGGGTATCTCCGAGGAGGAGATCATCCGCCTGGCCGTCAAGTCGATGGGTCTGGACGATCTGAAGGAGTTCAACCCCCGCGAGAAGGTCATCGAGTATATGCTGGAGGACGCCCATCGGGAGAGTCGCCTCATCGACCTCACGTGCAAGGGCTTTGCCGAGGAGACGGCCAGCGAGTCCCCCGCACCGGGCGGAGGTTCCATCTCGGCCTATATGGGTGCGCTGGGTGCGGCCCTCGGCACGATGGTTGCGAACCTCTCGTCGCATAAGGCCGGCTGGGACGACCGCTGGGAGGAGTTCTCCGACGTGGCGGAGGAAGGCCAGCAGGTGATGGGCGAGCTGCTCCACCTGGTCGACGAGGATACGGCGGCCTTCAACCGCATCATGGCCGTCTTTGCCATGCCCAAGAGTACGCCCGAGGAGAAGGCGGCCCGTGCCGCAGCCCTGGAGGCAGCCACGCTCTATGCCACGCAGGTGCCCCTGCGCACGATGGAGGCTTCGATGCGCGTCTTCCCGCTCACGGAGGCCATGGCCCGCGAGGGTAACCCCAATTCGGTGTCGGATGCCGGAGTGGGTGCCCTGGCTGCCCGCAGTGCGGTGCTGGGCGCGTGCCTCAATGTGAAGATCAATGCCGCCGGACTGAAGGACCGCGCCACGGCCGATGAGTTGACGGCCCGTGCCGATGAACTGGCCCGCCGTGCGTGCGAGGAGGAAAGCAGGATATTGGAAATCGTAAATCAAAAAATCGGTTGATTATGACACTCGAAGAATTTCAGAACGACATACGCGCAGGCATCCCCGATCGTTTGCCCGCAGCCAAACCTTATGACAAACAGGTCAATCACGCACCCAAACGTAAGGAGATCCTCTCCGAGGAGGAGAAGGTGCTGGCCTTGAAGAACGCCCTGCGTTACTTCCCGCAGAAACACCACGCCCTGCTGGCGCGAGAGTTTGCCGAGGAGTTGCGCCGCTACGGACGTATCTATATGTACCGCCTGCGTCCTGACTACAAGATGTATGCCCGTCCCATCGAGGAGTACCCGGCGCGTTGCCGTCAGGCTGCGGCCATCATGCTGATGATCCAGAACAACCTCGATGAGGCTGTGGCACAGCATCCCCACGAATTGATTACCTATGGGGGTAACGGTGCCGTGTTCCAAAACTGGGCTCAGTACCGCCTGACGATGAAATACCTTTCGGAGATGACCGACCACCAGACTCTGGTTATGTATTCGGGCCACCCGATGGGCCTCTTCCCCTCGCATCCCGATGCCCCGCGTGTGGTGGTGACCAACGGAATGGTGATCCCCAACTACTCGAAACCCGATGATTGGGAACGGTTCAATGCCCTCGGGGTGTCGCAATACGGACAGATGACCGCCGGCTCCTATATGTATATAGGTCCGCAGGGTATCGTCCACGGCACGACCATCACGGTGATGAATGCCGCCCGCAAACGCTACCACGACGGCCGCACCGATTCGCGCGGTATGCTCTTCGTGTCGTCGGGGCTGGGCGGAATGTCGGGCGCACAGCCCAAGGCGGGCAATATCTCGGGTGTGGTTTCGGTGGTTGCCGAGATCAACCCCAAGGCCGCCGAAAAACGCTATAAACAGGGCTGGGTCGACGAGATGCACTCGTCACTCGATGAACTCATCCCGCGCATCCGCAAGGCCGTGGCCGACCGCGAGGTGGTCTCGATGGCCTATGTGGGCAACGTGGTCGACCTCTGGGAGCGGCTCGCCGCCGAGGATATCCGTGTGGATCTGGGTTCGGACCAGACCTCGCTGCATAACCCCTGGGCCGGAGGCTACTATCCGGTGGGGCTGAGCTATGAGGCTTCCAACAAGATGATGGTCGAGGAGCCGGTCCGCTTCCGCGAGTGCGTCCAGGAATCGCTGCGCCGTCAGGTCGATGCGATCAATAAACTCACTGCCAAAGGTATGTATTTCTTCGACTACGGCAATGCCTTCCTCCTGGAGTCATCGCGTGCCGGTGCTGCCGTCATGGGTTCGAACGGACACTTCCGCTATCCGTCCTATGTCCAGGATATCATGGGTCCGATGTTCTTCGACTACGGATTCGGTCCCTTCCGCTGGGTCTGCACCTCGGGAAAACCCGAAGACCTGGCTCTGACCGACCGCCTGGCTGCCGAAGTGCTGGAGCAGATCCGTGAGACGGCTCCCGAGGATATTCGCGGTCAGCTCGACGACAACATCCACTGGATCCGCGAGGCCGGCCGCAACCATCTGGTCGTAGGCTCGCAGGCCCGTATCCTCTATGCCGACTCCGAGGGCCGCATCAAGATCGCGCAGGCCTTCAACCGCGCCGTAGCCGACGGACGACTGTCGGCACCCGTTGTGCTGGGTCGTGACCACCACGATGTCTCGGGTACGGATTCGCCCTACCGCGAGACGTCGAACATCTACGACGGCTCGAACCGCACGGCCGATATGGCCATCCAAAACGTCATCGGCGACTCGTTCCGCGGTGCTACGTGGGTGTCGATCCACAACGGCGGCGGCGTAGGCTGGGGCGAGGTCATCAACGGCGGCTTCGGCATGGTGGTCGACGGCACGGATGATGCCGACCGACGCATCCGCCAGATGCTGCTGTGGGATGTCAACAACGGCATTGCCCGCCGTAGCTGGGCCCGCAACGAAGGGGCTGTGGCCGCCATTCGCCGCGAGATGGAACGCACGCCCGACCTGAAGGTCACCCTGCCCAACTTCGCCTCCGAGGAGTTGATCCGCCAGGTGCTGGCCCCCGAAAAATAACCGATCAGAGAACCTTAAAACTTCAAACATCAATGACCTGCCATCATATTTCCTCGGAACGCCTTACTCTGGACCGCGTTGCCGAGATTTTGGACAAACACATTCCGATTGATTTGAGCGACGACGCCCGCACACGCATTGTCCGTTGCCGCGAATACTTGGACCGCAAGATGGAGCATCCCGAATGCCCGATCTACGGCATCACGACGGGTTTCGGCTCGTTGTGCAACATTTCGATCGACCGTGAGGATCTGGCTCAGTTGCAGAAGAACCTCGTGATGTCGCACGCCTGCTCCACGGGCGAGCGCGCCCCGAAACAGATCGTCAAACTGATGCTTCTGCTCAAGGTACAGTCCCTTTCCTACGGCCATTCGGGCGTGCAGCTCGCCACGGTCGAACGCCTCATCGACTTCTTCAACCACGACATCTACCCGCTGGTCTTCCAGCAGGGTTCGCTCGGCGCATCGGGCGATCTGGCTCCCCTGGCCAATATGTGCCTGCCGTTGCTGGGCCTGGGCGAGGTGGAGTATGAGGGCCGCGTTCGTCCTGCCGGAGAAGTGCTGGATGAATTGGGATGGAAACCCATCGAATTGCAGTCGAAGGAGGGCTTGGCTCTCTTGAACGGTACGCAGTTCATGAGTGCCTACGGTGTGTGGTGTCTGTTGCAGGCACGCCGCCTGAGCAGCTGGGCCGACCGCATCGGAGCTATGTCGCTCGATGCTTTCGACGGACGTATCGATCCTTTCTGCGATCAGGTGCATCTGATCCGCGCACATAAGGGCCAGCTGACGACCGCCCGTAACTTCCGCCGTCTGCTGGAGGGTAGCGAACTGATCGCCCGCCCCAAGAAACACGTCCAAGATCCCTACTCGTTCCGCTGCATCCCGCAGGTTCACGGAGCGTCGAAGGATACGATCGAGTATGTCGAGAGTGTTTTCGAGACCGAGATCAACTCCGCCACCGACAATCCCACGATCTTCCCCGATGAGGATCTGGTGGTCTCGGCCGGCAACTTCCACGGTCAACCCATCGCCCTGGCCATGGACTTCCTGGCCATCGCCCTGGCCGAGCTGGGCAACATCTCCGAGCGTCGTACCTACAAACTCATCGCCGGGGTGCGCGACCTGCCCAGCTTCCTGGTGGCCCGTCCGGGTCTGAACAGTGGATTCATGATCCCGCAGTATGCCGCCGCGTCGATCGTCAGCCAGACAAAGGGCCTCTGTATGCCCGCATCGGTGGACTCGATCCCCTCGTCGCAGGGGCAGGAGGATCATGTGAGCATGGGCGCCAACGCTGCCACGAAGCTCTACCGCGTGGTCAACAACACGGAGCGTGTGCTGGCCATAGAGCTTTTCAATGCGGCCCAGGCCCTCGAATTCCGCCGTCCGTTGCACTCCTCGCCCCTGATCGAGGAGATCTTCACCGAGTTCCGCAAGGTCGTTCCCTTCATCGAGAACGACGAGGTGATGTATCCCAAGATCGAGGCTGCCGTTCAATTTATCCGTAAGTCATGAAGCGAATACTGGTCAAGAATATAGGCAGGATCGTCGGCATCGAACGCCGCGGCCGCCTGCGCATCTGCGGTGAGGAGATGGATCGCCTCGAAACGCTCGATGATGCGTGGCTGCTCTGCGATGAGGGCCGCATCACGGCCTTCGGACGCATGGACGAGATGCCGCCCATCGAGGTCAAACAGGTCATCGATGCCGGGGGCGGAATGCTCTTTCCCTCGTTCTGCGACTCGCATACCCACCTGGTCTATGCCGGCAGCCGCGAGCAGGAGTTCCTGGACAAGATCCACGGACTGAGCTATGAGGAGATCGCCCGCCGTGGCGGAGGCATCCTCAATTCGGCCGACCTGCTGCATAATACCTCCGAGGAGGAACTCTACCGCCAGGCCATGGAGCGTATCCGCGAGATCACGGCCATGGGTACGGGCTGTGTGGAGATCAAGTCGGGCTACGGCCTGTCGACCGAGGACGAGCTGAAGATGCTGCGCGTGATCCGCCGCATCCGTCAGACCACACCTCTTGAGGTGCGGGCCACGTTCCTCGGGGCGCACGCCGTGGCACGCGATTACCGCGGACGTCAGGACGAATATGTCGATCTGATCTGCCGCGAGATGATCCCCGCCGTGGCCACGGAGAATTTGGCCGACTTCATCGACGTGTTCTGCGACGAGGGCTTCTTCACGGTCGAGCAGACCGCCCGCATCATCCAGACGGGCGCCCGCTTCGGCATGAAGGCCAAGATCCACGCCAACGAACTGGCCGTGTCGGGCGGTGTGCAGGTCGGTGTCGAACATAGGGCCTTGTCGGTCGACCACCTCGAACGTATGGGCGAGGAGGAGATCCGCGTGCTGTCCGGATCAACGACCATGCCCACGATGTTGCCCGGAGCGGCCTTCTTCCTGGGCATGAGCTATCCGCCCGCCCGGCAGATGATCGACTCGGGACTGGCCGTAGCCCTGGCCTCGGACTACAACCCCGGATCGTCGCCCTCGGGCAATATGCGGATGGTGATGGCCCTGGCCTCGTTCCGCATGAAGATGACCCCCGCCGAGGCCATCCATGCCGCGACGATCAACGGTGCCTGCGCCATGGGTCTGAGCCGCGACTTCGGTTCGATCACCGAGGGCAAGGTAGCCAACTTCTTCCTGACCAAGCCCATGCCGTCGGTCGAATACTTTACCTATGCCTACCAGACGCCCCTCATCGAGCGTGTGTTCCTGCGCGGCAAGGAGATCGTGGTCTGAAAATCGGATTGCCGTGGGGTGGAATCCGCCCCGCAGCCTGAGAAAAATCCGGCCGGAGTGCTTTTGAAGCCTTCGGCCGGACTTTTTTTTGGGGAGGAATGGCGGCATTTCGGGCGAAAATAGTAACTTTGTATTTATATATATAGTATGAAGCCATGAAACGAATCATCCGATATCTGTCCCTGCTGATGCTGGCCTCGCTTGCGGTCGGCTGCGGAGGGCACGCTCCGAAAAACACGATCAAGACCGAACCCTCGAAGATCTTTCTTCCGGCCGTGGTGCCGATGAGCGTCCCTCAGGAGGAGTGCGACGAATGGCTCAGGGAGCATTACTGGGACCGGTTCGACTTCTCCGACACGCTCTTCATCCGTCAGACCGACACGCTCCACATGATGGAGGCCTTTGCCCGCTATACGGCCCTGCTGCTTGACGAACCGAACAATCCCGCACCCATCGAACGGCTGATGCGTAAGGCCTCTGTGTCGCGTCCCATGCTGGGCTACTTTGCGTGGATGGGCGAGCAGGTGCTCCACGATCCCAACTCCCCCTTGCGCAACGACGAACTTTATATCCCCGTCCTGCGTGCCATACTGGACAGCCCCTACTACAACGACTACGAGCGCATCGCTCCGGCTTATGAGTTGGAGATGGCTTTGCGGAACCGTGTGGGGGAGCCGGCCAATGACCTGGAATATACGCTGGCATCGGGCGTCACCCACCGCCTCTACGATCTGAAGGCGGAGTATGTGCTGCTTTACATCAATAACCCCGACTGCCCGATGTGCCGTGAGGTGCATGATGCCCTCGCCTCGTCGCCGATGCTCGCCGAGATGATCGAGCAGGGACGGCTGAAGCTCCTCGCGCTCTATCCCGACGAGGATCTCAAGGCCTGGCAGGCACACCGGGAGGAGGTTCCCGTCGGGTGGATCAATGCTTATGATCGCGGCTGCCGGCTGCGCAGCGAAGGGAGCTACGACCTGAGGGCCATCCCCTCGATTTACCTGCTGGACGAGGAGAAGAAGGTGCTGATTAAGGATTCGACGGATGTGGCTTATATCGAAGAGGTTATAGACCGCAGAAATTGAGTATAAGACAGGCTTATCCCCCTATAAATAAAAACAATCGGCAAAATATTTGCACATTAAAAGTTTTTACTACTTTTGCCACTGGAAACAAGAACAAATAACACACACACACTTTAATACATTAAGACTATGGCAACAAAGAAATGGCGTTGTACCGTATGCGGTTACATTCACGAAGGACCTGAGGCACCCGAGCAGTGCCCGATGTGTAAGGTCGGTAAAGATAAATTTGTAGAAGTTGTTGAGCAGGAGGGTGACCTCGATTTCGTGACCGAGCACAAGATCGGTGACGGTAAGGGTGCCAGTTCGGAGCTCTGGGAGGGTCTCCAGAACCACTTCATGGGTGAGTGCACCGAGGTGGGTATGTATCTGGCCATGAGCCGTCAGGCCGACCGCGAGGGTTACCCCGAGATCGCCGAGGCTTACAAGCGTTACGCTTGGGAGGAGGCAGAGCACGCTTCGAAGTTCGCCGAACTGATTGGTGAGGTGGTTTGGGACACCAAGACCAATCTCGAGAAGCGTATGAACGCCGAGTGCGGTGCCTGCGAGGACAAGATGCGTCTGGCCCGTCTGGCCAAGGAGCAGAACCTCGACGCTGTTCACGACACGGTTCACGAGATGGCTAAGGACGAGGCTCGCCACGGCAAGGGCTTTGAGGGTCTTTACAAGCGCTACTTCGGCAAATAATCCGAATTCAAGCCACGAAAAAAGGATCGTCTCCTATTGGGGACGATCCTTTTCTTTTGGAGTAAAGAGCGGGGAAAAGAACTGTTCTTCGAAGGTCCGGACCAGTGAGATTTTGTCCATCACCCATTGGTAGGTGTCGTGGAGCTCGCGTCCCGTCTGGGTGATGATCAGGGCGTCGTGATGAATGCGGTTGAGGCGTTTGCGCAGCCCCACCAGGTAGATCACGACAGCCAGTATCAGAGAAAAACATCCGGCGATCGTTAACGCCACGATCGGTGATCCCGTCAGCATGGATAACCAGGCGATTCCCGCACCCAAGAGCAGCAGGAAGGCAAATCCGACGGCAAAGGTAAAGAAGATCAGCGCCAGGGCGAAGCGAGCGCCGGATGTGTTCTTAGGGCCATTCATCGAATGGTGAGTCGGCATAGGGGTCTACTCCTCCATCTCGTGGGTGGCGGCTCTTTCTTCGCATTTGCAGCGGACCTTCTCGATCTCGCCCCTCATCTTGTCGGCCTCCTCGTCGATGAATTCCTTGATCTTGCGGCGGGTTTCGTTGCCCGACTGTGGGGCGAAGAGCAGAGTGAGGGCCGATCCTACGAGCATACCTCCGATAAGCGATGCGATTGCAATACCTGAATTTTTCATAATAGCTTGATTTTGGTTAAAACATCCGTTTGAGAATCAAACTCCGCGCCAAAATCACTATCTTTAGAACATGAAATCCGAATTTGATATTACTGTGGCCTTCACGGGTCATCGCAGCTATCGGCACGAGGCCGACCTGCGGTTGCGTCAGACGATCGAGGCTCTGTGGCGTGCGGGGCGGCGGTGTTTCCTGAGCGGTATGGCTATTGGCTTCGATATGGCGGCGGCCGAGGCTGTGCTGGAGCTGCGCGAGCGGTGGGGTGATCTGCGTCTGGTGGCCGTTGTGCCGTTTCGGGGGCAGGAACGTCTCTTCCCCGAGGAGGAGCAGAGGCGGTTCAACCGCATCCTGGAGGCCGCCGACGAGGTGGTGATCCTCTCCGAGGGCTATTCGCGCGGGGTCTATGCCGTGCGCAACGGTTATCTGATCGACCACGCCGCAACGATCGTTACCTGGTATGGCGGCGGTGCAGGCGGCACGCGGCAGACCGTGAACCGCGCTCTGAAGAAGGCCCGTCGTCTGATTCATCTTCATCCCTCGACCCCTCTGGAGGCCTATCCCGTGCCGTCGCTCTTCTGAACAACTTCCGCATGGGGTAACATACATCGGTGTGCTTGCCTGAATTATATTTGTATGATTGATTATCAGTGAAATATGTGCCTGCAAGGCACAAAAAAAAGGAAACTCTGAAATCGGATTTACATCCTGATTCCGTCGTTTCCTCACCAACCTAAAACTACTAACCTAAAATGAACCTTAAAACTTCACTGCAAAGATAAGGGCATTTTCCGTGTTCTGCAAATATTTTAGTAATATTTTAAATAATTTAACATTTACTTAACATTGGTTAACCACTTTTCCCCTCCTTCTGGTTTTTGCCGTCGGTTTCGATTACTGCTGATCAGATCTTTATTGGGTAAATAGCTTTGTCTTAACGGGTTGATAGCCGTTGGGGGGCTGATGTCGGTTTGTTGATAGGCTGATTCATTGCATAACTGCGGTCTTGGACCGATATTCCGCATGCTTGTTGTTCGCTGATTTGTCGGTTATCTATTTGCAGGACAGTGGGTTGTCTTTAATACTTCCTCCGCCCGGAATTTTTTCATTAGATCATTGTTATTTGTCAGATGTCACTTCACCCGCTTGATGTATTGACAGACAGTCGGGGATCTTCGTCAGTCAATAAGTCCGTTTGGTGTTTTGCTTACAGACCATTTTCGCTCGGGAGGCGTCACTTCGTTCGGTGTATTGCCGGTTGATTGGTCGTCGGAGATTGGAAGGTCAGCCGCGTTGTTGGCTGTTTGTTTTTCGGCTTGACAGGTATAGTGGATGTTGACGGGCAGCAGTTGCTTTTCTACCCAGGACGGGGAGGGCAGATATAAAAAAATCCCCGACCTCGCGAAGAGATCGGGGAGGGAATATAGACCTTGTGACGGGAATTATTTCCAGTTGAGGATCTTGTTGAAGTCGTACTCCTCGGGGTTGGGGAGATACTTCTTGGCAGCCTCGTAGTCGTCCTCGGTGATGGCGTTGAGGATGTTCTCCACTACAACCTTGAACTTGTCCGACTCGATGTCCACCAAACGGGGCGGAATCTTGCCCGACTCGGGATCCTGGAGATCCTTCAGGTAGAGCGGCGTGTAGTTGCCCTGCTGGTCAACATAGACCATGCAACCCGTGCAACCGTCGGCAAAGAGTTTGTAGACACCCAGACCCAGCTCCGAGCAGTAGGTCAGGTCGAAAGCGATCGGGGTCTGGCAACGGATCTCGTAACCCAGCTCCACGGGACGGCTCTTGACCTTCAGTCCGAGGGCCTTCACACGCTTCTCGATCAGCTCGTTGAAGATGTGAGCCTTCGATACCTTACCCAACTCGGGGTGTCCGTGCTCGTCGTAGGTGAAGTGGATACCGCTGTTGGCGATCTCCTCGTTCGACAGAGCGTGGAATACGCCCTCCGAGATAACGGCGGCACCGTAGTCCATGTTCATGATCTTACGCTTGACGATCGACGAAACAACCAGCTTGACGATCTTGTCGACGGTGATCTCGGTCTTGTTGAACATCTCGGGGATCACGATCATCGGGTAGTGGCAAGCCTCACCGATACCGAAAGCGAGGTGACCTGCGCTACGGCCCATGGCAGCCAATACGAACCAGTTGCCGCTGGTGCGGGCGTCGACATAGACGGCGCGGCCGATCACGGCACCCTTGTCCTTGGCCGACTCATAACCGAACGTCGGAGCTCCGTTGGGGAGGGGCAGGTCGTTGTCGATGGTCTTCGGCACGTGGATGTTGGCGATGG
>JAHHQK010000046.1 GCA_020026435.1 Alistipes sp. | reverse complement strand
CCGGGTTTGGGATCCTGCTTGCCCTGGTCGCCCTTTTGGGACTGGTTCTGCTGGTCCTGACCCTGCTGGTTCTGCTGATCCTGGTTCTTCCGGTCGTTGCCGCCGCCATTCTGATCCTGGTTCTGCTGGAGCAGGCGTTTCGTGTAGGCGTAGTTGTACTTGGCCTCCATGTCCGAGGGGTTGAGCCTCAGCGACTGCTTGTAGCTCTCCAGGGCCTCCTGGTATTTTTGCTGCTTGAACTGGGCATTGCCCAGGTTGTAGAAACTCTCGGCACGCTCGGTGTCCGTACGCAGGGAGTCGAGCGTGGCCGTGCGGAGTGTTTTTTCCGCATGATCGAAACGCTCGGCCTTGTAGAGGGCGTTGCCCAGGTTGTAGGTGGCTTCAAATTGTCCGGGAACGTGCTTCAGAGCCTCCTCGTAGTGCGAGATGCTCTCCTCGTAGTTGCCCTTGTTGAACTGCTTGTTGCCCTTGCGCACGGCTCCGCGCTCGGGCAGGTTCTGCGCCGGGAGCGAGGCTGCGGAGGCCGCGACAAGCAGGATGAACAGATATATGATTCGCTTCATGGTTACTCTTGATTATCATGCTCCAGAGGATCCGTTGGGGTTTCCTCTTCCTCGACGATCTTGGTCTCCTCGACAAAGTAGTAGGCCTTCAGATAGTCGGCTTCGTTTTGCTCGGCATCGGGGGTGTCCTTGGCGAATTTCACCAGGTCGGCATCGCGCAGGATGGCCGTCAGATCCATCGCCGCCTTGTCGGGCAGATCCTCCGAGCGCATGGCCTCGATGATCTCGTCGGAGGTCATCTCCATGGCGCTGATGCCCCATCTTCCGGCGATGTAGGTGCGCAGGATGTCGGTGATGCCCGAGTAGTAGAGCTTGTGTTTCTGGTTCTGCCACAGTTTCTGATGGTGGAGCTTCTCCAGGTCGCTGATGGCCACCTCGTGGGCCGGACGCGGGGGGGCGGCACGGAACAGATCGCCGAACGCCTTGCCGCGGGCCTTGAGCCAACGCAGAAGCGCATAGCCTCCGGCGAGGAGCAGCACCACGACAAAGAGTCCCCAGCCGACGTATCCCGAGATTTCGCCGTAGCGGAACGGGAGGTTTTTCTGAGGTTTGATGTCGTAGATGGACTGCGAGGTGGAGTCTATCCGGAAGGTCGAGACCTCCAGCCTCAGTGAATCTCCGGCCGAGAGGGTGTCGACGATGTTCTTGTCGGCATAGAGCACGCGGGCGCGTCCCATGTTGTAGCGTCCCTCCTCGAAGGCGGCCAGACGGTAGCGTTTGCGGAGCTTGAGGCGCCGTCCGTCGCGGGAGAGGGTGTCAACGGGCATATTCTCGACCAATTCAATGCGTCCGTCCTTGAGGTCGAAATCGGGGAATTCGACCACCTGCACCAGATCGCGGTCCACGTCGATCACCAGATCGAAACGGTCGCCGATGCCGATGCTGTCGGGTTCCAGACGGGCCGTGACCTGCGGCACCTGGGCTCGGGAGACCCCGATTGCAGAGCAGAGAATCAGCAGGGATGCGAAGATTTTTTTCATCGCTGTTTGAATAGTTTTATCAGTTCGGTCACATAATCGCCATCCGTCGAGATTGTGGCGGTGTCGATGCGGTTGTGACGCAACAAATTGTCGATTTCGTCATTGCGTTTGCGCCAGGCTTCGGCGTAGTGGTCCCTCACGGCACGCGACGAGGTGTCAACCCATACCTTGCGGCCCGTCTCGGCGTCCATCATCTCGATGATACCCACATCGGGCAGCTCCTCCTCGCGTGGATCGCAGACGCGGATACCCACCAGGTCGTGTTTCCCGCCGGCGATCTTGAGGGCGTCCTCCAACGCCTCGCGGTCGTGGGCGGGGTTGAGGAAGTCCGAGAGGATGAAGGTCGTGCAGTGCTTCTTGGCGACGTTCGTCAGAAAGCGCACCGGCTCGGAAAGCTTCGTTCGGAGCGACTCGGGACGGAAGCCGATCAGCTCGCGGATGATCATCAGGATGTGGCTGCGGCCCTTTTTCGGGGGGATGAACTTCTCGACATGATCCGAGAAGAAGATGCAGCCCACCTTGTCGTTGTTCTGCGCGGCCGAGAAGGCGATGACGGCGGCGATTTCGGTGATGATGTTCTTCTTGAGGCGCTGGGTCGATCCGAAAAGGCGCGATCCCGAGACGTCGATCAGGAGCATCATCGTCAGCTCGCGTTCCTCCTCGAAGACCTTGATGTGGGGTTTGCCCGAACGGGCCGTGACGTTCCAGTCTATATCGCGGACATCGTCCCCGGCGCGGTACTCCCGCACTTCGGAAAACGACATACCGCGTCCGCGGAAAGCCGTGTGGTACTTTCCGGCGAAAATCTCGTTTGAAAGACCTCGGGTTTTGATCTCGATCTTCCGGACGCGTTTCAGAATATCGTTTTCTTGTTCTATCATGGATTAGGGGACAATGACGTTGTTGAGAATATCGGTGATGATCTCCTCGGTGGAGATGTTCTCGGCCTCGGCCTCGTAAGTCAGACCGATACGGTGGCGCAGCACATCGTGGCAGACGGCACGCACGTCCTCGGGGATGACGTAGCCGCGGCGGCGGATGAAGGCGTAGGCGCGGGCGGCCTTGGCCAGCGAGATCGATGCACGGGGCGAGCCTCCGTAGGCGATCAGGTTCTGCAGCTTCTGGAGGTTGTATTCGGCCGGTTCGCGCGTGGCGAAGATGATGTCGATGATGTATTTCTCGATCTTCTCGTCCATATAGACGTCCTCGACCACCTTGCGGGCCTTGACGATGTCCTCGGGCGTGATCACCTTGTTGACCTCGGGGAGTCCCTTGCCCGAGAGGTTCATGCGCACGATGTCGCGCTCCTCCTGCTTCTTGGGATAGGAGATCTTGGCCTTGAGCATGAAACGGTCGACCTGTGCCTCGGGCAGGGGGTAGGTACCTTCCTGTTCCAGGGGGTTCTGCGTGGCCAGCACGAGGAACGGCGAGGGCAGGGCGTAGGTGTCGTCGCCGATGGTCACCTGGTGCTCCTGCATGGCCTCCAGCAGGGCCGACTGCACCTTGGCCGGCGATCGGTTGATCTCATCGGCCAGCACGAAGTTGGCGAATACGGGGCCTTTCTTGACGATGAACTGCTCGCTCTTCTGCGAATAGATCAGCGTACCCACCAGGTCGGCGGGCAGCAGGTCGGGGGTGAACTGTATGCGGGAGAATCCGGCATCGACGGCTTTGGCCAGGGTGGTGATGGCCAGCGTCTTTGCCAGACCCGGCACACCCTCCAGCAGGATGTGCCCGTTGGACAGAAGTCCGATCAGCAGGGTGTCGACCAGGTGGCCCTGACCGATGATGACCTTGCTCATTTCGTTGCGGAGCGTATCCACGAATACCGATTCGCGTTCGATGCGTTCGTTGAGTTCCTTGATGTTGATTACTTCGCTCATTGTTTATGGTGAATTATATATTTTATTCCTATTTATAATTAACGGACATCATGCAAAGATATTATTTTTTCTCGGATTTTTTCCATTCCTGTCTTGTAAAAGGCTCCTATCCGGATCGGTACACTGCAAGAAAAAGGCCAATTTGATCCCCGGGGTGCATCCTTCCGGCGGGAAAATCCATTTCGGCCGAAAAATTATCCGACGGGACGGGAAAAGATCGTGAGGCACCCGAAAAATTAGTACCTTTGCCGCCATGGAATCGAACGAATCACCAATCTTGAAAGGGCTCAATCCCGCCCAGCACGCCGCCGTCGTGAATTACGACTCTCCGTCGCTGATCATTGCCGGTGCGGGATCGGGCAAGACGCGTGTGCTTACCTCGCGCATCGCTTATATGATCGAACAGGGCGTCAAGCCGTGGAACATCCTCGCCTTGACCTTCACCAACAAGGCCGCCGAGCAGATGCGCGAGCGCATCGGGGGGATGATCCCCGGCAACACGAGCCGCTACATCCGTATGGGTACCTTCCACTCGGTCTTTTCGCGTATTCTCCACGAGAACGCCGAGTTGATCGGCTTCCCGAAGACCTTCACCATCTACGAACCCAACGATGTGAAGAGCCTGCTGAAGACCATCGTCTCGGAGCTCCACCTCAATCCCGATCAGTATAAGCCCAATGTCCTGGCCTCGCGTATTTCCTATGCCAAGAACTGTCTGGTTACCCCCGGGGCCTACCTGGCCAATTCGGTGCTGGCCACCGAGGATCGCGCGGCGAAGATTCCCGAGTTCGGTAATATCTACAACATCTACTGCCAGCGTTGCAAGCACAACGGATCGATGGATTTCGACGATCTGCTCTTGCAGACCAATATCCTCCTGCGCGACTGCCCCGAAGTGTTGGCGCGGTATCAGGAGTTGTTCCAATATATCCTGGTCGATGAGTACCAGGACACGAACTACGCCCAGTATATCATCATCCGCCGCCTCTCGCAACACCACTCCAAGGTGTGTGTCGTGGGCGACGATGCCCAGTCGATCTACTCGTTCCGCGGGGCGAAGATCGAGAATATCCTCTCCTTCAAGAAGGACTATCCCACGGCCATGGTCTTCAAACTGGAGCAGAATTACCGTTCGACCCGCACGATTGTCGATGCGGCCAACTCGGTCATTGAGCGCAACTCGAAGCGTATGGAGAAGCAGTGCTTCTCGGAGGGCGACAAGGGCGACAAGATCCGCGTGATGAGGGCCTACACCGACCGCGAGGAGGCCGAGATGGTGGTCAGCGACCTGCGCGACAAGATCCGCCAGACGGGTGATGCGTGGTCGGATGTGGTGATCCTCTACCGCACGAACAACCAATCGAAGGTCTTCGAGGATAACCTCCGCCACAGGGGCATTCCCTGTCGGATCTACAAGGGATCGTCGTTTTACGACCACAAGGAGATCCGCGATCTTTTGGCCTATATCCGTCTGGTGATCAACCCCCGCGACGACGAGGCCTTCAAGCGCATCATCAACTACCCGGCACGCGGTATTGGCAATACGACCGTTGCCCGTATCGAGGAGATCGCCTCGGCCCGTCAGGTGTCGATGTGGGAGGCGATCGACACCCTGGTCGAGGAGCCGGTGACCGACGCCGTGCAGCGGGCCATCGTGCGCAAGGTGAAGGAGTTCGTGGAGATGATCCGCGGACTGTCGTTGAGCCGTACGCAGGAGGGCATCTACGAGTTCGGATTGCAGATCGCCACCCGTTCGGGCATCCTGTGCGTTTACCGCACGGAGAATACCCCCGAATCCTCGTCGGCTATCGCCAATATCGAGGAGTTGCTGAACTCGATGCAGGCCTACAAGGAGCAGTGCGAGCAGGAGATGCGCGACGGGGAGCGTTCCGAGGAGGAAGAGCCTTCGATCGAGGAGTGGTTGCAGACCGTGATGCTCTCCACCGACATGGACAAGGACAATCCCGAGGACAACGACAAGGTGACCCTCATGACCGTCCACTCGGCCAAGGGGCTGGAGTATAAGTATGTCTATATCGTGGGTATGGAGCAGGAGTTGTTCCCCTCGCAGCGGGCCTCCGAGACGGCCGACGGACTGGAGGAGGAGCGGCGTCTGTTCTACGTGGCGCTGACCCGTGCGAAGGTGGCCGCCACGCTCTCCTATGCCGAGATGAGGTTCAAGTGGGGCAATATGGAGTTCACCCACCCGAGCTGTTTCCTCAAGGAGATCGATCCCCGGTATGTCTCCTGCGAATTCGACGGCGACGAGGACGACGAGCGTCCGTTGGGCGGAGGCGGCGAGCGCGACTCGTCGGTCAACGAACTGCGCCGCCGCTTCGACAGCCGTTACCAACCCACCGAGGGAGGAGGATATGCACCGCGTGGTGCGCAGAATCCCTACGGAGCGGCCCGCGGAGGTGCGCCCCGCGGTGGATATGGCGGTGGCTACGGTGCGAAACTCGGCGGACGTCCCGCAGACGGGGAGTCGGGTGTGGCGCGCCGCTATCCCGCACAGCACGGCGGGGGACAATACGGCGGAGGGCAGTCCCGGAACACGGTGTCGGCACGTCCCGCAGGGTTGGGAGAGGAGACCCGCAAACCCGTTTCGACTGAGGGGCTGCGTCGTCTGGGTGTTGCACCCGTCCATCCGCAGGGGGCATCGTCCGCACCCGCGGGCGGGGCTTATCGTGTGGGTCAGCGCGTGCAGCACGCCAAATTCGGGGTGGGGGAGATCCTCCGCATCGAGACCCTGGCGCAGGATCAGAAACTCGTCGTCAATTTCGGCACGGCGGGCGAAAAGACCCTGCTGGCCAAATTTGCCAAACTGACGATTTTAGGTTAAACCTCAGGGGTGCGGGCCGGAAGACGGCCTGCATCCGAAAAGATATTCGCCATGAGACTCAAAGAGCGTTACGAAGGCATCATCGCCTGGTTTTCGGAGCATATGCCCGCGGCCGAGAGCGAACTGCACTTCGCGAATCCCTACCAGCTGCTGGTGGCCGTGGCCCTGTCGGCGCAGTGTACCGATAAGAGGGTCAACATGACCACCCCGGCCCTTTTTGCGGCTTATCCCACCCCCTGCGACATGGCCCGGGCCACGCAGGAGGAGATCTACTCCTACATCCGCAGCATATCCTATCCCAACAACAAGGCCCGCAACCTGCTGGGTATGGCGCGTATGCTGTGCGAGGAGTTCGGGGGCGAGGTGCCGCAGGATCTCAAGCAGCTGCAACGTCTGCCGGGCGTGGGGCGCAAGACGGCCAATGTCGTGGGGGCGGTGCTGTGGCAGCGGGAGGTGATGCCGGTCGATACGCACGTATTCCGCGTGTCGAACCGTATTGGTCTGACGACCAATTCCAAGACCCCGCTCCAGACGGAACTGACCCTGGAGAAGAACATCCCCTCGCACCTGTTGCCCGTGGCGCATCATTGGCTGATTCTCCATGGACGTTATGTCTGCATGGCCCGCAGCCCCAAGTGCGGGGAGTGTGGCATCAGGGAGTGGTGTCGCAAGTATGCCGCCGACTGCCGGACGGCCGAGCGCAAAAAGAAAAACGAGACGGAGACCTGTTGAGGCTTCGTCTCGTTTTTTTTTGTGCGGCACAAGGCCCATCCTTATGTCGGGCGGAGAGGTCCTTGCGGTCGGAGGCCCCTGGGTGGGGATTTTCCGGGCGGTGAGGTTTGTCTGCCTGGTGAACTTTCCCGGTTGACGGGGGATTCGGCCGATGGAATTTTTCGGAGGGCGGAGTGGACGGATTCCCTTCGATCGGTCTTGCCTCGAGGTGGAAAGCTCCGTGTTTCCGGCAGGATACCTTGCTTTTAGAGCAGGCAGAGGGCGATTCGGGCGCAGGCCTCGGCATCGGCCAGGGCGTTGTGGTGGGTCTTGAGGTTGAAACCGCAGTAGGCCGCCACGGTGTCGAGGCGATGGTTGGGAAGGAGTTTGCCGAGTTTTTTGCGGGCGGTACGATACGTGCAGTGGAACGTATAGTCGGGGTAGGGCATGCCGTAGGCCTCGAAAGCGGCCCGCAGGCATCCTTGGTCGAAGGTGCAGTTGTGGGCCACGAGCGGCAGGGATTTCAGACGGGGCGCAATGTGGTGCCACACCTCGGGAAAGGTGGGGGCAGAGGCCGTGTCGTGAGGACCGAGTCCGTGGACGGCGGTGTTGTAGTAGGAGTAAAAGTCGGGGATGGGACGGATCAGACTGTAAAAGGTGTCGGTGATGCGTCCTTCCTCGACGATGACGACCCCCACGCTGCACACCGAGCTGCGGTGGGCGTTGGCCGTCTCGAAATCTATGGCTGCAAAATCGTTCATAACGGCTGCAAAGCTACTCAAAAAAACGCTTGGCCGCTCCTTCCGCCCGGGGAAAAGTAACGGGGCGGATTTCGGGTGCGGAGATGAAGATTGGCGGAAGTATATGATCCTGAATCGCTTGGAAATCGCTATCTTTGCACCGTTCCCGGGCAGGCATCGCACCATAGACGTCACACCGGCGGCCGATGTGGTGGGCGGTCCGGCCTTGAGGAATGGAATCACGGACCGGAAGGTCCTATAAAATAAGTTTTCATGAAAAATTTCAGAGATTCATTGTGGGTCTATGCCTTGGAGACGCTCCTGGCCTTCGGCTTGATGCTGACGGGAGTCCTGTGCTGGGGGCTTTCGTTCCTCCCGCCCATGGAGGGCAACTACTGGGGGCTGATCGCCCTGTCGACACCCCTGGTGCTGACGGCCAACGGACTGCTGCTGTTGCTGGTGCTGTGGCATCGGCGCTGGATTCTGGTCCTCTTCCCGATCACGGCGTTGATGTTCAACACCGATTACATCTTCTCGATGTTGCAGTTCGGAGGGGTCGGCGGCGGACAGTTCGACCTGAAGGTCGGTACGCTCAATGTCGCCAACTTCGACTGGAAGAATCAGATGGAGGAGACCATCGACGAGGTGGGGGATATCGTCACACGCGAGAAACTCGATGTGTTCTGTATGCAGGAATTCACGAACAACGGCGGGCAGATGAAGCTGGACAGCGTGGCCGGACGTCTGCGCGAGTACCTGCCCAACATTGTCTATGAGACGGGGCAGGCCATCATGAGTCGTTACCCGATCATCGACCACGAGTATGTGCGTTTCCCTTCGTCGGGCAACGACTATCTGAGGGCCGACATCGACTATGAGGGCGATACGATCCGCGTCTTCTCGGTCCACTTCCAGACTACGGGCGTGTCGAGCCTCAAGGCCCGCTATGAAACGGATTCCGCGCAGAAAATCCCTCTGGAAGAACTGCTTCGGGAGGTGGAGCACAATAACCGTCTGAGGGCCACGCAGGTCAATGAGATCCGCGGTAAGATCGACTCGACAACGTACCCCGTCCTGGTGCTGGGCGACTTTAACGATACCCCCTCGTCCTATACCTATCGCTATGTGAAGGGCGGAATGAAGGATGCTTTCCGCGAGGCGGGCGAAGGATTCGGATCCACGTTCCGCGGATTCCGGGGCGTGTTGCGCATCGACTATATTTTCTGCAGTCCGATTTTCGACGTGAAGAAGTTCCGCCGCCTGCACGACAACGTGAGCGACCATCTGATGATCACGGCCGACCTCTACCTCAAGGGTGCCAAGCACCTCAAGCCCAAACCCTGGGTGAAGCCCCGCCGCCGCAAGGCCGCACCTGCCCCCGAGCCGATCCGGAAGGACACCCTGGAGACTATTTTCCAGCCGGATTCCGGGACCGTGATGAACAAACCCCGGTGATTCCCGCAGCCGATCTGAAATCCATCGGACTGAGGGCGTCCGCCTCCGGGGATGACGGGCGCGACACGAAGAGGAACAAATATGGTGATGATGACAAATAGTAAGGGATTCGATCCCAAATTCGGGGCGACTGTCAGCAGGACAGTCGCTTTTTTTGTCGTGATGAAAGAAATATTGATCGGAATGTGATAAAATCTACTTGAAAATTATATCTTTGTAACGGTATAAGGAAACTTCTGAAAAAACAACCTTCTTATAAAACACTGTTCTTATGAATATCACTAACACTCCTCTCTCGGGTAAAACCCGTCGTGAGCATGATTTGCTGGGCGAATTGGACGTCCCTGTCGAGTACTATTTCGGAGTACAGACCATGCGTGCCGTGGATAACTTCCACATTAGCCGTGTGACGTTGGATCTCTTCCCCGAGTTCATCAAGGGTCTGGCCGACACGAAGCAGGGTGCCGCCATGGCCAACCGCGATCTGGGTCTGCTGGATCCCGAGGTGGCCGAAGCCATCATCAAGGCTTGCGAAGAGGTTCGCGCCGGCAAGTTCGACGAGCATTTCGTCGTGGATATGGTCCAGGGCGGTGCCGGTACGTCGACCAACATGAATGCCAATGAGGTGATCGCCAACCGCGCCCTCGAACTGCTCGGTCACGAGAAGGGCGAGTATAAATACTGTCATCCCAACAACCACGTCAACCTTTCGCAGTCGACCAACGATGCCTATCCCACGGCCATCCATGTGGCCATGGTGCGCAGCATCGACAAGCTGATCGTCGCCCTGCGTGACCTGGTGGCTGCCTTCGAGGCCAAGGCCCGGGAGTTTGCCCATGTCATCAAGATGGGTCGTACGCAGTTGCAGGATGCCGTGCCGATGACCCTCGGTCAGGAGTTCGAGTCCTATGCCGCCACGCTGAACGACGAGATCGCCGTTTTGGAGGAGAACAAGAAATATTTCTATGAGATCAATATGGGCGCAACGGCCATCGGTACGGGTATCAACTCCGATCCCGACTACGCCGATCTCTGCACCAAGCACATGGCTACGGTGACGGGTATGCCCTTGGTGAAGGCCCACGACATGATCGCCGCCACGAACGACACGAGCGCATTCGTGATGAATTCGTCGGCTCAGAAGCGTCTGGCCGTGAAGCTCTCGAAGATCTGCAACGACCTGCGTCTGATGGCTTCGGGTCCCCGTTGCGGTCTGGCCGAGATTCACCTGCCGGCTCGTCAGCCGGGTTCGTCGATCATGCCGGGCAAGGTCAACCCCGTGATCCCCGAGGTGGTCAATCAGGTCTGCTTCCGTGTGATCGGTAACGATCTGACGGTGACGGCTGCCGCCGAGGCCGCTCAGTTGGAGCTGAACGTCATGGAGCCGGTGATCGTACACTGTATGTTCGAGAGCATCGAGATGATGATCAACGCCATGAACACCCTGCGCGTGAAGTGCATCGACGGCATCACTGCCAACGAGGAGGTTTGCCGCCGTCTGGTTTATAACAGCATCGGTCTGGTGACCGCTCTGAACCCTTACCTGGGCTATGAAACCTCGACGATGTTGGCTAAGGAGGCTTTGGAGTCGGGCAAGGGCGTCTATGACCTCGTGCTGGAGCACAAGCTCATGTCGCAGGCAGAGCTCGACGATATTCTCAAACCCGAGAATATGGTGGCTCCCCGTCGTTTCAAGAAATAGCTGATCCCCAGGTCTTAGGACCGAAAGTCAATATCCGCCCGAAGGAACTTTTCGATGAGTTCCTTCGGGCTTTTTTTGTCCGCGAGAAAATCGTGGGGCGCAAGAGGTAGTGGGGCGGGGCAGGGTGGGGTGGATTGGCGGTGGGGTAGCGTACAAAAAAAGTGAAGGCCGACCGATGGGTCAACCTTCACTTATGGGTACGAAATAAGAGAGGAACAAAGTCATCCCGCAGTGGGATGCGATCTTTATACCCCTCTTTAAATTTCGATCTGAACGTCTAAGTCGCTAATTAAGCGTACTTGAACGTCGACTCGCACGAAACGGTCAGTTTTTTGCGACCTTTTGCGCGGCGGGCTGCCAGGACCTTACGGCCTTCTGCAGTGGCCATGCGCTGACGGAAACCGTGCTTGTTGATTCTCTTCCGGCGCGAGGGCTGGTAAGTTCTCTTCATTGCCATAGCTGTATAATTTTTATTGTTTTAGACTTTTTTACGGATTGCAAAAGTACAACAAAAAAGTTATCTGCAAAAATTTTTTGCGAAAATATTTCAGAAACAGGGGGAAAACCACGAAATCTTCATGAAATCTTGCTAACTTTGTCATAAGACGTTATATCTACCAATCATTAAAATTCAGAAGGCATGGCTATTTTCAAAGTCGAAGGAGGACATCGCCTCCATGGAGAAATCACCCCTCAGGGGGCCAAAAACGAAGCATTGCAGATCCTTTGCGCCACACTGCTTACGTCGCAAAAGATGACCATCCACAATATCCCCCAGATCCTCGATGTGTTGCAGCTCATCGAGTTGCTCAAACGTATGGGTGTGGAGGTCGAGCAACTGTCCGACGATACCTATACGTTCTGTGCCAAAGAGATAGATTTCGATTATATACAAAGCGAGGATTACCGCAAGCGTTGCACCAGGCTGAGGGGCTCGATCATGCTGATCGGCCCGATGCTGACCCGCTTCGGTGTGGGCTATGTCCCCAAACCCGGCGGCGACAAGATCGGACGCCGACGTCTGGATACCCACTTCCTCGGATTCCAGAAACTGGGGGCGGAGTTCAACTTCGACGCCGGCGAGGAGTTCTTCACCGTCGAGAGCAAGGACGGACTGAAGGGTACCTATATGCTGTTGGATGAGGCCTCGGTGACGGGTACGGCCAACATCGTGATGGCCGCCGTGCTGGCCAAGGGTACCACCCAGATCTACAACGCCGCCTGCGAACCCTACCTGCAGCAGCTTTGCAAGATGCTCAACCGCATGGGTGCCCACATCTCGGGCATCGCCTCGAACCTGCTGACGATCGAGGGCGTGGAGGCACTGGACGGCACGAGTCATACGATGCTGCCCGACATGATCGAGATTGGGTCGTTCATCGGCATGGCCGCCATGAACCAGTCGGAGCTGACGATCCGCAACGTCTCCTACGAGAATCTCGGAATCATTCCCCAGCAGTTTGCCCGCATGGGCATCCGCTTCGAGCAGAGGGGTGACGACATCTATGTGCCGCAGCAGGATCATTACAGCATCGAGACCTTCCTCGACGGCTCGATCATGACCATTGCCGACGCTCCGTGGCCGGGGCTCACGCCCGACCTGTTGTCGATCCTCCTGGTGGTGGCCACCCAGGCCAAGGGTGCGGTGCTGATCCACCAGAAGATGTTCGAGAGCCGTCTGTTCTTCGTCGACAAACTGATCGACATGGGTGCTCAGGTGATCCTGTGCGATCCCCACCGTGCCACGGTCATCGGCCACGACCACCGTCTGCGTCTGCGGGCCACGAAGATGACCTCGCCCGATATTCGTGCGGGTGTGGCCCTGCTGATCGCCGCCATGTCGGCCGAGGGTACGTCGATTATCCAGAACATCGACCAGATCGACCGCGGCTACAAAAACATCGACGGCCGTCTGAATGCCCTGGGTGCCCGTATCACCCGCCTGGACGACTGCGAAGTGAAATAGCGAAAAAGAATTGTCAAACGAATAAATATATATTGTTCAGACCAAAAATATGTTCTTGGAAAACGCCAATAAGAAAGGATGGATTGAGGTGGTTTGCGGCTCGATGTTTTCGGGCAAGACCGAAGAGCTGATCCGTCGCATGAAAAGAGCGCAATTTGCCCACTTGAATGTCGAGATCTTCAAACCGCGTATCGACGTGCGCTACTCCCGCGAGGATGTGGTCTCGCACGACTCGAACGCCATCCGCTGTACTCCCGTGGAATCGCCCCAAAACATCCTGCTGATGGCTTCGGGGGTCGATGTGGTGGGAATTGACGAGGCGCAGTTCTTCGACGAGAGCATTGTGGACGTATGCCGCGAGCTGGCCGATCAAGGGGTGCGGGTCATCGTGGCGGGTTTGGATATGGATTATACGGGCAAGCCCTTCGGACCGATGCCCGCGCTGATGGCCACGGCCGAATATGTCACCAAGGTGCACGCCATCTGTGTGCGTTGCGGCAACATCGCCCACCATTCGCACCGTCTGACGGCCGACGACAAGCAGGTGATGCTCGGTGCGCAGGACAGCTATGAGCCGATCTGCCGCCACTGTTTCAAGGAACTGCGGCAAAAGGAGGCTTCCAGGCAGGAGTGATCCCGCCGAAAGGCTTTCTCTTCTCTTCTCTGCCCGTTTCCCGGCTTTGGGGTTGTTTTGAGACCGCTTTTGGGGCTACTTGGGGGCGGGGGTGAATCGGATGGTTTTCCGGATGTTCCGTCAACGGTTTCGGGCTGCGCTGCCTCCCGAATGAGGGTCTGATCTGAAAAAAATACCGCCGACAGATTCATCATAAGATGGTCTGCCGGCGGTATTTTTATGTCCGGGGGAGGGTTGAGTCCGTTAGCGGGCGGCCTTGAGGGCGGAGATGAATTCGGGCCAGAGGGTCCACAGATTCTCGGTCTTGAACCACAGTTCGCGGGCCTGGGCCTGAGGGGAGGGGTGTTCTCCCTCGATGTCCTTCAGGTAGGCTTCGTCGGCGGGGTGTTGGTCGGCCGTGAACTCCTCGAAGAAGGGGCGGAAGTGGGTCTTGAGCCGTTGGAGTTCCCCTGCGGCCAAAATCCCGTTGTTGCGGAACGAGGCCCACAGCAGCAATATCTCGCGGGCGGGGATTTTGTCCGAGACGTCGTTGATCACCTCGTCGAACAGCTCCTGCTCGTCCATCGCCAGGTAGTCGAAGGCCAGCAGTTCGCTTCCCTCCAGATGATCCTCGGGATCCAGGTCGAGGAGCAGTTCCAGTAGGGCGGCCGAAAGCTCGAAATCGTTGATCAGAAAGTGGTCCACGGCCGATGCTGCGATCAGCTCCAGGGCCGACTGCGAGTTGCGGTGGTTCCATTCGAGGTTGATCTCCTCGTCCTCGGGCAGCAGTGCCGCCAGGCGCTGGAAGGCCTGGAAGCGTTCGTTGCACGCCCCCTCGATATCGCCCTCTTCCTGCATCCGGCGGGAATGGGCCAGTATTTCCGTAAAGTTGTATGCACCCTGTCCGACGATCTCGAAGGTCTGGTCGGGTGTGGGTTTAAGATAAGCGCTTGCCATCACGTTTTAATTTAAGAATCATGATAAATACCACGGCTGCCGTCACCACACCGCCCAGCAGTGCCGCCTCGACACGGTCGGCCATTCCGAAGAACTGATTCGACACGAAGAGGAACAGCGAGCAGATATAGGTCATGAATACAGCCGGAAGAAAGGCTATGGGGTAGTTCTTTTTCAGCCGCCACATATAGACCGTGATCGACCACAGTACGATGGTGGCCAAAGTTTGGTTGGTCCATGCGAAGTAACGCCATACGACATCGAAGTCGACCAGCGTGATGCCGAATCCCACCACGAAGAGCGGGATGCAGATCCACAGACGTTTGATCTTGCTGCGTTGGTCGATATGGAGCATATCAGCGATGATCAGACGGGCCGAGCGGAAGGCCGTATCACCCGAGGTAATCGGGGCGGCCACTACGCCGAGCAGGGCCAGAATTCCGCCCACGACGCCCAACATGCCGTTGGAGATCTCACCCACGGCCCAGGCGGCACTGCCACCGTGTTGGGAGAGTGCCATGGAAAGACCGTGTGCTCCATCGAAGAAGGTCATGGCCACGGCGGCCCAAATCAGGGCGATGATCGATTCGGAGATCATCGCGCCGTAAAATACCGATCGGCACTCGCGTTCGTTCTTCACGCAACGGGCCATCAGCGGCGACTGTGTGGCGTGGAATCCTGAGATCGCACCGCAGGCAATCGTGATGAAGAGGGTGGGGATGATCGGGAGTTTTTCAGGGTTGAGCTGGAAGTTCTGCAAGGTATCCAGTTCGGGAACGGAGTATCCGCCGAAGAGCAGTGCGCCCATCAGTCCGAGGGCCATCACCACCATGGCGATACCGAATACGGGGTAGATTCGTCCGACGATCTTGTCGATGGGCAGGAGGGTGGCGATGAAGTAGTAGGCCAGGATGATCCATACCCACACCGTGGTGGAGATCGAGGGGGTCATGTTTCCGAGCAGCTGGGCGGGGCTGAGCAGGAAGACCGCACCCACCAGGATGAGCAGCAGGACGGAGAACAGACGCATGAACTGGCGTATGCCTCCTCCGAGATAGTTGCCCACCACCTCGGGGATGCTGAGACCGTTGTTTCTCACGAGCATCATGCCCGAGAGGAAGTCGTGCATGGCCCCCATGAAGATGCCGCCGAGGGTGATCCACAGAAAGGCCACGGGACCGAAGCAGGCTCCGAGGACGGCTCCGAAGATGGGTCCCGTGCCGGCGATGTTGAGTAGTTGGATGAGGAAAACCCTCCAACGCGGCAGGGGGACATAGTCCACACCGTCGTAAAGTCTTTTGCAGGGAGTTTGAGCCGAGGCATCGACTCCGATTTCGCGCTCCAGATAGCGTCCGTAGGTGAAGTAGGCCAGGATTAAAAGGGCCAGGCAAACTATGAAAGTGATCATTTGGGAGTTAGATTTAGGACAAAGATAGCGAAAAATGTAAAAAATATTGAAAAAAACTTGGTAGAGAAGAATTTTTTTCAGATATTTGCATCCCGAAAGAGAACCACAGTGTTCTTGTAAGCCGAAATAGCTCAGTTGGTAGAGCGTTTCACTCGTAATGAAGAGGTCCCGGGTTCAAGTCCCGGTTTCGGCTCGAAAAGCTGTCTGATTATTCAGACAGCTTTTTTCGTTTCCAGGGGTGATGCTGCGGGGCTTTGCAGGAGGTGTCCGGGAGGGTGTGTCCCGGTGTGGCTGCAATGGAAACTTCGGATAAGAGAGGCAGGGTGTGCTTTCAGAGGCGTGTTTTTGAAGGACGCTTGTCGGAAACTCGGTAAGATTCCGCCGGACGAGACTTTAGTCTGCAGGCTCAAAATGTTGGGTAGAGGATGTAAATTAAACTGTGTCAGCAAAGAATAAAATATTATATTTGCTTTAT
>JAHHQK010000045.1 GCA_020026435.1 Alistipes sp. | reverse complement strand
GAAATGAAAAAAGAGGATTGGACTGAAGGGGAAGAAGGCTGAATTGGGGAAAAGGAAAGAGATGATGGGGGACAGATAGGGGAAGCAGTTGTGGCGGAGAGTCGCGGGGAGTGGCTTCGGGGCGGAGAGCAAGTGGAAAGGGATTATTGGTGAATGAAAAGGGGCGAGGGGCGGTGGGCATAAGATCATGTGTCGTGGGAAAGAGAATCATCAGTGCGAGAGGGATGGAGCGGTAGGGGAGAAGGGTACAGTCGGCGGAAAAGAAAATAGTCGGAGCGGGGAGAGGTGATCGGTATGTGGGGAAATTGTCGGCGAGGAAAAGAATTATCGGGGGAGGAGTGGAAAATTTGTCGGAGTAGGAGTGGCGGTCGTTGGCGGAAAAGGGGGCGGCTGAGGGCTGGGGAGTAAATGGATGCGGACGGGGAAAGTCGAAGTGGAGAGCCGAGATCGGAATTTTGGGAAATGTTGGAATGCAGGGACGATTTATGACGTTAATTTGTCCCTTTTTTACTACCTTTGTGCAAATCAAGGAAATCAAATCAATCAGCACTAATATGGAATTTGAAGGAACAGTTTTCAAAATCCTGCCCGTCCTCAAGGGTACTTCGGCCCGCGGTGAGTGGCAGCGTCAGGATGTCGTTTTTGATGTCCCCGAGGGTACGTTCTCGCACAAAATCTGCGTGACGTTCTTCAACAAACCCGACGATGTGGCCCGTCTGAAGGTCGGTGCCGAGTATAAGGTGTCGGTCAATGTCGAGTCGCGAGAGTACAAGGAGCGTTGGTACACCGATATCCGTGCCTGGCGTTTGCAGGAGAAGGTCTCGGAACCCGCCGTGCCCCCGATGCCCGAGATGCCGCCCTTCGGCAGCGAGGAGCCTGCTTATGCCTCGACGCCCGAAACCGACGATCTGCCGTTCTAAGCCGTCGTTGAACATTGAAATATCCGCTTGTCCTATGGGGCAGGCGGATTTTTTTTCGTGGGGCAATCTTGTACCTTTTTCGTGGGAACATTCCTGCAAGGAGTGCGTTTGCGAGAGGTATTTTGGGCTTTTCTATGGGCATTCTTGAGGGAGAGGGCGGCGGAATCGGTTTCGGCCGAAGTTGTCCCCCCAAGGGATATTTCCGAAGTGTGTCTTTCGGTGTGTCCCGGTTGGATTTTTAAGGTTGAAGCCTTCGGGCGTAGTCTTCTATGGATAATCCGGGGAGAATCCTTTGGCAAGGTGTCTTTTCGGGCGATTTTGCGAGGTGAAACAGTGAGCGGGTGTAGATCCTGGGTGCTGCTCGGCCGTGGCTTGAAAGTCCCGGAACAAGGCTGAAAAACGAGGCGGGTAAAGGAGCATCTTTGCCCCTCGGACAAGACGCCTGCAAGCAACGGTGGTGAGTGGGCGAAAAAGGGAGACGCCACACGCCGCAGTGATAGAAAGTGCGCAAGGTGGCAATCCCGAAAAATATCATGGCGGCACGGGAATCCGAAGGCAGAATCCACCAAGAGCTATCGGACATAAAAAAGGTGACTGCTCTCTGAGCAGTCACCTTTTTGTGTGGGATATTTATTCCGGGAATTATTTCTTCTCCTCGGCTTTTACCTCGGCCTTCTCCTCAGCGGGCACGGCTTTGGGCTCCTCGTAGGGAGTGACGTCGATCAGTTCGACCTCGAACTCCAGGGCCTCGTTGGGGCCGATGTCGCGGCCTGCACCACGGCTGCCGTAAGCCAGCTCGGAGGGGATCCACAGCGTGATCTTACCACCCTTGCCGACGAGCATCATACCCTCGGTCCAGCCGGGGATCACGCGGTTCAGAGCGAACTCGATGGGCTCGTCCTTGTCGAAATCATCGGGACGCTGCTTCTTGAGCATCTCCTGCTGCTCCTTCGAGCGGTTCTTGAAGATCGACGAATCGAATACCACACCCTTGCGTGTGCGGCCCGTGTAGTGCACCTTCACAACGTCCTGGGGATTCTTGGCCATGACGCTCTCGTCACCCATCTTCTCAACCTTGTAGAGCAGGCCCGAAGCGGTCTTCTTCACACCCGACTTCTTCTCGATCTGCTCCAACCATGCCTTCGATGCGGCGGCGTTCTCGGCGGGAACCTTCACCATGAAGTAGTTCTGGAGGTAGGCGCCTACCTGCTGCTCATTCATCTTGGGGGCGTTGTCGCGGACGTTCTGGATAGCCTCGCAAACCCATACCAGCTGGAGGGGCAGCTTGCTCTGTGCAATGTTGAAACCGATGTCCGAACCCAGTGAGTAGGAAAGCTGCGTGCGCTCCTCTTCGCTCTCGAACATATCGGGATCGGCCTGGGGATACTCCACCTTGGTCGAATCGCCCTGGGCCAGACGTGCGCTGTCGGCAGCCTGACGCTTGGCGGCGATGGCGGCGCTGCGCTCACCGCGCTTGGTCATGAAATATTCGCGGAGATTCTCGATCGACTTGTCGTGATCCTCCGAAGCCTTGCCCAGAGCCTGCTCCTGGAGACCCTTGGCGATGGTTTTGTAGTCGAACGGGATGTCGTTCATCTCGTAGTTCAGTCCGAAGGCGATGTTGGCACCCAGGGCATACGACAACGAGTCGAAGTCCGAGGAGAGGCTACCCATGCGGATGCCCTCTTTGTTGTCTCCGCAGGAGACCATCAGAGCAGCACCGGCGAGGGCTGCAACAAAAAGATTTTTTTTCATTGTTCTTTATCTGTGTTTTGAGTTGTTTTCTCTGTTGAGTACAAAGATATAAAATTATTGAGATTTACGGCTTCTGCCCCTCCAAAAATAAACTAACGGTGGCGGTTCGAGTATTTGTCGACACCGATCAGTTCGATTTCGTAGCGCAGGGTGGTGTTGGGCGGAACTCCCAGCGTGGGGTTGCCCTCCTGACCGTAGGCCAGTTTCGAGGGAATCCACGTGGTGATCTTGCCGCCTTGACCGATGAGTTTGATGCTCTCGGAGAGTCCCTTGGGCATATCACCAAGCATGATGTGGGTGGTGTCCCTGAGGGCGTAGGAGGAGTGCAGTTCCTTGCCGTCTGGTGTCTGGAGCGTGTAGCGGATCAGCACCGTGTCGCGCATCGAGGCCGGCACCTGATCCTGGTCTCCGATCTCGGCTACCGCATAGGTCACACCCGAGTGGGTGCGCGCAAAGGATCGGTCCGAGCGTACGATGTCCTCCAGATACTGCTCCTCGTAGGCGCGGGCCTTCTCGGGGAGCGTATGGTTGACGTAGCGCAGGAACAGCGTTCGCGATTCGTCCATCGTGAGTCCGGCTTCCCCGTCGAAGAAGTCGCGGATACCGCGGCAGACGGCCTCGTGGTTGATCGTGGAGTCCATCCCGAGGAGGTTCTGTGCAATATTCAGGCCGATCACGTAGGCCACCGAATCGGTATCGGTTCGGATCACGGAATCTCCGCCTCCGTTGCTTTGCTTGGAGCAGGAGAACATCATCGCCGCCGAGGCGAGGGCAAGGATCAGTGAGCGTTTCATTTCTTTTCTGTTTTCGGATCTTTCTTCGAGAGCAGGATGATCAGAAGGCTGCCGGCAACGGCTGCGGCCGTCGAACCCATCAGGATGGCGATCTTGCCGCGGTCGATCATGTCGACATTGGTGCCGTAGGCCAGGGCGTCGACAAAGAGCGACATCGTAAATCCGATACCTCCCAGACAGGCCACCGCGAAGAGCATCTTCCACGATGCCTTCTCGGGCATGACGGCCACACCCAGCTTCACGGCAATCCAGCTTGCAAGGAATATGCCCAAGGGTTTGCCCACGAGCAATCCGAAGAATACACCCATGCCCACCGTACCGATTTCGGGCGAATAGGTGAAGATGTTGAAGTATTCCATCGACTCGATGCCCACACCGGCGTTGGCCAGGGCGAAGATCGGCATCACGACGAAGGTGACGTAGGGCGTCAGTGCGTGCTCCAGGCGGTAGCTCATACCTACCGAACCCGATGCCAGGCGGCGCATTTCACGCAGGTAGAAGCGGTACTCCGAGTTGGGGAATTCCTCCATCGAATCGGGATCGGTGGTGTCGGGACCGGCGTCGATCAGACGCTCCTTGAGCCAGCGCATCTTATGGAAGAAGTACTCCTTGGAGTAGCGGGGCTGCATGGGGATCAGCATGGCCATGGCCACACCCGAAAGGGTGGAGTGTACGCCCGAATAGTAGAACAGAGCCCACACGGCGATGGCGGGAACCAGGTAGAAGGCCATACGTTTCTCGCCCATGCGGTTGATGAAGTAGACACCGAACATCAGGATGGCTGCCAGCAGCAGGCACATCAGTTCCATGTCGCCGCCGTAGAAGAGGGCGATGACCAGGATGGCTCCCAGGTCGTCGGCGATGGCCAAAGCCGTGAGGAATATCTTGAGCGAGACGGGAACCCGGTCACCCAACATCGAAAGGATACCCACGGCAAAGGCAATGTCGGTGGCGGTGGGGATACCCCATCCGTTGGCTGCGAGGGTGCCGTGGTTGAAGAGGGTGAAGATCAGCGCGGGGGCGATCATACCTCCGGCGGCCGCCATCACGGGAAGAATGGCCTTGCGCACCGAGGAGAGCTGTCCGCAGACGATCTCACGCTTGATCTCCAGGCCCACCGTGAAGAAGAAGATCACCATCACACCGTCGTTGATGAACTTCTCGATGGTCATCTCGCGAGGAAAGGCCCAGTTGATGAATCCCCCGGGGGAGTGGACCAGTAACGAAAGATCGGTGCACAACAGATTGTGATAGTAGTCCTTGGTGGCGGGGATGTTGGCCAGGAGCATGGCGATCACCACGCAGATGAGCAAGACCACGCCGCCTGCCCAGGGGGCCTCCAAAATACCACGGCTGCGGATACCCATCATGTGGCGGGTCCGCACCCAACCGTACATTGAAAATAGTCTCATGTTTTGTTTGTTTGATTTATTTGTTTGGATCGTTTGATTTCAGGGTCAGATTGGCCAGTTTCCACAGGATGCGGGCTCCGGTGATGGCGTCCGTGCGGTCGTGTTCGTCGGGCGAGGGGCAGACCTCCACCATGTCGAATCCGATGATGCGGCGGCCCGACTCGACCAGCGTATGGATCAGCCACACGGCCTGGTTGAAGCTCAGACCTCCCGGCACGGGGGTGCCGGTGTGGGGGCAATTGTCGAACGAGAGTCCGTCGATGTCGAAGCTGACGTAGACCTCGTGGGGCAGGGTCTCGACGATGCGGCGGCACTGCTCGTCCCAGCTTTCCCCGCGGAAGGCGGAGGAGGAGAGCGTCAGATCGTCGAACGAGACGATTCGCTGGTCGTTGCGGGCCAGCATGGCCTCCTGTTCCGAGAAGTCGCGCACGGCGACCTGGGTGAGGCGTTCCACGGACTTCACGTCGCGCAGGACGTTGTACATGATCGAGGCGTGGGAGAATTCAAATCCCTCGTAGGCCGCTCTCAGGTCGCGGTGGGCGTCGATGTGGAGTATGCCGAAGCGTTCGTGGCGGCGGCCCAGGGCGCGGATCAGTCCGTAGGGTGTGGAGTGGTCGCCGCCGACGAGTCCGACGAGCTTGTCTTGGTCGAGCAGGCTGCCGGCCTGCTGCTCCACACGGTCGTTCATCCGGGCGCAGCCCTCGTTGATGCGTTGCTGCTTGCGGCGGATGTAATCATCCTCGGGTGATGCTCCCTCTTCGAGGTGACGGATCACCTTTTCGGCATCGTGGCGGAGTTTCTTTGACTCGTCCTGGAGGAAGTAGTCTATTTCGGCCGAGGCGATGCCCCGGCGCCAGGCGTCGAGGGCCAGAGGTTCATAAAAATCGAGTTGTGTCGAGGCTTCGATGATGGCATCGGGGGCATAGGCCGTGCCCGAACCGTAGGATACCGTGACGTCCCAGGGCACGGAGATCAGCACCATGCGGGCACTCTGCGGCTCGAACGGCATACCGAAGTAGGAGCCGTTGAAGACCCCCACTCCATCGGGGTCGAATTCTTTTAATTCCATACGCTGTTGTTTTAACGAACAAAAGTACAAAAAAATTATTTTTTATTTATATTTGCTATTCGGAAAAGGATTGGTTAAAGCATAAAATGATGAAAATAGTAGCAGATAAGGCCATCCCTTTTTTGAGGGGAGTCCTCGAAAAGTGGGCCGAAGTGAAGTATCTGGCCGGGGTGGAGATTACCTCGGACGATGTGCGCGATGCCGATGCGCTGATTATCCGTACGCGTACGCGGTGCAATGCCGCCCTGTTGGAAGGCTCGAAGGTGAGGTTCATCGCTACGGCTACCATCGGATTCGACCATATCGACCTGGAATGGTGTGCCTTGCATGGGATCGAGGTGCGCACCTCGGCGGGGTGCAATGCCCGCGGGGTGTTGCAGTGGGTCGGTGCCGTGCTGGCCTGCCTTTCGCACAGGGAGGGGTGGTCGCCCCGCGAAAAGACACTCGGAGTGGTCGGCGTGGGACACGTCGGATCGCTCGTGGCGGAGTACGCCCGGGAGTGGGGTTTCGAGGTGGTGGCATGTGACCCTCCGCGCGAGGAGCGCGAGCATGTGGGCTTCCTGCCGCTGGAGGAGGTGGCCGCTCGGGCCGACATCCTGACCTTCCATACGCCCTACGATGTCTCGACCCGCCACCTGGTCGATGAGCGTCTGCTGGGGATGCTGCGTCCCGGAGCTACGGTGCTGAACTCGTCGCGGGGCGGTGTGGCCGACAATGAGGCGATGTGCCGGATGGGGGGACGTTATGTCCTCGATGTGTGGGAGCATGAGCCCGAGATCAATCGCGAGCTGCTGGACATGGTCCTGTTGGCGACGCCCCACATTGCGGGCTATTCCGAGCAGGGCAAGGCCGTCGCCACGTCGATGGCCGTGATGCAGCTGGCCGAATATTTCCACCTGCCCATCGGGGAGTGGTATCCCCACGAGGCGGCAAGGTCCTGTCCCGCACCCATTGCGTGGGAGGAGATGTGCCGTCGGATCGGGGACTACTACGATATCGAGTCCGAGAGCCGGCGCCTGAAGCATGACCCCTCGCTCTTCGAGCAGATGAGGGACAACTACGCCTATCGTCGGGAATTTTTCTGAAAAAACGGTCCTGCACCCGCCTCTGAGCAAATGGAAGAGTGGGGAGGAATACGGTGTTTCGTAAATATTTAGTATCTTTGCCGATGATTTTTATTGTAAAATACGTTCAATGTATCAGCATCTGATAAAACCCATACTTTTTAAGCTCAATATCGAGCAAGCCCACCATCTGGTGGTATTGCTGTTGCGTCTGATCGGTCTGGTTCCGGGAGGCCGCTGGCTGTTGGACAAATGTTATGCGGTGCATCATCCCGCCCTGGAGCGTGAGGTGTTCGGTGTGCATTTCTCCAATCCGGTGGGTCTTGCCGCCGGTTTCGACCGCAACGGTGAGATCTTCCGCGAGGTGGGCGCACTGGGATTCGGATTCGTGGAGGTGGGTACGGTGACCCCCGAGGGACAGGGCGGAAACCCGCGTCCGAGGGTCTTTCGTCTGACGAAGGACCGCGCCATCATCAACAGGATCGGTGTGGCCAACCGCGGATTGAAGCGCACGATCCAGTCGCTGCGTCATCCCCACCGTCGTCCGGTCGTCGGATGCAGCATCGGCAAGAACACCACGACCCTCCCGGCCGATGCCGCCCAGGATTATCTGAAGGTTTTCCGAAACCTCTATCAGTATGCCGACTATTTCACGGTGAACATCTGCCGCGACAATGGCTGCTCGGAGGGTATATCCCATTCGCGCGACTATATACTCAGCATTCTGAATCCGCTCTTCGACTTCCGCCGCGGACAGAACCAATACCGTCCCATCATGCTCAAGATTTCGCCCGATCTGACGGACCGCGAGCTGGACGGTGTGATCGACGTATTGAAGACCTCGCCCCTGGACGGTATCGTGGCCACCAACGGTTCGCACTGCTTCGAGGGGCTGCAGACCTCGCGGGATGCCCTGGAAAAGATCGGCAACGGACGTTTGTGCGGTGCCCCGCTCAAGAAGAGGGCGCTGGAGGTCGTGCGCCGCATACACGAACGCACTGAGGGGGTCTATCCGATCATCGGTGTGGGCGGATTGATGTCGGTCGACGATGTGCGTGATATGTTGCAGGCCGGAGCAAGTCTGGTGCAGCTCTATACGGGCTACATCTACGAGGGACCGCAGATGATCCGCCAGGTATGCAATGCCCTCATAGAGGATGCCGAACATTCCGCCGCCCAAAAGCGGCTCGCAGAGGAGTCGACCGTAGTGGGGGAGCGACACGCCGCAAAGGAGCACGCCGCCGAGGGTGACGATGTGGCGGATTCCGCAAGGTAAAAGAATCGAAGAGGAGGAGCGCAATCCGTAAGGCGGGCGGTCCTCTTTTTTATAAGGTAAGGATCATGATCCGGCCGAGGGCTCACGGGCCGCGGGTCGGGAAAACATAAAAGCAATGAAAGCAACGATATTGACCATCGGCGACGAGATCCTGATCGGACAGATCACCGATACCAATTCCGTGTCGATCTCCCGCCACCTCAATTCGGCGGGAATCGTCGTGTATGAGAAGGCGTCGATCGGCGACGACCGCCGTCGGATCACCGAACGTCTGGAGCAGGCCCTGAGGGAGACCGATCTGGTGATCATCACCGGAGGACTCGGCCCGACGAAGGACGACATCACCAAGAAGACCCTGGCCGGTATCTTCTCCTCGGAGCTGGTCTACAACGAGCAGGTGGGCCGTCATGTGGAGCAGATGCTCACGGCGCGGGGAATAGTGTTCAACGAACTGAACCGCGCCCAGGCCCTGGTGCCGGAGTGCTGCACGGTGTTGTTCAACCGCCACGGTACGGCTCCGGGCATGTGGTTCGAGTGGGAGGGCAAGATCGTCGTGTCGCTGCCGGGGGTACCCTTCGAGATGGAGCATCTGATGCAGGACGAGGTGATGCCCCGTCTGAAGAAACGATTCAACCTGCGGCAGATCGTCCACCGCACGCTGATCACCTCGGGCCTGGCCGAGTCGATGCTGGCCGAGCGGATCGAGAAGTGGGAGACGACTCTGCCCGAGTATCTGAAGCTGGCCTATCTGCCCAATCCGGGTGTCGTGCGTCTGCGGCTTTCGGCCTATGAGGTCGACGGGCAGCAGGTAGCCGAAGAGATCGAGGAGCGTTTCGGGCAACTGAGGAAGATCATCCCCGAGTATATCGTGGGTTATGAGACCGCAACGGTCGAGGAGCTGGTTCACGGGGCTTTGGTGCGCGGGGGCAAGACGCTGGCCGTGGCCGAGAGTTGTACGGGCGGCATGATCGCCCATAAGTTTACGGCCATGGCGGGTGCTTCGGCCTACTTCCAGTGCGGGGTGGTGTCGTACAGCAACGAGGCCAAGATGAAGGTGCTGGGCGTTGAGACCGGGGCTCTGGAGCGTTACGGTGCGGTGAGCGAGCAGGTCGCCCGTCAGATGGCCGAGGGTGTGCGCCGCATATCGGGTGCAGACTACGGTGTGGCCACCACGGGCATAGCCGGTCCTACGGGTGGCTCGGAACTGAAACCCGTAGGCACGGTGTGGATGGCCGTGGCCTCGGACAAGGGGACGACGGCCGTGGTGAAGCAGTGCGGAACGGATCGCGGCCAGGTCATCGGACGCGCTTCGGCCTTTGCCATTGCGCTGCTGCGCGAGGCTGTCGAGGCGGATGCCGCCTTCGGGGAGTAGTTCCGTGGAAGGGGTTGTAATGCCCCGGAACAGAGCGAAAAATGGAGCAAAAAGGGGCGAAATGTCGAAAAAAAGCTCCGCACTTTTGCTATTTGGTGAAAAGATTGTATATTTGCACTCCCTTTTATGGGGTTTTAAATACTGAAAGTTAATTAACTGACGCACTATGAAAGTTTGTGAGATCACGGGCAAGGTAGCGATCGTGGGCAACAACGTTTCGCACTCGCACCACAAGACCAAGCGCAAATTCAGCCCGAATTTGAAAACCAAGCGCTTCTGGTCGGAGCAGGAGGGTCGCTGGATCACCTTGAAGGTATCGGCTGCCGGAATGAAAACTATCAACAAGAAGGGTCTGGCTGTCGCTCTGCGCGAGGCTGTTGCCGCTAAGACCGTTTACTAAAACACCACAGTAACACATGGCAAAGAAAGGAAACAGAGTTCAGGTCATTCTCGAATGTACTGAGCAGAAGGAGAGCGGTGTTCCGGGAATGTCCCGTTACATCACCACTAAGAACAAGAAGAACACACCCGAGCGTTTGGAGCGTAAAAAGTACAATCCTTACCTGAAGAGAGTCACTGTTCACCGTGAAATTAAATAGTAAGTAAGACAGAACTATGGCAAAGAAAGCAATCTCAACGCTGAGAACCGGCGCAGGTAAAAGTTTGACCAAGTGCATCAAGATGGTCAAATCGGAGAAAACTGGTGCTTACGCATTCAAGGAGAGCATCGTTCCGAACGAGAAAATCAAAGATTTCTTCGAGGAGAAGAAATAAGTATTTTAAGGAAAGCTTAAAATACAAAGGGCATCTCATCGCGAGATGCCCTTTGTGTGTTTATCCGAAGGAAAGATGGGACTGTGCGGTCCAGGGCTTCCTTCGGATCGCTTTTGGGGGCTCATCCCTTCCCGAGGCAGGGCGGGGCGGATGAGGGAGTGGATGAAGGCAGAGCATGTGGGAACGAAGTGCCGGGTTGGGCGGTATAAAAAAAGCGGGAATCCCGAAAGGGAACTCCCGCATAAGAGATACGCAGCGTGTGCGATCAGAATTTATGCACGGCACGCACGAGGAACTTGTTGTACTTGGGAATGGGAATCACGTAGGGCGGTTCGAGTCCCATGTGGACGGTGAGGGCCTCCTTCTCGTCCTTCTCCGTGGAGGAGAAGTAGTAGACCATGCGGTCCATGCGCTCGCCGCCGTTGTCCTTGAGCGATTGGTTGAACTTGTTGCGGGTATGGCGGTCGAACTGCACGCGGTTGCCGCCGTTGTAGTTGTGGCTGATGAGCAGCAGCTCGTCGATCGAGGGAAGGTACCAGCCTTCGCCGTGGTCCTTGCACCACTTGAATGCCGGGAAGTGATCCCACGTCAGTCCGTTGGCGGCGATGTACTCCTCGACGGCCTTCATGTTGGCCTCGCCGTCGGAATTATGGGCGATGCCCGTCTTTCTTAAATCGGGCTTGCGGTATTCGTCCCAGTGGAGGTAGACCTCGTCCAGGGAGATCACCAGTCCGTGGAGATGGTTATCCGAAAGGGCGCAGACCACTCCCTTGATGCCGTTGTAGTCGTAGTAATCGCCGATCTCGAATTTGCGGGCTTCGTAGATTACGCCCGGAGTGGAAGTCGAGGGTGTCGTGGCTGCAGGTGCGGCCGTAGCGGGTGCGGCAGGTTGGACGGGCTGCTCGGGGGCTGCGGGTTGGGCGGGAACGGTCGGTCGGTCCGGCGTCGCGGGCTGATCCGGAGCTGCGGGATGTACGGGTTCAGCGGCCGGGGTGGCGGGTGCGGAATCCTTATGGAAATATTCGACCTCGCCGTTGGCGAAGCGGATCATCTCGATGGCGGATACGGGAAGGACATAGGTCGGGCCATTGAGGTTGGAGAATCGTTTGTAGCGGACGGTCTCGGGGGAGATCTCCGTGACCTGGGCTTCGATTCGGGAAGAGTCGATCTTGACAATCAGATCTTGTGCTGAGACGCCAATCACACTGAAGATGGCGACTACAAAGAGTAAAAAGGTTCTTTTCATCATACAAGCGTGCGTATATACCACAAATATAACGCTTTTTTTCAAACTTTCTTGCTATCTTTGTCCAGATATTTACCGATAAAAAACGGGAGGGGCCTCCGGGGCTTTCCCCGAAGACGGTCAAACCGTAATACGATATGGGATTTTTCGATATTTTCAAGAAAAAACAGACGACCCCTCCTTCTGAAGAGGAGGTCGTGAAGAAGCAGGAGGAGCTGAACGAGGGTCTGAACAAGACCAAAACGGGTATCTTCTCGAAACTGGCGCGTGCCGTGGCCGGCCGTTCGACGGTCGATGCCGAGGTGCTGGATGAACTGGAGGAGGTACTCATCACCTCGGATGTGGGTGTCGAGACCACCGTCAAGATCATCGAGCGCATCGAGGAGCGCGTGGCCAAGGACAAATATATGAATACCTCGGAGTTGCAGGCAATCCTGCGCGAGGAGATCGCCTCGCTGATGGAGGAGGCTCACGTCTCGGAGGATAATTTCAGTGCGGAAGCCGGTGAGGGCGAACCCTATGTGTTGATGGTTGTCGGCGTAAACGGCGCAGGCAAGACCACCACCATCGGCAAGCTGGCCGCCAAGCTGGTGAAGTCGGGCCGCAAGGTGTGGATCGGTGCTGCCGATACGTTCCGTGCGGCGGCCATCGACCAGTTGCAGGTGTGGGCCGACAGAGCAGGGGCCACGATGATCCATCAGGAGATGGGTTCGGATCCCGCGTCGGTGGCTTTCGACACCCTCAAGTCGGCCAAGGCCAACGGCGCCGATGTGGTGCTGATCGACACGGCCGGACGTCTGCACAACAAGATCAATCTGATGAACGAGCTGACGAAGATCCGCAACGTCATGGGCAAGGTCATTCCCGGCGCACCCCACGAGGTGATGCTGGTGCTGGACGGCTCGACCGGACAGAATGCCTTCGAGCAGGCGCGTCAGTTCACGCAGGCCACGAAGGTGACCTCGCTGGCCATCACCAAGCTCGACGGCACGGCCAAGGGCGGTGTGGTGATCGGCATCAGCGACCAGTTCCACATCCCGGTGCGCTATATCGGCATCGGTGAGGGAATCGACCAGTTGCGTCAGTTCGACCGCAAGGAGTTTGTAAAAGCATTGTTCGGAGATGAAAAAAATTAATGTCATCACGCTCGGCTGTTCAAAAAACACGGTCGACAGTGAACACCTGATGGCCCGTCTCGAGGCGGCCGGATACGAGGTCGTGTTCGATAGCGACAGAACCGATGCCAAAGTGGTGGTAATCAATACCTGTGGATTCATCGGCGATGCCAAGCAGGAGTCCATCAATATGATTCTGCAGGCCGTGGAGGCCAAGAAGGCGGGACGCATCGAGCGTCTGTTCGTCATCGGATGCCTCTCGGAGCGTTATGCCGACGACCTGCGTGTGGAGATCCCCGAGGTGGATGAATACTTCGGTGTGCGCACGTGGGACGGCATCGTCAAGGCGTTGGGCGGAGTGGAAGGTCAGGAGATGGACACGGTCCGGCATCTGACCACCCCGAAGCACTATGCCTACCTCAAGATCGGCGAGGGCTGCAACTGGATGTGCGGATATTGCGCCATTCCGTTGATCCGCGGCCCGCACGTCTCGGTGCCGATGGAGCAGGTCGAGCAGGAGGCCCGCAATCTGGTCGCTCAGGGGGTGAAGGAGGTGATCGTGATCGCCCAGGACACCACCTACTACGGTGTGGACCTCTACGGCAGGCGGATGTTGGGCGAGTTGCTCTGCCGTCTGTGCCGTATCGATGGAATCCGTTGGATCAGACTGCATTACGCCTACCCGGCAGCCTTCCCTCAGGATGTGATCGAGGTGATGGCCTCCGAGCCGAAAATCTGCAAGTATCTCGACATCCCGTTCCAGCATATCTCCGACAATCAGCTTACGGCCATGCGCCGCCGCCACAACAAGGCCGAGGCCTATGAGCTGGTGCGCCGATTGCGGGAGGCCATTCCCGACCTGGCGTTGAGAACCACCCTCTTGGTGGGCTATCCGGGCGAAACGGAAGAGGATTTCGAGGAGTTGTTGCAGTTTGTGCGCGATGTGAAGTTCGACCGTCTGGGTGTGTTCGCCTACTCCGAGGAGGAGGGTACCTACTCGGCCGAGAAACTCCGGGACGATGTGCCGGAGCAGGTCAAGGAGGAGCGTGTGGGAAGGATCATGACCCTGCAGCGCGAGATCTCGCTGGAGAACAACAACCGGAGGGTAGGTCGCACCGAACGGGTGATTATCGATCAGCGTCAGGGCGATTTCTATGTCGGCCGCACGCAGTACGATTCCCCCGAGGTCGATGAGGAGATCCTGATCCCGGTGGAGGAAAAACGTCTGACGAAGGGCTGCTTCTACAACGTAAAGATCACGTCGGCAAGCGATTATGATCTCTACGGAGAGGTCGTCGGCAAGCGCCTGAGGGATTGACCCCCGCCCCTGGGCCGGGGATGAAATTCCCGGGGCGGAATGTCGGACGGATGGCCGATAATGTCGATTTTTTTTGTTTTTTACGTTCTTTTTGGTATCTTTGAAGTGGAAAACCAGGATAGACCTAAATTCAATGGCCGAGAAGAGCGTTATAACGAATATCGGGCGTCGGGTACGGCAGCTGATCGACGATCACGAGCGATTGTCGGGAATATGCCGCGAATTGACCGATGAATGCGAGGCGCTCAAGGTCGAACGAAGAGGTCTGCAGGAGCGGGTCAAGGTGCTTGAAGCGGAATTGGCCCGGATGCAACTGGTTGACGGATTGAGCGGAGAGAGTCCGAATAGAGACAAAGCGCGGATGCGTGTCAACCGTCTTATGCGGGAGGTGGACAAATGTATCGCTCTGCTCGGAAAGGTGGAGTCCGAATCCGAGGGTATGACCTGTACGGAAAAATAATGTGGATTTGAAGTTATGGCACAACAGGCAATCACACTCAAAATAGCCGGAAAAAGCTACTCGCTCAAGATAGAGCGCGAAAAAGAGGAGATGTATCGTCTGGCGGAGCGGGAGGTGAACAACTACATCGCCCTGATCAAGCAGCAGAACTTCAGAGATTGGACGCTTCAGGACTATTTGTCGATGGCGGCGCTGAGATTCGCCATCACAAACGTCGATCTGAAACAGCATCGGGAGGTGGGGAGTGAAGACCTCAGAAAACTCGAAGAACTGGATCAGGAAATCGACACCTATCTTAATACGTTGCAGAAAAAATAGGACGTTGCAAGGTGGGGCGGGCCGGAAGCCTGTGGGAGAGAGAGGAAAATCGGACGGGGAGCAATCCTTGAGGACGAGAAGTGATGAGATAAACGAATAATGAACGACCCGGGTCGTGGCGGAGACAATCCGCATCGTGCGGCCCGATCTGTGCCGGCCGGCGGAAAAACGTCGGAGAGGGCCTCGGTGCTTCGGGCATCGGAGCCTGCGGATGGCGAGGGTCGGAAGATGAGAGCAATACGGAGATCCGGTTGTCGAAGAATCGGTCCGGGATCGGAAGATCGGAAGGACCGAAGGGGAGTTGCTCCTCGAGGGCAATCATCCCGGATGTCGCGGCCGCAGGACTAAGGAAAAAGCTACATGACGGTGTATCGGATTCCGTAGTTGGAGGCATTCTTTTATGGAACATCCCGGCTGGGGGAGGTCTTTGGGACCGGGCCTCGGGTCGTAAGTTACGGACGGGACGTTCTGCCGGAGCGGAAGATTCCGGTTTCCCGGAAGAAAACGGGGAGAAGGATGCAACGGGAGGAGGTGTGTAACGAAGTCCCCCGGGCGAAGGGAGCGGATGGATCCGCTTGGAGATAGAGAGAGGATTCCTCGGAAAAAGGAGGAATACGAAATACGTTCTTTGTTATATAAAGAAGAATCTACCCGCATAGATTCCTTAAAGCTTTGCGAAACTGAACACTTTTTACATTGGGGCAACTCACGATGCTTCAAAATCAGGCCTTAACCCTTCGGGGTGCACGTGCGCGTGTCGTTGGAAGATTGCGATTATCGGAGCCCCCACACATGACTAATCTTGCAGATTCGTCAAACAAGAATAAGGAACTCTATGCGGTTTTTTTTATTGTAAATCAAACGGTAAGAAACCTGAAAACATAAATTATAAACAACAAAAAACGAGTAAAAATCAATGGATATTACAATTATCGTAGCTTGTGCGATTGCAGCTCTTGTCGGTATGGCCATATTCCATGTGGTGACTACCTACATCGCCAAGAACAATGCTACCCAGCGTTGCGAGGCCATGATCAAGAAGGCCGAGGCTGAGGGCGAGATGCTCAAGAAGGAGAAGATCCTCCAGGCCAAGGAGAAATTCGTACAGCTTAAGAGTGACCACGACCGTATGGTCAACGAGCGCAATCAGAAGCTGGCTCAGAACGAGCAGCGTGTCAAGCAGCAGGAGCAGGCGCTCCAGAACCAGCAGCGCGACCTGGACAAGAAGCAGCGCGAGAATGCACAGCTCAAGGAGCAGTTGCAGAGCCAGTTGCAGATCGTCGAGCGCAAGCAGGAGGAGATGGATCAGATGCAGCGCGAGCAGAACACCCGCCTGGAGCAGATCTCGGGTCTGAGCTCCGAGGAGGCCAAGAACATCCTGATCGAGAACATGAAGGCCGAGGCCAAGACCG
>JAHHQK010000044.1 GCA_020026435.1 Alistipes sp. | reverse complement strand
CAAGAAGCGTTGGGAGGCAATCGCCATTGCTCCGTTGATGAACGAGAACAATACGACAATGCCGGCCACGACATTATATATACCGAAATCCTCGACTCCCAAGGTCTGTAAGATGACACGCGACGTGTACAACGACACAGCCATTATCAGAAACATTCGGATATAGAGGAAGAAGGTATTTTTCGCGATTCGCTTGTTATTTTCGGCTACGGTAGACATTGATTGGAATTGGAGATGTTGTATTAAATATTTTATTAAGAATAGAAGAGGGGGTTACTTGAACAGACTGTTCTGGACCTCTTCGGTCAGGCGGCGGCAGAGGCTGTCGATCGCAATACCTGCACAGAACATATACTCGAAGCTCGTGCCGGACAGGTGTTCCTGTTGGCGTTCCAGGAAGCCGGTGATGGAATCCATATACAAGGGAATCTTCGGGTCGCAGATTCCACTCTGCTGTATCACCGCATAGCGGTGTCCCCAGCAGCGAAGCTCCTCATCCGAAAGCCTCCGCTCCTCCGCCTCCCTCATCGAAGCAAGCGGACGCACACAATAATAGTCGAAAGCCCTGCGTGTCGGTTCATCAAACCGGTCATCCCCCTGCATATAGGAATTCATACAGAGCAGCGATATGCGCCACAAGGCGTCTTTCTCGGAAAGCCCTTCCCAATGCCCCTCGGCATCGAGTCCTGCCACCCAACGCTCCAAATGCCGAAGCACCGTTTGCAGGGTATCGGAACAGGCCTCTCCATCCGCAGCCTCCACTCCGTACAAATCGTAGAATATCAGACGCATGGCCAGATACACCTCCGAACTTTCGGCCTTCTCGTCCTCAAGTCTCGGGCGGTAATGTTCGATCAAATCGGACGCACGTTCCCAGCAATAATCCTCCGTCTCGCGGTCTATCGTCACAGAACTGTTGTAGAGGACATAGAACACCGTATCCAGAATACGCACCTGTTCCTCTTCCCTGATTCCGTCCCGACGACAACGGCGCAGTAAAATATCGACCAATGTTTCGAGTTTTCGGCGGTAGATCTCCCGACGGCCGTACTCATTGTCCAACGAATTGACAAACACCATGTTATGAATCGAGAGATAGATCTGGGCGTAGGATTGGATTTTGAGACAACTTATTCCCTGGAAACTTTTAGACTGAAATTCCGGCAACAAACGCTTTAATTCCCGAACGTTCATATTAAAAATTTTCTACTCTGTGAAATATTTGGATCGGGGACATACTTCGCTTGGGAGTTGCTACCCCAGCCCCGACTTACAGGCACACCGAAGACAACGGAATCCCATTCCGGTCTCAGGACCCAAAGTCCCGAAACCGGAATGTCCGATGGCAATGTCTTAAAATGGTTTATTGAATCACTTCTATCAGATCGGGCTCCACCTCGACCGATGCCGCCATGACTCCACCGAGCATCACGACAACGCGTCGTTTACGAAACCCTTTGACTTTTAGGAACGTGGCCTCCACACCATCGAATTTCCCGCCGATGATCCTCACACGCGTTCCTTTTTCGAGGTTGATTTCCTCGGGTTTAAAAAAGACAATATTCTCTTCGTATTGAGAGACTACCTTGATGAAATCCTGCATCTGAGTATCGGGTACAGTGATGTATTCCCATTGTTTTTGGGTGTTTTGATACATCATGTATTGCAGGAAGTTGTAACTTTTCTTGAATTCGATGATCTGAGCCTGGCTGGCGTGGATGAACAGCAGGCTCGGGATAATGGGTACCAGGCGGCGCACCTTTCTGCCGTGATAGACCTGTACGGCGTAACGCTTCGGGATGAAATACTCCAATCCGTCATAACGCTTGAGGAGTTCCTCGGCACGCCCTTCGCATTTGTAAGCCCGCATCACGAACCAACGGATTATATTTTTGCTTTCCATACCTCGTAAATCCATCTAACGGCGGAGAATCATCATCATTATTTTTTCACGACAAGATATAAAAATAGCTCACGCCAACAAATACATCAGCCTGTCAATCAATAAGTTGTAATTTAAAATGTCGATCTGATCATCCTTCTTGCCTTCAGTTAGAAGAGACATAGGGTCAGATACAAACGCAAAGGTGTTAAAAATATATGAGATAAACAAATCCCATGCCCCAAATTATTTATTTAAAGAACTATCCGACACTCATTTGTTCCAAATTTCCGACACCGCGCCTGTCTTTGCCTGCGCCCCTCCCGAACACTTCTTTCTACAATCAGAACCGACTATGAATCAAGCCTCAAGCCCCTATATTTTCAACCTTGTCCGCCATCCGTCCCGTCCCAAAGATCCGACAGACCCAAACGGCCACACCGTCCCCCCTTCCAAGCCCTCTTTCGGCTCAAGATCCCTAACTTTCAAAAACCTCGCCTTCACCTCTTCTAAAACCCACAACACCCCTTCACTCCCCCTCAAAACAAGCCCTCCACATCCCGCCTTGTATTCCCCTCCCGCCCGGGTATCCAAACTTCCGACACTCCCGGACACCCGCTCTTTCCGCTCCCCGGGACAAAAAAATCCACCCCGACGCATCGAGCATCGGAATGGAAATCATATCGGGATCCGCCAAAGGCAGGCAGGCAGGCAGGCAGGAAAGGCAGGAAAGGCAAGAAAGGCAAGAAAGGATCGAACACCGTTCCTTCGCAACCGTCCTACTGTTCAATCGTTTGGGTGTAATCGCCCAAATGGTAGCACACGGGGACTTCGGAGCTGGCCGTGCGGTAAATACCGAATTTGAAGTAATAACCCTGATCGTCATTACGGCCGATCTTGACCTTCTCGTTCTTGACCATGTGCGCACGAACCTCCCGTCCTGCCGACTCGTAGCTCATCCAAAGGTCGATCATGCCGTCGCTCTCGGGCGTCAGCTCATCCGTATAGCGGCTCCAATGGATCGTCATGTCGAACCGTACCCAACAATCACGCGGGAAATCCGCAAAGGGCATCTTCCACACCATCGTCGAGGTCTTGAATCCCGTTCCGGGAGTGGTGACCGACTCCATGTTCTCCATGTCGGGATTGGCCAGCGTACGGTCATCGAGGTCGGACATTATCTTGCGGTCGGAGTTGCACACCAGGTGAACATAGGAAGTATCGCCGTGCTTGCTCTTCGAGATTCCGAACGACAGGGGCGGATAACCGCCCGACTCGACCTTCCAGCCGTTCTTGTGTTTCGAGGCAATGTCATACCCCACCCCGCTCTTGAAATACATCCGCGTCAACAGGTCGAGGAACTCCTCCTCCGTCATCTTGAAGATCTCCCCCTGGGGGTTTCTCACCAGCGTGCGGTCGGGCATACCGTGGATCTGGGCGAAGATCGTATGCACCTCGGGGCTCATCTCGCGGGGGATGCGCAACGAGAAACTGTGGTGGCTCGTCGCACCCTGGGGGATGATTCCCTTGCCGTGGTGGTAGACCGAGAGCATCTTCACCGCCCTCTCGTAGGCCGCAGCATCGCCCCCGAAATCGTCATGCGTAGCGTAGCAGTAGCATAATTCGGCACGCCCCTTCCGCGAACCGCCATACCCACCAAGGGTATTGTCCGCACCGTCTTTCAACTCGAAACGATAGGAAGCCTTGCCGTTGCAGGGCATCGTTCCGTCCCGCTGGATGGCATAATCACGATTAATACCTACGGCGCACCACACCCCGTCGGCAATCTGATCCGCCGACACGGCCTCCTGCTCGATATGCACACGCGGCAGGAAAGGCTCGACCACAGGATCACCTCCGCCCCCTCCCGCCGGAGATGTAACCTCGTCGGAATCCGAACCGCAGGCCGTCAAGGCCGCACCCATCAATCCGCAGCACAACACCAGGGCACTGCGACGCACATATTTCCTCATGCAATCCATAATTTTTCCGTTTTTTCAGTCCCTTCACTTTGCCGGGGCTATATCTATACAAATTTAATCGTTTTCACCTATAAAAGCAATCTTTTCCGTCCGATTTTATATTCGGATTTTCTGCATCGGCAAACAGGCATTCCGCGTGGGAAGACGCCCGACAATGGCAGGGACATTTTCTCGCGGCACTTTCAAGAACGCCCCTCCTCCCGAGCGTCTTTCCTACGAGCCTTCCTCTGATTGTATGCCCCTCAAAAGACTCGCCCCCCTTCAGTTTCCTCCCGCCCTTATGGGCAGCCACAAAAAAAAGATCGGCCCCGATCACGGGCCGATCTTCCGATCTTTTGTTTTTCAAGACGATGCGCCTATTTTTCTTCGGGCCGGAAATCCTCCCATCCGCCCCCCAGAGCCTTGTAGAGCCCCACCAGAGCCAAATGCTCATTGCGGATGGCATTACTCTCCGCCACCTGGGCGTCGAAATACTTACGCTGGGCATCCAACACGTCGATATAGAGGGTTACACCGTTGATATACTGCGACTTGGCCAGAACGACATATTGACGGGCGGCCTCCTTCAGATTCATTTTCAACTCGGCCGTCTTGCGCATCTGACGGTACGAAGCCACAGCATCGTTCACCTCGCGGAATACCTCCAGCACCTTCTGCTCATACTCCAGGCGAGCCTGTTCGTAGGCCATCAGCGAGGCACGGTACTTGGCTCTCTTGGCTCCGAAGGCGAAGATCGACGAGGTGACATTACCCAAGGCATAGGTATAGGGCGACTTGAACAGATGAGAGAACTGGTCATTCTCCCAACCGCCCGCCAGGCTGATCATCAGACGCGGGAAACGGTCGGCATAGGCCACACCCACGCCCGCCAGTGCCGCCTTGAGCTTCTGCTCCGCCTGTCTCACATCGGGACGACGCTGCAAAAGGGTCGACGGCAGTCCCACGGGCAGATCCACCGGCATCTGTACATGAATATCCATCTTGGCGCGCTCCACTTTCGAGGGATAGTCTCCGGCCAGCACCGAGATCTGATTCTCCTTCTGCGTGATGCGCAACTCCAAATCCGGAATCAAGGCCGAAGCACTCGCATACTCCACCTTGGCCTGCTGATAAGGGGTTTCGGAGGTCAATCCACCCTCGAAACGCAACTTGGCCTGACGCACGTTCTCCTCGCGGGTCTTGACCGTACGGCGCAGCACCTCCAGCTCGTGATCCAGGGCCACCAGTTCGAAATAGGCCGTGGCCACCTCGGCCACCAGCGTCATCTGCATGGCACGCACGCCTTCGACCGACGACAGATACTCGGCCTCGCCCTTACGCTTGGCCCAGCGCAGGTTACCCCACAGGTCCAGTTCCCAACTCAACGTGGCCTTCAGACTAACCTCGGGATCGTCCTTGTGGCGTTCGCCGTAATACTCCGTGGTCTTGTGGTCGGTCTTACCCACAGCACTGAGCGAAGGATAACGACCCACCTTGGCGACACGGTACAACTCCGCCATCTGCTGCATATAGGCCTCCGCCGAACGCATCTTGCGGTTGCGCTCCAGCGTACGGTCAATCAGCGCACAAAGCGTCGTGTCGCGGTAGACCTCCCACCATTTGCGATCGCTCAACGCCAGGGAGTCGCACTCCCCCTCCACGATTTGGGAAGGGAGGTTCAACTCCGGAGTCTTACATTTTTTCTGTATCGAGCAACTGCTCATCAGGAGCAACGCCCCGCATATATATAATGTGATTCTTTTCATCGTTTAGACCATTTTGCTTTCATGTTGTAGACCCACACAAAGAACAGGGGCACGAAGACAATACCGATGGTGATGGCCACCAACATACCGAAGAACACACCCGTACCGATTCCCTGACGGCTGGCCGAACCCGGACCGCTGGCGAATACCAGCGGCAACATACCGAGGATGAAGGCCAACGAGGTCATGACAATGGGTCGGAAACGCAGGCGTGCCGCCATGATGACCGCCGTCAGCGTATCGCGTCCCTTCTCGACCTCGTCCTTGGCGAACTCGACGATCAGGATGGCGTTCTTGGCCACCAGACCCACCAGCATCACCAATCCGATCTGGAAGTAGATGTTGTTCTCCAATCCGCAGGCCCAGTTACCCACAAAGGCACCGATACCGGCGATCGGCAGCGAAAGGATCACCGCCACGGGAATCGACCAACTCTCATACTGGGCCGCCAGGAACAGGAACACGAAAAGCAGGGCCAATGCCAGGACATATCCCGTCTGACCGCTCACGTGCTTCTCCTGGTAGGACAAACCGCTCCACTCCACACCGATTGAGGCGGAGAGGTGACGGCGCGCGATATCCTCGAGGATCATCATGGCCTGACCCGAGCTGTATCCGCGGGCGGCCTCGCCCGAGATGGTTGCCGAGTTGAACATATTGAATCGGCGGATGGTACCCGGACCCGTGGTATAGGAAGTCGTACCCAAAGCCGTGATTGGGATCATGGCGCTGTTGCTGCCCCTCACGAAGAACAGACCGAGGTTTTCCTGCCGCGATCTATAAGGGGCTTCGGCCTGGATATAGACACGGTAGATACGGTTGAACATATTGAAGTCATTGACGTAGACCGATCCGGTGAAGGTCTTGACCGTCGAGAAAATATCGGCCATCGGCACACCCAGCATCTGGGCCTTGTCGCGGTCCACATCGAAGTAGAGCTGGGGGATATCCCTTTGGATCGAGGACGAAAGGCCCATCAGCTCCTTACGCTGCGAGGCGTAGTGCATCAGGGTGTCGACCGCACGCTGAAGATCGTTGTAGGTAGCATCGCCACGGGCCTCCAGCACCATCTCGAAACCACCCGAGGTACCCAGACCGGGGATGACGGGAGGCGTCGCGAGGTAGACCTTGCTTTCGGGGTACTGCTCCATTTCGCGGCGGACCTGGTCCATCACCACACGGATGTTCTCGCTCTTGCGCTCGGTCCACGGCTTGAGTATCACCGTAAGTTGACAACGCGACTGGTTGGTACCCACGCGCGGGCTTGATCCCGTCACATTGAGGACATACTCCACATCCTCGTTGGCCATCAGATACTCCATCGCACGTTCCATGATCTGGCGCGTACGTTCGAGGGTGGCACCCTCCGGGAGCTCCAACTCCACGGTGAAATACCCCTGGTCCTCCTGCGGCATGAAGCTCTGAGGGACGATCTTGTTGAGCAGCCACAGGGCCACGAGCGTCAATCCGAACATGGCGATCATGCGGCGCGTGTGGCTGATACTGCCGCGAATAGTCTTTTCGTAGAATTTGTTACCGTGTCCCAGCCAAATGTTGATGCGGCGGAAGAGTTTGTTCTTCTTCTCGCCCGACTCGGGACGCAGAATCAAGGCACATAACGCCGGCGAGAGGGTCAGGGCCACAAACGTCGAGATTAAGACCGACACGGCGATCGTGATGGTGAACTGACGGTAGAGTTGTCCGGTGATTCCCGCCAGGAAGCTCACAGGCACAAACACGGCACACAACACCAGCGAGGTGGCGATGATGGCGCTACCGAGTTCCCTCATGGCCTTCTTGGTGGCATCGACAGCCGAGAGTCCCTCCTCGTTCATCGTACGTTCGACAGCCTCCACCACCACAATGGCATCATCGACGACGATACCGATGGCGAGAATCAGACCCAGCAGGGTCATCATGTTAAGCGAGAATCCAAAGGCAAGCATCACACCGAACGTACCGATCAGCGAAATCGGCACGACGACCGTCGGGATCAGCGTGGCGCGCCAGTTCTGCAACGAGAGGAAGACCACGAGGATCACCAGCAGCAGGGCCTCGAAGAGCGTATGATACACCTCCTCGATCGACTGCGAGATGAACGACGTCATATCGAACGGGATCTTGTAGGAGATACCCTCGGGGAAGTTGCGGCTGATCTCGTCCATCGTCTCGCGCACGGCACGCGCCACCTCGATGGCGTTCGATCCGGGCAGCATATTGATGTCGAGCACGGCGGCATTTCCGCCGTTGATACCACTCTCGGTGCTGTACGACGAGGCCTCGAGCGACACACGCGCCACATCGCGCAAACGGATGAGCGATCCGTCGGGATTGGCACGGATGACAATATCCTCGAACTCGGCCACCGACGACAATCGTCCGCGGGCCGAGATGGGGATCGTGATGTCCACGTTGTTCATGGGTTGCTGGCCCAGCACACCGGCCGCCGACTCGCGGTTCTGGTCCTTGAGGGCCTTCTGAAGGTCCTGCACCGTCAGTCCCAGGTTGGCCAGACGGTCGGGCTGCACCCAGATCTGCATGGCGTAGTAACGGCTGCCGACGTTGTAGATGCTACTCACGCCCTTCACACGGCGCAACATGTCCAACACGTTGAGCGTAGCATAGTTCGAGAGGTAGATCTCGTCGAATTTCGGGTCGTTCGACAACAGGGTGATGGTCATCAGCTTGCTCGAAGCCTGCTTCTGCACCGAGATACCGTTCTGAATCACCTCGGCCGGCAGACGCGCCTCGGCCTGCTTGACACGGTTCTGAATCTCGACGGCCGCCAAGTCGGGGTCGGTGTCGATATCAAAGGTAATCGTGGCGGAGAATCCACCCGTATTGCTGTTGGTCGACTCCATATAGAGCATACCGGGCGTACCGTTCAACTCCTGCTCGATGGGGGTGGCCACGGCCTGGGTCACGGTCTGGGCACTGGCTCCCGGATAGGAGGCCGAGACCTTGACCACGGGGGGTACGATACGCGGATACTGGTCCACGGGAAGCATCATCAGACCCATCAGGCCGACGATAACGATCACCACGGACAGGACAGTCGAGAAAATCGGCCTGTCGATAAAGAAATCCAGCTTCATGGCTTATTGGTTTTCCGACTTTTCCGTCGTGGTTTCGGACTTTTGGGAGGCATAGATGGGATCGACCTTGTCGCCGTGGGTCAGCTTGTGGAATCCTTCGGTGACGATTCGCTCACCGGGGATCACACCGCGCTCGACGATGAAGCGGTTGTTGACCTCGGGGCCCAGTTCGATCAGACGACGCTCGGCGATGCTGTCACGGCGGATCACAAAGACGTAGGCACCGCCCTTCTCGATGATGATCGATTTCGAGGGGATGACCGTGGCCTGCTCGCGCACATCGAGCAGCAGGCGCACCTTGGTGAACTGACCCGGCAAGAGGATATGGTCGGGGTTGGGCATCTCGGCACGCACGGAGAAGGTTCCCGTCTCGGGATCGACCTGCGGATCGGCAAAGTCGACCAGACCGCGCTGGGGATAGACCGTATTGTCAGGCAGGGTGATCGTGATGTAGGGATCCCACGTGCGGGTGGTGTCCTTCTGACCCAGGTTGACGTTACGCGCCTTGCTCTTCAGATAGTCCAGACCCGTCATGCTGAAATCCACACGCACCGTATCGCTCTTCACGACCGTGGCCAGCAACGACTTTCCGTTGGGGCCCACCAGCGTACCGATATCGACACTGCGCTCGGAGATATAGCCCGAAATGGGCGAATTGACCATCGTATAGCTCAATGCCGTCTCGGCCTGCGTAAGGTCGGCCTCGCTCATCTCGACCGAAGCCTTGGCACTCTCGTAGGAGGCGATGGCGTTGTCCAGGTCCAGCTGGCTGGCGGCGTTCTGCTCGTAGAGCGGGCGGATACGGTCCAGGTCACGATCAGCCTTCAAGGCCATCGACTTGTCCTTGTTGAGCTGGGCACGTGCCTTGTTCACGCGGGCCTCATAGAGTTTGGGGTCGATGATGAAGAGGCGCTGGCCCTTCTTCACGTAAGTACCCTCTTCAAAGAGCATCTTCTCGAGGAAGCCCTCCACACGGGCTCGGATCTCAACAAACTGCTGGGCACGGATTCGGCCCACATATTCACCATAAAGTTCCACATCGTCGGCCTCAACGGTCTGGATTTGGACAATGGGGAACACAGGCTTCTGGGGTTCGGGGCGCATCCACCACCATACACCTCCGGCGATCAATGCCAGAAGGACGGCTGCGAAGAGCCAGAAGCGTCGGGAGGTGTGGCGGATTCTGGCGCCTGCATCCTCACCGAATTGCAATGTGCGGCGGCCGACACGGGCTGCCTGCTTGGTAAGTTTTTCGTGTGCTACATTCATACTTATTCTCTGTTCCGGATTTGTTTGCCTGTTTACCGGAGTTTTCCGGCGCAAAAATATACAGTTTTACCGTTCTAACGCATTTTATGGGGAAAATATGATGTCGGTTTTTTACTTTTTTTTCTATCAAAAGTGCCTCCCCGGGCCATTTCGCCGTGAATCGGAAGGCAAATCTCTGAAAATTAGTCTCCAAACGGACCTTGTCCGTATCCTCGACGAGAGCCTTCCGACAGACCGGATTCCGACGATCGTTCGACCCTTCCCCACCTGTCGGATAACCGAGGATTATATAGAGGTCTTCCGTCAGAGGCTTCTCATGAAGGCCTCGAACAGACGGCTGTGGTCTCCGGGGAAAATGATGTGGTGGTTGCCGATCGGATCCGAAAGAAAGTAATCGGCGAACCGCTCCCCGCGGACGACAACCTGCGTGCGGCAAAGGCTCGATTCCGAGAGGTTGGCAATCAGACGGGCCTTATGGACATAAGCCCGCGAAAGGTCGCCCGCGATCTTGGCAATGGTAACCTCACCCTGCTCCAGCTCGCCGCGTATGGCAATACCGATCCCCGACTCGAAGTGGGTGTGGTAGGAGCAGTCGCGCACCATATTGAACGGCACGGTGCAGTGGGCAAAGGTCATCTCGTCCTTTTCGACGTCGATCCGCGAGGGATTGGCCTGGAAGCCGCAGCAATCCGTCAGGCCGTTGCCCACCGTCATGGTCAGCAAGGCCGGAATATCGCCCTCACAACTGGCCGGGATACCGCGGGCGTTGAACATCGCCAGGGCCATACATCCCGTATTGTTCAGAGCGGTCAACAGGTCGAAGCACCTCAACGTGAATCCGCCCAGCCCATACTTCCGGATGATCCGATCCAGGGCCAGGTAAATGCGGAAAGCCCCCTCGCGATAGGTTTTCAATGCCTCGGGGGCATGGGCGTCAAAATCTCGGACTTCGCCCTCCGCCATCAGTCCGCGCCACTCGGGGCTGTCCGTGCAGACGGATTCCACCTCCGCAACCAGCTCCCCGATGGGAATATCGACCAGTGTGACACCCAGTTTTGTGAGTAATGCCCCACGGTCCACGCCGCTCGCGATGAGCCAGTCGGAAGGTGCGCCCACCACTCCGAGTCTAAGACCCTGCAACCGACGGCGGGCACGCTCCACGGCGAATCCCTCCCGAAGGCGGGCGGCGATGTAGTCCGTGCTTCCGTGGAGGATTTCGCCTTCACGTCCGTTCTGTCTCAAATAAGAAAGTATCTCCATCGAGGCGGCCAGCGAATTACTCTTTCCCGAGGTCAGCAGGCGGACATAACCGCCAATACGGTCGAACCGGCGTTTGAAAAGACCCTCCGTGCCGCCCGTGCGGACGAAGATGACGGGTTGCTGAGCATCGTTGTAGGCCTCGTAGTCCTCGCCGTATGTTTCAAATTCACAGCCTGCTTCCGCTGCGATTTCATCGAGGAATTCGCGGGAATTGCACTCGATGGATTCCTTGTCGTGAATCGGAGATGTAAGTGTAAACAATGATATCTTCATAGTCTGAGTGTGTGTTAAGTAAAGAATAAAGATAATGCTTCCCCGGGATAAAAACAAGACCTTCCGCGCTTCCTGAAACAACAAAGGCGAAGCCCACGCCCCAAAGGGAGCAGGCTTCGCCCTGATTAAAAGGGGCTGTTTGCGGAAATGCTACTTACCCAGGAAGAGCATCGGAGAGAAAAAGAACATATCCCCGATACGAATCTTCTCGTCGAGATCGGCCAAAGCCTCGGTTTCATCGTGCTCCGCGAGCGAGATGTGCGACAGACAGCCCGCACGGCTCGAACGGCGCGCGCCCGGCTGTCCGACAATTACCAGGCCGGCAACAACGAGCCTGCGTCCACCGGGAATTTTCCCCACACGAAAAAACCTCCGCCTTCGGGGGGGGCAGAGGTTCAGACAAGGAATTCCGGGGATGTATTCTCCTGCAAAATATTGATTTACGGCCCATTCAGAAATGCTTTTTGTAAGCCGTCTCAAGTTGCGACAGGGCCTTTCGGAGTACGGCACGGGGCGTGGCGACATTCAGGCGCATGAAACCCTCGCCGCCCTTGCCGAACGACTCTCCGTCGTTGAGGGCCAAACCCGCCTCGTCAGCAAAGAAGCCGATCAGTTCGTCGTGCGTCATCTCCATCCCGCGGCAATCCAGCCACACGAGGAACGAGGCCTGAGGACGCATGGCACGGATTCGGGGCGTATGCGTTTCGAGGAATCCGACGACAAGGTCGATATTGTCCGCAATGTAAGCCAGGCACTGCTCCAGCCACTCCTCGCCGTTGTTGTAGGCCGCGGCGACACAGTCGAACGCAAAGACATGACCGGCATTCAGTTCCCCGGCTTCGAGGTAGGTGACAAACTCCCGCCGCAGATCGTCATTGAAGATCAGGGAATGCGACGCCGCCAGACCCGGCATATTGAACGTCTTGCTCGGGGCCATGAAGGTCACCGAATTGTCGCGTGCCGCCTCCGACACCGTGGCAAAAGGCGTGTGGCGGTAAGGCGGAAGCGTCAGATCGGCATGGATCTCGTCGGAAAACACCAGGATATGATGCTCACGGCAGATTTCGGCCAGCTCCCTCAGCTCGTCGACCGTCCAGACCACACCGCCCGGGTTGTGGGGATTGCAGAGGATCAGCAGACGCACCCCCTCGGCATGAGCCCGCAGGTAATCCAGGTTCATGCGGCAGGTGCCGTCGCACGGGATCAGCGGGCACTCCTCCACGATGCGGTGGTTGCGCGTGTTGAGCCACATGAAGGGCGGATAGACCGGCGGCATGATCATCACCCTGTCGCCCGGCTTCGAGAAGCAGTTGATCGCCATGCCCAACCCCGCCACGATTCCCGGCACAAAGTTGATGTGGCGACGTTCGACCCCCATGTCGTAGCGGCGGTTGACCCACCGCTCCACGGCCCGGTAGTATTCGTCGGATTTGGCCGTATAGCCCAGCAGCGGATGCTCCAGGCGGTGGCGTACGGCATCGAGCACAAAGTCGGGAGTGGGGAAATCCATGTCGGCCACCCACAGCGGGATGAGATCCGTGCGTCCCCACAAATCCTTCATCCCGTCGATCTTCACCGCGTGGGACGAGCGGCGATCGAGTATTTCGTCAAATTGATAAGTCATCGTTAGTCGGTGTTTTTTCGGGTCTAAAATAACAAAAATATCGGGAAAGAGGGTCTGATGCGTGAAATTTCGGCCGTTTTTTCTGCATCATAACGGCTTGCGGGTGTCGGATTCCGTCTTTTTTAAGGACGGTTTCCCGTCGCGGGGAGAGCCGCTCCGCAAAAAATTAGTACCTTTGCAAAATAAATCCTCAAATCCATCATGCATTTGGAACAGAACAAAGAGCTGGAACTGGCCTGGGAGTATGTCACCCACACGTCGATGAACCTTTTTTTAACAGGAAAGGCCGGCTCCGGAAAGACCACCTTCCTCAAACACGTGGTCCGGGAGTGTCCCAAACGCAAGATCGTCCTGGCACCGACGGGTGTGGCGGCGATCAATGCGGGAGGTGTCACCCTCCATTCGTTCTTCCAGCTCCCCTTCGGGTTGTTCCTGCCCGACTACGCCCACGTGCAGGCACACGACCGGGAGGGTCGCTACAAGTTCCACCGCAAGAAGCTGAAGATCATCCGCTCGATCGATCTGATGATCATCGACGAGGTGAGCATGCTCCGCGCCGACATCCTCGACGAGCTGGACTCCCTGCTGCGCAAGTTGCGACACTCGACCAGGCCGTTCGGAGGGGTGCAGGTGCTGATGATCGGCGATGTGCAGCAGCTCGCCCCCGTGGTCCGCGACGAGGAGTGGCAGATGATGAGCCGCTACTACGCCTCGCCCTACTTCTTCGACGCCCACGTGCTCAGGGAGCATCCCTACCGACTGGTGGAGCTGGAGAAGATTTACCGTCAGAAGGATTCCGAATTCATTGACATCCTGTCGGCCGTGCGTCAAAACCGTCTGACCCATGACCTGCTCGCCACACTCAACGAGCGTTACATCCCCGACTACGAAGCCCCCGAGGGGTGCATCACGCTCTGTACGCACAACAACACGACCCGCGAGATCAACACCCGCCGTCTGGAGGCACTCCCCGCGCGGGAATACACCTACACGGCCTCGATCGAGGGTAATTTTCCCGAAAGCATGTATCCCCAGGACGAGGAGCTTCATCTGAAGGTGGGGGCACAGGTCATGTTCACGAAGAACGACCCCAACCCCGAACGGCTCTTTGTAAACGGCACGATCGGCAAGGTCACGGCCCTGGACGAGGACTTCATCGAAGTGGAACTGCCCTCGGGCGAGGCCATCGACGTGGAGCCGCTGCCGTGGGAGAACCTCCGCTACGAGATCAACGAGGAGAGCAAGGAGATCGTCTCGGTCATCGACGGACTCTTCACACAATACCCCCTGAAAACGGCCTGGGCCATCACCATCCACAAGAGCCAGGGACTGACCTTCGACCGCGCCGTGATCGACGCCGGGCGGTCGTTTTCCCACGGCCAGGTCTATGTGGCCCTGAGCCGCTGCCGCACGCTGGAGGGCATCGTCCTTCGCCAGAAGATCACCCCCACGGCCCTCATCGACGACCGGAGGGTCGATTCCTTTTCGGACTATGTCGCCGGAGCGCTGCCCTCGGAAAACGACCTCAGGGAAGACCGCCGTGCCTACTTCCGCGAGGTGGTCAAGGATCTCTTCTCGATGGAGGAACTACGCAGGCTCTACTACACCTACCTCAAGTTCGTGAGGTTCACCTTCCCGGGGCTCTTCTCCAAGGCTTTGTCGCGGTGGACCGAGGCTGAAGAGCCCTTCAAACGCGACATCGTCCAGGTGGGTGAACGCTTCCAACGCTCACTCGATAGAATCGTCGGCGAGGATTACCTCTCGTCGGAATTCCTCCGCGAGCGGATCTTCAAGGCCTCGGACTATTTCCTGGACCACGCGCTGCGGGAACTGATCCCCCTGGTTGAGATCGCCGCAGGGGTGGACTTCGACGACAAGGCCAAGAAACGTCTCAACCGGCAGTATTTCACCAACTTCGTCAACGAGCTTTTCACCAAACTCTTCCTCTGGAATCATGTCCGCGAGGGTTTCGACCTGGAGCGATACCTCGAAGAGAGGGCCGTGGTTTCGGCCGAACTTCCTAACCGCGGGGTCAAGGAACTGCGCGTGATGCTGAACCGCGCCATGGCCCATCCCGACATGGGATTTGCCCGTCTGACAACCCGCAAAACCGCGGAACGCCCCACAACCGATGCCCCCGCCACGCAGAACGACGAAGAGGAGGAGGTCGATATCGCCCATCCCGAGATCTTTGAACGCCTGCGCCAATGGCGTTACGCCAAGGCCTCGGAACTCCAGATACCCCCCTACTGCATCCTCCACCAGAAGCCGATGATCACCCTCTCCAACTTCCTGCCCGAAACCCCGGCGGAACTGCTGTCGATCAAGGGCATCGGCAAGACCTTTGTCAGCAAATACGGCGACGAAATACTGGCGCTCATCAACTCCGCCAATGCAGGAGGATAAGACTGACGGAGATCACCTCAAAAAAAACGGGATTCTGCACTTCGTTCCATTTTCACGAAAGGATCATTCGACTGATTTACAACCCGATGCACAAACTGCCGGGTTTCGGTGGGGTTTCGATAACTTGCAGATTTGCACGGATATATTAATTTTGCAAACCGAAACCTTTACGATGTCCCACGACCGTCCTTGCAGCCTGCATCACGACGTCGCACGAACCTAAAACACCGCGGAACCATGAGTATTTCGAATCCGATCCGACTGGCAGTTATCGGAGCCGGGAATCGAGCCAACAAATATCTGAGATACTGCGAAGAGCATCCCGAACGCTTGCAGCTGACGGCTTTGGCCGAGATCAACGTCCTGAGACGGGAGGCCTGCGCCGCCCGTTTCGGACTCAGCCCCGAGGCCTGTTTCGAGGACTACCGCACGATGCTGGATCGGTGTCACGACATAGACATGGTCCTGGTCACCACCCCCGACAACCTCCACTTCGACCCCGTGATGCGGGCCATTGCCGCCCGTCATCATGTACTGATCGAAAAACCCATCGCCCAAACCCCGGAAGAGTGTCTCCGCGTAAGGGAAGCGGCCCGCAGGGAAGGGGTTCGGGTGGGGGTCTGCCATGTGTTAAGGTTTCATCCCTACTTTCAGAAAATCAAGAGACTGGTCGCCGAAGGCCGCTACGGAGAGGTGATCTCGATCAACCACAGCGTCTCGGTCGGAATGGACCGATCGACCCACAGTTTCGTCCGCGGCATATTCAGCAACAGCGACACCTCCAACCCAATGCTCATCAGCAAATGCTGCCATGATGTGGACTTTCTGTTGTGGGTAGCCGACCGGAAATGCCTCAGAGTGTCGTCGTTCGGGTCGCTCAAGTGGTTCAAGGCCGAAAACGCCCCCGCACAAAGCACCGAACGCTGCATAACGTGTCCCTTGGAGGAACAATGCCCCTACTCGGCCCGGGATCTGTATCAGAGGCGGCGGGACTGGATCTCGAATTTCGACATCCCCGCGGGCGGCAGCATCGACGACGCCATCCGCCACGAATTGGTGGAGGGCCCCTACGGCCGATGTGTATTCCGCTGTCGGAACAATGTCGTGGACCATCAGTGTGTCATCCTGGACATGGAGCATGGGGCGAGCATCACATTGACGATGAATATGTGCACGGCCGACGATCTGAGGCGCACGACCATCCACCTGAGCCACGGCGAAATCTACGGCGACGAGCGGCGGATCGTGGCCCGCGACTTCAAGGGTCGGGAGCAGGTCTTCGACTTCTCGGCCGAGCTGGACCGACCCTACCATGCGGGGGCCGATCTAAGGCTGATCGGGGATTTCACGGAAGCGATCCTCTGCGGGGATCATCCCCTCACGGTCTCTGCCGATGATCTCTGGGAGAGTTTTCTGGTCTGTCATGCCGCCGAGCAAAGCCGTCTTCGCGGGCAGGTCATCCGGATCGACGACCTTCAAACGCGGATCTGACCCCGTCCCGGGAAAAGACAAACATCGCGTCTTTGACGACCGGCAACAGGGAGTTTCACATCCACCTCTGAAAATCACCAACGAGGTCTTCTCTTTCCCCTCGACCAAGCCGTCAGTCCACGGCATCGGGCTGATCCCCACAATTCTCGAAAAGCATCATTGCCGCTTCGTTCCGAAGGGCGATATCAACAGACTCCCCCATTATTCCCCGAAATCGGGCACACCGCCCCCGGATCGAGCATTTCGCGGCCGAGCACTCCTACCCCATCGTCTCCATCGCAGACATCAAGGTCTACCGAAAGAGTGGACGGTAAACAAAACACAAGAAAAGGCGGAGGTTTCACCCCGCCTTCTTTCATTATGATATGAATAGTCAACAATCTCTTTTTCGATCCGTTTTTCTCGGAAAGACTTGTAACTATTTCCAAACTTATTCACCCACAAATTCATTCCGAAATCATAACAGATTCCGCCCCCCACTCCGGATTTTCAAATAGAGAGTAGCAAAAGGTTGTATTACATTTAAAAATTTTTTTTGTCGTAACAATCAACAACCCCAAACCTATCGGTTACAGCGAGGATTCAAAGATGGCCGCCGAATTCGACATCACCCGTTTTCT
>JAHHQK010000043.1 GCA_020026435.1 Alistipes sp. | reverse complement strand
AATACATGGTCAACACCACCGTAACCGATATCGTAGCCCCAACCGTCACCACCGAAGATCCACTGCGACTTCTTCACGAGCCAATCCTTCATTTCGAGGATCTTCTTGCAGTAATCGCAACCGCAAGCCTCCAGCAGCGGCAGCAGACGAGCCGTAACCTCGGCGCTCTTGGCCGACGACGAGCGGTTCTCGATCCACTCCTTCATCACGCCCTTCAGTTCATCGGAGCAAGCCTCGCACTCGGCGATGGCAGCCTCCATCGTGTGCTGGATGTGGTCACGCATCTTCTCGACACCGACGTGCATACCCAGACCGAACTCGGCGTTGTCCTCGAACAGCGAGTTAGCCCAAGCCGGACCCTGGCCCTTGGCGTTGGTGCAGTAGGGAGTCGACGGAGCCGAACCCGAGTAGATCGACGTACAACCCGTAGCGTTGGCAACCATCATCTTGTCACCGAAGAGCTGCGAGATAGCCTTGATATAGGGGGTCTCACCGCAACCGGCACAAGCACCCGAGAACTCGAACAGAGGCTGGGCAAACTGCAGGTTCTTCACCGACTTGGTCTTGTCGACAACCTCCTTGTAACCGATATTCTTGGAGATGTACTCCCAATTCTTGATCTGAGCCTCCTGCGACTCCAGCGGACGCATAACCAGAGCCTTGTTCTTGGCCGGGCAGACATCCACACAGTTGTTACAACCCGTACAGTCGAGTACCGACACCTGGATGCGGAACTTGTAGGCCTTCGTCTCGCCGAGACCCTGCTTCCACTCCAGACCCGAAGCGGCAGCCTCCTCCTCGGTAGCGAGGAACGGACGGATGGCAGCGTGGGGACAGACATAGGCACACTGGTTACACTGGATACAGTTCTCCATCTGCCACTCGGGAACCGAAACGGCAATACCGCGCTTCTCGTAAGCGGCCGTACCGTTGTCCCACGTACCGTCCTCACGGCCGTTGAAGGCCGATACGGGCAGCAGATCACCCTTCAGCGAGTTGATCGGGTCGCAGATGTCGCGCAGGAATGCGGGACGCGAAGCATCGACGGTGTGAGCAGCCTCCTTGACCTCGATTTCGGCCCACTCGGCGGGTACTTCCACCTTCTCGACCTGCTTGCCACCGGCATCGACTGCGGCGTAGTTCATGTTGACAATATCCTCACCCTTCTTTCCGTAAGACTTCAGGATGGCTTTCTTCATCTCCTCTACGGCCTTGTCAAACGGAATGACATTGGCGATCTTGAAGAATGCCGACTGCATGATAGTGTTCGTACGCGAACCCAGACCCAGCTCGGCGGCGATCTTCGTAGCGTTGATGATGTAGAACGAAATGTTGTTCTTGGCCAGGTAAACCTTCATGTGGTCGGGCAGCGTGGCGCAAGTGGTCTCGGCATCGTGTACCGAGTTCAGAAGGAACGAACCGCCCTTCTTCAGACCCTTCAGCACGTCATACTTGTCGACATACGACGGAACGTGGCAAGCCACGAAATCGGGAGTCGTCACCAGGTAGGGAGAAGTGATGGGCAGGTCACCGAAACGAAGGTGCGACGAGGTGTAACCACCCGACTTCTTCGAGTCGTAGGCGAAATAAGCCTGGCAATATTTGTTGGTCGAACCGCCGATGATCTTGATCGAGTTCTTGTTGGCACCTACCGTACCGTCGGCACCCAGACCGAAGAACAGAGCCTCGAACGTACCGGGTTTTGCCAGCGAGATCTCCTCGCCTACGGGCAACGAACGGAAGGTCACGTCGTCGACGATACCTACGGTGAACTGGTTCTTGGGCTCGTTGGCCTTGAGGTTGGCAAATACGGCCAGCATCTGTGCGGGGGTCGTGTCCTTCGACGAAAGACCGAAGCGGCCGCCGATGATCATGGGCTTGTGCTCGAGGTTCGAGTTCAAGATGGCCTCGACAACGTCCAGGTACAACGGATCGCCGTTGGCACCGGGCTCCTTCGTGCGGTCCAGAACGCAGATACGCTCCACCGAAGCGGGCAGTACGTTCAACAGATATTTGGTCGAGAAGGGACGATAGAGGTGAACAGTGATCACACCGACCTTCTCACCCTGCGTGTTCAGGTAGTCAACCGTCTCCTTGATGGTCTCGGTAACCGAGCCCATGGCAACGATGATCTGCTTGGCATCCTCGGCACCGTAGTAAACGAAGGGCTTGTACTCACGACCGGTGATCTTCGAGATCTCGGCCATGGTCTCGGCAACCATATCGGGCACAGCGTCGTAGAACTTGTTCGAGGCCTCGCGGGTCTGGAAGTAGATATCGGGGTTCTGAGCCGTACCTCGGGTTACGGGGTGCTCGGGGTTCAGGCCGGAGGCACGGAACTGCTTCAGTGCATCACGGTCCAGGAGCGAGGTCAGTTTGGCCTCGTCGATCATCTCGATCTTCTGGATCTCGTGCGAAGTACGGAATCCGTCGAAGAAGTGCAGGAAGGGGACACGTGCCTTGAGCGAAACGATGTGGGCAACACCGGCCAGGTCCATAACCTCCTGAACCGACGAGGTAGCCAGCATGGCGAAGCCGGTCTGGCGGGCAGCCATTACGTCCTGGTGGTCACCGAAGATCGACAACGACTGGGCGGCCAGGGCACGAGCCGAAACATGGAAAACGCCGGGGAGCAACTCACCTGCGATTTTGTACATGTTGGGAATCATCAACAGCAGTCCCTGCGAAGCCGTGAAAGTCGAAGTGAGCATACCGCTCTGCAACGAACCGTGGACAGCGCCTGCGGCACCGGCCTCCGACTGCATCTCAACCACCTTAACGGTCTCGCCAAAGATATTCTTGCGTCCCTGTGCGGCCCACTCGTCAACGAGCTCGGCCATAGTGGACGACGGTGTGATGGGATAGATTGCAGCAACCTCTGAGAACATATAAGCCACGTGAGCTGCAGCGTAGTTACCATCACAAGTGATAAATTTCTTTTCTGCCATTTGTTAAATTTTTAAATGTATATTTAAGTGATATTTGCGTTTTTATCAATCGTTCACAAGAATTCCGCTGCAAAGATACGAATTTTAAGCCGAAAAACGGCATATATATATATAAAAAGGAGTAATTTTTTCGCTTTTACCGCCCGATGCTTCCCTGGGGACGATTGTTATTTTTTTCACAACGAAGTGCCCGAAGATCACCAAGTTGCGAAAATGGTTAACCAATAACGAGTTACACCCACCCCCCTTCCGCCGCCCCGGAATCGGGTCGGTGGGAGCCTCTTTCCGCGAGCCCGTTCCGCGGGGCGCAATCTTTTCGAGAATCTTTCGTATCTTTGCCTCCAAATGATCACATTTCGCAAAAAAACACTCGAAAACGGATTGACCGTCGCCGTGAACCGCGACCGCCAATCGAAGCTCGCAGCCGTCAACCTGCTCTACAAGGTCGGGGCCCGCAACGAAAATCCCGAGCGCACGGGATTCGCCCACCTGTTCGAGCATCTGATGTTCCGCGGCACGCCCCGCATCCCCAACTTCGACCTCCCGGTCCAGATGGCCTCGGGCGACAACAACGCATTCACCAACAACGACTATACGGATTTCTACATCACACTCCCGGTCGACAATCTCGAAACGGCCCTGTGGCTCGAAAGCGACCGCATGATGGGACTGGACATCACCCTCCCCAAGCTCGAAGCCGAGAAGAAGGTGGTGATGGAGGAATACCGCCAGCGCTACCTCAACCAGCCCTATGGCGACCAGACGATGCTGCTGCGCGAGCTGGCCTACAAGGTCCACCCCTACCGCTGGGCAACCATCGGCCGCAAGATCGAACACATCGCCGACGCCTCGCTGGACGATGTGGCCCGATTCTTCGAGACACACTACACCCCCTCGAACGCCATCCTCTCGATCTCGGCCGACCGCGACGAGGAGGAGCTTTTCGACCTGGCCGCCAAATGGTTCTCGCCCATCGCGAGCCGGCCGGTCGGCAACAGCCCCATCCCGCAGGAGCCCGTCCAGACCGAGGCGCGACGCCTGAAGGTGGAGCGCGACGTTCCCGCCACGACCGTCACGATGGCCTACCACATGAGCGCACGCGGATCGCAGGATTTCTACACGGCCGACCTGGTGTCGGACCTCCTCTCGGGAGGCGACTCGTCGCGGCTGTACACCGATCTGGTGAAGGAGAAACAGCTCCTCAGCTCGGTCAACGCCTACATCACGGGCGACCTCGATCCGGGTCTGTTCGTCTTCACGGGCCAACTGCTGCCCGACACCACGCCCGAAGAGGCCGAAGAGGCCTTTCTGGAGTCGATCCGCGAGCTGCAGGAGCACGACGCCACCCGCTATGAGGTCGAGAAGGTCAAGAACAAATTCGAGGCCAACACCCTCTTCGGCGAGCTGAACGTGATGAACAAGGCCCTCAACCTGGGCTTCTACGAGATGGCCGGCGACATCGGGCTGATCAACCGCGAGGTGGATCTCTACCGCGGGGTCGACTGCGAGGCCATCCGCCGCTTCTCCCTTGAGACGTTCCGTCCCGAGAATTGTTCCACACTCATCTACAAAGCACGCTCATGAACCGTCCGCCCATCATAACCCCCGCATCGGTCGAAGTGGCCAACGCACGGCTCTCGACCCTGAGCAACGGGGTGAGACTCTACACGCTCGCCTCACAGGATTTCGAGGTCCTGCGCGTCACGTTTGTCTTCAACGCAGGCTCCACCGTCCAGGATGCGCCCTTCACGGCCTCGGCCGTGGCCAATCTCCTGGCCGAAGGCACGGCCCGCATGACGGCCCTCGAAATCGCCGAAAAACTCGACTACCACGGCTCGTGGTTCGATGTCAACATCGACCGCGACAACGCCTATATCAGTTTCTGCACCCTCTCGAAGTTCTTCGACCAGACGATGGAGGTTGCCTCCGAGATCCTGCTCCACCCCCTCTTTCCCCAAAAGGAGATGGAGGTCTACTGCCAGAAGCGCAAGCAGCGGCTGGCCATCGAACGCACGAAGGTCGATTCGCTGGCCCGCGAGGAGTTTGCGGGTGCACTCTTCGGCAAAAGCCATCCCTACGGTGTCTCCTATCCCGAGGCGGCCTACGACGACATTACGCGCTCAAGCCTCGAGGCCTTCTACCGCGCCCACTATACGGCCGGGGACTGCTTTGTGGTGTGCAGCGGACAGGTCGGGGAACACGAGACGGAGGTCATCTCGCGCATCGCCTCCGCCCTACCCCCCGCTCCGGAGCGCGAACCGCTGACCTTCCCCCGGGTCGAAACCCGCCACCGGGTATTCACCCCCCACACGGGAGCCGTACAGTCGGCCATCCGCATCGGACGCCTGCTCTTCCCGCGCCAGCACCCCGACTTCACGGGTATGCAGGTCGTGGCGACGGCCCTGGGCGGATACTTCGGGTCGCGTTTGATGCGCAACCTGCGCGAGGAGAACGGCTACACCTACGGAGTCATGGCCGCCATGGTCAACTTCCAGCAGAGCGGCTACTTCGCCATCGCCACGCAGGTGGGTTCCGATGTCACGCACGAAGCCCTCGACGCGATCTATGCCGAGATCGAGCTGCTGCGCCGCGAGCCTCTGCCCGAGGAGGAGCTCGACCTGGTCAAGAACATGATGATCGGCGAGATGATGCGTATCCTCGACGGACCTTTCGGCATTGCCGACGTCTCGATCGAGAACATACTCTGCGGCACGGACAACCGTTCGATCGACCGTCAGATCAGCGAGATCCGCTCCATGACACCGGAGGACATCCGACGTCTGGCCTCGAAATACCTCGACCCCGAGGAATTCGTGACCGTTGTCGTGGGCGACGACTCCATCGGCGAGGGACTCTTCGACAATAGGGACTAGGAAGTTGCCTTAAGGGAAGGCCCCCCATCCGAAGGTCCGAGGGGGGGGCGAACTCTCGGCCCGAAAAGCCCCACTCTCGGACGAAGCTTCCAGGCTCGGGACCGTCCTTTGGCCTCACACCGAAGGCCCGAGACATCCCCTCCGAATCCAGGCCCCGAAAATTCCGCCTTACGCCACAAGGAAGAATCATTCCGCCCGTCTTGGGGATCATCCCCCTACGGACATTATACTCCACGGGAAAGAGGTCTCAAGACTCTTTCCCCCAAAAAACGAGGATGCGTCAAAATCCTCGTTTTCAAAAGAATCACCTCTATCGCAATTATCTGTGACGGGGGTGATTCTTTATATTTTGTCATTGAGACACACCTGCATATCCGCCCATCGGGACACATCCGCCCCGACACCCCTCCCCTCAACGGTTCGGCATCCCACAACACCGCCCTCCGAAGCGGCCGACTCCGCCCACACTCATCACAACCTTCCCTTTCCGCTTTCCCGCCACAAAAAACGCACGTCTTCGCCACAAAACGGCAAAAGTCACCGCACACCCGTCTCCAAACAGCACAAAAAAAAGGGCGGAAACCCTTGCAAAGGTTTCCGCCCGTATCCATACCCGCCCCACAAGGGAGAGGGCCTTATTCCACACATTCCGACGGGATCACAACGGTCTCCGCGCCTCTACTTTCTGTGGGCATCGACCCACTGCGTCAGCTCCACGAAATCGGCCACCGACAACTGCTCGGCGCGCTTCGAGAAGAAGGGATGCTCCTCGCCCTCGAAATTGAAGGCCGCACGGAGCGAATTACGGATCATCTTGCGCCGCTGCCCGAACGAGGCCTTCACCACACGGATGAAAAGCTGCTCGTCGCAATCGAGACGCTGCACGCCGTTGCGCTTCAGACGGATCACGGCACTCTTGACCTTGGGAGGGGGATTGAACACCGACTCGTTGACCGTGAACAGATAGTCGATGTCGTACCACGCCTGCAACAGCACCGAGAGGATACCGTACTCCTTCGATCCGGGCGGCTCGGCCAAACGCACGGCCACCTCCTTCTGGATCATACCCACACACTCGGGGATCAGATCGCGGTACTCCAGCACCTTGAAGAAGATTTGCGAAGAGATGTTGTAGGGGAAATTGCCGATGACACACAACCCCTGAGGAAACAACTCCCTAAGATCCATCTTCAGGAAATCGCCCTCCATCAATCGGGGTGTGAACTCGGGATAATGGGCGTGGAGATACTCCACACTCTCCGAGTCGATCTCTGCGCCCCAGGTCACAATGTCGCTCCGCTGCAACAGAAACTGCGTCAGCACACCCATACCGCATCCCACCTCCAGAACATCGGTTGCGGTCTTTGCCGCCTCCCGGCCCGGGGTCTCGGCACCCGCGGCATCGGCCGTGAGCGAATTACATATTTTGCGTGCAATATTGAGGTCAACCAGGAAGTGTTGCCCCAATGCTTTTTTAGCCCTTACTTCCGTCATGCGGCAAAGATAGGGATTTTTGGCCGGAATCGACGACCCTGCCGACAAAAAAAACGGGAAAATCGAGGCTTGCGCCCCAAATTCTCCCGCTTTTCATGTTTATCTCGTCCGTCCCGATCAGGGGATCTGATACGGATTCACCTCGTCTCTGTGACGTCGTCTTTTCTTCTTGTACTCGTTGCGCATCACCAGGTAAGAAAAAACCACCATGACGACCGACAACATCGTGGCCCACCAATCCGTACGGGACGTGAAATTCAGATAGAGATTGCCGCAAAACAACAACACCATCACCACAAACCACACCACGGACAATATAAAAGGTCTCTTCTTCAGATTCTTCGTTTCCATCCTCTCCTTATTATCTCCTTTCGGAACCGGTTAGCATTCAGATTAATTTCCCTGTTCGCACATGAACTTGATACGCACCAGACGGATCTCCTCCTCGGTGTAGTCCGACCCCAGTTCCTCGATGGCGGCATCGAGCGAATCGGTCTCGGCATCCTCCTTGAAGTAGAGGTAGATGTCCTCGGCCTTGTCCTCGTCCATGAAATCGTTGATGTAGTACGATATGTCGAGCTTCGTACCCGAGTTGACGATACTCTCGATCTCGGTGAGCAACTCGTCGAACTCCAGATCCTTGGCCTGGGCTATATCCTCGAAATCCATACGGCGGTCGATCGACTGGATGATGAAGATCTTGTTGACCGAACGGCTGGCCACGGTCTTCACGACCATATCCTGCGGACGGATAATCTCCTTCTCCTCGACATAGACCTTGATGAGTTTGATGAACTCCGAACCGAACTTGCGCGCCTTGCCGGCACCCACGCCCGTGATGTTCTGCATCTCCTCCAGGGTAATGGGATACTGCACGGCCATATCCTCCAACGAGGGGTCCTGGAAGATGACAAACGGAGGCAGGTTGTGCTTCTTGGCCACCTTCTTGCGCAGATCCTTCAACATCGAGAACAGCTCCTCGTCGGCCGCACCTCCGCGACCCATCGGCGTGACGGCCTCCTCCTCCAGCTCCTTCTGCTCGGCGTCGTAGTTGTGGTCGAGGGTGATGGTCACATGAGTGGGCAGCACCATGAAGTCCTCGCCCTTCTTGTTGATCGAGATCAGACCGTAGTTCTCGATATTCTTGTCGATCATGCCCATGATCAGTCCCTGGCGCACCACCGTGCCCCAGAAGCGGGCATCGTGGTCGGCACCCGCCCCGAACCACTTCGACTTGTTGTGGCCGTAGCTCTTGATCAGTGCCGTGGTCTTGCCCACCAGCAGGTCGACCAAGTAGTCCGACTTGAACTTGTCGCCGATCTCCTTGAGGGCCGTCAGCGCCATCTTCAACTCGTTCTTCACCTCGATCTTGGGACGGGCATTGCGGCAGTTGTCGCAGTTTCCGCAATTCTCCTCGGTGTACTCCTCGCCGAAGTAGTGCAGCAGCGTCTTGCGGCGGCACATCGAACTCTCGGCATAGGACACCGTCTCCTGCAAGAGCAGTTTGCCGATCTCCTGTTCGGCGACGGGCTTGCCCTGCATGAACTTTTCGAGTTTCTGTATATCCTTATAACTGTAAAATGCCAGACAGTGTCCCTCGCCGCCGTCGCGACCCGCACGTCCCGTCTCCTGGTAGTATCCCTCCAGCGACTTGGGCATATCGTAGTGGATCACATAGCGTACGTCGGGTTTGTCGATACCCATACCGAAGGCGATCGTAGCCACGATCACTTCGACCCGCTCCATGAGGAAATCGTCCTGATTCGAGGCCCTTGTCGCGGCGTCCATGCCGGCGTGGTAGGCCTTCACGCGGATTCCGTTGGCCGCGAGCAGCTCGGTCAGTTCCTCGACCTTCTTGCGGCTCAGACAGTAGACGATACCGCTCTTGCCCTCGTTCTGCTTGATGAACTTGATGATCTCTCGGTCCACATCGAACTTCGGACGCAGTTCATAGTAGAGGTTCGGACGGTTGAACGACGATTTGAACACGGCCGCATCGGACATGCCGAGGTTCTTCTGGATATCCATCTGCACTTTGGGGGTTGCCGTGGCCGTGAGTGCGATCAGGGGAGCCTGACCGATCTCGTTGATGATCGGGCGGATACGCCGGTACTCGGGACGGAAGTCATGACCCCATTCCGAGATACAGTGCGCCTCGTCGATGGCGTAGAACGATATCTTGATCTTTCTGAGGAAAGCCACATTATCCTCCTTGGTCAGCGATTCGGGGGCGAAGTAGAGCAATTTGGTCTTACCCGCCATCACATCGGCACGCACCTGCATCACCGCGGTTTTGTTCAACGATGAATTCAAAAAATGGGCGATTCCCGAGTCCTCGGAAAAGGTTCGCATGGCATCGACCTGATTTTTCATCAAGGCGATAAGCGGAGAAATAACGATCGCCACACCATCCATCAACAAAGCCGGCAACTGATAACAAAGCGATTTACCGCCGCCTGTGGGCATCAACACAAATGTATCCTTTCCTTCCAATACATTTCTGATCACAGCCTCCTGGTTTCCCTTGAACGATGAAAAGCCGAAGTATTCTTTCAATTTATCGTGCAACAGGGATGTTTCGTTTTGTTTCATTTCGTCGTTTCTGCTCTTAAATCCTAAAATTCATTGTAAAGATAAAAAAATTTTCGGAAAAAAGCATAACTTTGTGGAAATTTTATTAGAAACAGCCATGCGTTTATACACCAGCGAACTCGTCAAGAAATACAAAGCACGCACCGTGGTCAACCATGTTTCGATCGACGTCCGCCAGGGCGAGATCGTCGGATTGCTCGGACCCAACGGTGCGGGCAAGACCACAACCTTCTATATGATTGTGGGTTTGATCAAGCCCAACGAGGGCCGTATCTTCTTAGAAAACGACGAGGGCGTATCCACCGAGCTGACCCAACTGCCCGTCTACCGGCGTTCGCAGCTGGGCGTGGGCTACCTGGCCCAGGAGGCATCGGTGTTCCGCCGTCTGACCGTCGAGGAGAACATCCGCGCCGTGCTGGAGATGACCTCCTACTCCAAGGAGTACCAGAAGGAGCGGGTCGAGTCCCTGATCGAGGAGTTCCGCCTCCAAAAGGTGCGCAAGAGCCTCGGCATCCAGCTCTCGGGAGGCGAGCGCCGCCGTACGGAGATCGCGCGTGCCGTGGCCATCAATCCGGCGTTCATCCTCCTGGACGAACCCTTCGCCGGTGTGGACCCGATCGCCGTGGAGGACATCCAGTCGATCGTGGCCACGCTCAAGCATAAGAACATCGGCGTGATCATCACCGACCACAACGTCGACGAAACCCTCGCCATCACCGACCGCACCTACCTGCTCTACGAAGGCAAGATCCTCAAGACGGGATCGGCCGAGGAACTGGCCGCCGACCCGATGGTGCGCAAGGTCTACCTGGGCCAGCACTTCGAGCTGAAGAAGAGCCACCAGATCACCCAGGACATGATGAAAAACAACCCCAACGCCCAGAAAACCTCCGATGCCTCGGTCACCGTCGAGAGCATCGAGCACCAGGACGAACAACAGTGATCCCCCCGCCCGGACAAAGCCTTCGGACAAAGCCCGGGAGCGCACCTATTATAAGTTATAAGTAAGAGATTTTCCCCCGCGGGAAACCCAACCGACCAAACGAACATTTAAAGAGATTTTTTGAAGAAACCGCAGACCGAATGTGAAAAACAAACATCCGTAAATAAAAAATCAGATCCCATAAACGACCATATATTTGTTTCGTAGTTTTTCATACAGTTCCAAATATGCGTTTCAAGATAGCAAAAGGGTACGAACACCTTGAAGATTTTTTAACCCACCTTCCCCTCAGATTCACACAAGAGGAAGGACGGATTGTCCATCAGATTCGCAACACGGTCAAGATATTCGGAACTCCGGGCGAGGAGGACTGCATCGTGGTCAAGAAATTCAAGAACCCGAACTTCATCCAGTCCCTCATCTACACCTTCTTCCGCAAGAGCAAGGCACGCCGCTCCTACGAGCACGCCCTGCGCCTGCGCGAGCTGGGTTTCGACACCCCGACACCGATCATGTGGGGCGAGTGCCGCCACGGCTTCTGCATGAAGGATAGCTACTACGTGTCGCGCTACACCGACTACACACCCCTCACCCGGGCCGTCGAGAGCTACCCCTCGGAGGAGTCGCTCCCCGTACTTGACGCATTCTGCGATTTCGTCATCCGCCTCCACGAGAAAGGCGTGGAGCACCAGGATTTCAACCACAGCAATATTCTCTTTAAATTCGTCCCCGAGTCGCAAAGCTACGAATTTCAGTTGATCGACATCAACCGCATGAAATTCCACCGCGGGCCGCTCACCAAACGCCGTAGCCTCGAAAACTTCGAGCGTCTCTCCTGTCCGCCCCTGCCCTATCTCCACATCCTGAAGAGATACGCTGACGACCGCCGATGGGACTACGAGCGAACCATACTCGGAGGCACCTACTTCCGCCTGCGCTTCTCCTACCTCCGCACCCGCAAGCACGAGGTGACCGACTGGCTCAAAACGAAGGTCCTCCACCGCAAACATTAAGAATTGAACTGTAAAAATGGATAAAACCGTCAGTAAAGGATACCTGAAAGGCACATTGCCCCCCCCCTGCTCCAAGAGCTACGCCCAGCGGGCCTTGGCCATGGCGCTCCTCGCCCGAGGATGCACCACACTGCACAACATCGAATTCTGCGACGACACGCGGGCAGCCATACGCTGCATCGAGGCCCTCGGCGCACGCATCACCCGCACGGGAGATTCGACTCTCGAAATCGAGGGCGGCATGGACTCCTCGGGGCGGCTGAGCCATGCCCGCGAGGTGCTGTATGTGGGCGAGTCGGGACTCTCGACCCGCCTGTTCACCCCCATCGCCGCATTGACCGGCCATACGGTACGCATCGAGGGCGAGGGTTCGATCCTCCGCCGCCCGATGGGGATGATGATCGAGCCGCTGCGGGCTTTGGGCGTCGAGGTACACCACCGCGGGGGGCACCTTCCCTTCGAGGTGAAGGGACCGATCCGCGGCGGGGAAATCGAGATCGACGGTTCGATCTCCTCGCAGTTCGTCACGGGACTGCTCACCGCCCTGCCCTCTGTCGACGGGGAGACGGTGCTCCACGTCCGCAATGCGGTATCGACCCCCTATCTGGATATGACCATCGACGCCGCCGCACAGTTCGGCGTGAAGATCGACCGCCGCGACTACGAGGAGTTCTACATCGAAGGCGGACAGGAATACACGGCCCGCACCTACTCGATCGAGGGGGACTGGAGCGCGGCCGCCATGATGCTCGTGGCTGGAGCCGTCGCAGGTGAAGTGAGCGTGGAGAACATCCGTCCGCTCTCCTGCCAGGCCGACACCCTCATCCTCAGAGCCTTGATGCGCTCAAGAGCGACGGTCATCACGGAGGGTGACACCGTGACAGTGTCGCACAACGACCTGCGGGCCTTTGAATTCGACGCCACCGACTCCCCGGACCTCTTCCCCGCCCTGGCCGCCCTGGCCGCCAATGCCGAGGGCACCTCGCGCCTCAGAGGCATCCACCGCCTGGTCCACAAGGAATCGGACCGCGCCGAAACCCTCTGCGAGGAGTACTCGAAACTGGGCATCGACATAAGGATTCTCCCCGAAGAGGACTCCATGCTCATCCGCGGCGGGAAGATCGGCTCGGGACACGTCTCCAGCCACGGCGACCACCGCATTGCCATGTCACTGGCCGTGGCGGGTCTGAATGCCGAGGGCGAGGGCGTCTGCATCGAGGGCGCGGAGTGCGTGGCGAAGAGCTACCCCCGCTTCTTCGAGGATCTGGAGCGCCTCCGTATCCATCAATAACCCGCTCCCAGGTCCATCAATCACAATTCCAAAGGAAAAAACATAGCCATGAACCAATTCGGACATAACTTCCGACTCTCGATCTGGGGCGAATCCCACGGTCCACAGATCGGCATCGTGCTCGACGGTATCCCGGCCGGCATAGCCCTCTCCGAAGAGGATTTCGAGGCGGATCTGAGCCGTCGCCGCAGCGGCGCACACGGCACCACCGCCCGCCGGGAAAGAGACATACCCCACCTGGTGTCGGGCCTCTACCGGGGCCGCACGACGGGTGCCCCCCTCGCCATGGAATTTACCAACGAGGATGTCCGCTCCGAGGACTACCGCTCCACGGCCGACCATTGCCGACCGTCCCACGCCGACCATACGGCGGCGGTGCGCTTCGGCGGTTTCAACGACCCGCGGGGCGGTGGCCACTTCTCGGCACGGCTCACCGTGGCCCTCACGGCCGCAGGCGTCGTGGCCAAGCGACTTCTTCCACCGACGATCCGCTTCCACACCGCCGTCACACGAATCGGCGGATGCAACGATCCGCTCCGGTTCGAGGAACTGCTCGATAAGGCCGAACGCGAGGGCGACTCGCTGGGCGGGGTCATCACGTGCCGCGTGGAGGGAATACCCGCAGGCTGGGGCGAACCGCTGTTCGACTCGGTGGAGAGCCTTCTGAGCCACCTGTTGTTCGCCATCCCGGCCGTCAAGGGCGTGGAGTTCGGCAGCGGATTTTCGGGCGCGGACCGCACCGGATCGCAGAACAACGACCCGATCATCGACGCCGAAGGCCACACCTCGACAAACTTCGCGGGCGGCATCAACGGCGGACTGACCAACGGCAACGCCCTCGAATTCCGCGTGGCCGTCAAACCCACGCCGAGCATCGCCCGCCCCCAGGAGACCTTCAACTTCGGAACGGGACGCATCGAACCGCTCACGATCCGCGGCCGCCATGACCGCTGCGTGGCCCTGCGTGCAGGCGCCGTCGTCGAGGCTGCGGCCGCCATCGTGCTGGCCGACCTGCGCAGGCCGATTCCCCAAACCCTTACGAAATAAATGACACGCAAAGAAATACTCCGACATATAGCCCGTCCGCTAATCCCGATCTACGGCCGCCGCGAAGCCGACAGCATCGCCCTGGTGGCCGTCACCTCCCTGACGGGCATCGACCGCAACGCCCTGCTCATCGACCCCGATGCCGAGCTTGAAATCGACCGCCTGGATCAGATCGTGAACCGCCTCGCAGAGGGCTGCCCCGTACAATATGTGGCGGGATTCACCGAATTCTACGGCCGCCGCTTTGCGGTGCGCGAGGGGGTACTCATCCCCCGCCCCGAAACCGAGGAGCTGGTCCACACCATCATCAGCCGGGAGCGGAACGGGATACGGCTTCTGGACGTGGGTACGGGCAGCGGCTGCATAGCCTGCACCCTCTCGTTGGAAATGCCCCGCGCCGAGGTCTTCGCCACCGACCTCTCGCCAAAGGCCCTGGAGATCGCCGCGGAGAACGCCCTCTCACTCGGAGCCCGCGTCACGATGCGGCAGGCCGACGCCCTGCATAACCTCCCCGAGATCTTCCCCGAGCGGTTCGACGCGATCGTCTCCAACCCGCCCTACGTCCCGCAGAGCGACCTGGAGGGGATGGACCGCAACGTGCGCGACTACGAACCCCACGAGGCCCTGTTCGTGCCCGACGACGACCCGCTGATCTTCTACCGCTCCATCGCCCGCTTCGGAAGCGGGATGCTCACCGAGGGGGGAAGGCTCTACTTCGAGATCTACCACCTGTTCGCCCCCCAAACGGCCGCCATGCTCTCCGAGGAGGGCTACACCGACATCGAGATCCTCCGCGACCTCTTTGACAAACCCCGTATGATATGCTGCCGAAAAAAGTAAACCCCGAGGAGAGCAACGAATACCATGCCTCGAAACGCCGCACCAAAACCCCGGCTCAAGCCCTTTCGACACTGATGCGCCTGTGCGCCCGGGCCGAGAAATCGGAGGGCGACGCCCTGCGTCTGATGCACGGGTGGGGTCTGAGCGAGGAGGACGCAGCACGGGTGGTCGCACAGCTGGTCCAAAGCCGCTTCATCGACAACACGCGCTACGCCGAGGCCTTCGTCCGCGAGAAAGCCCGTCTGAGCGGCTGGGGAGCCTATAAGATCAGCATGGCCCTCCGGCGCAAGGGAGTCGACAAGACGACCACCGACCGGGCCCTGGCCCAGATCACCCGCGAGGAGGCCGCCTCGAAACTCGAGGAACGCCTCCGCCGCAAGGCACGCACCCTCAAGGCCGCAACCCCCTACGACCTCAAGACCAAACTCATCCGTCACGGACTCTCGCTGGGCTACGACTACGAGACGGTCCGCGACACCGCCGAAACCATCATCAAAGAATCATCCGACTCATGTCCAGAAACCACTTTCGAAGAATTTTTCTAACCTTTGCCGCCCTCACCCTCTGCTGTGCGGCCCACACCATAACCCGCGCCCAGGAGCGCCCCACCCCGTATCTCTACCCCGTGAAGGGGGTATCGGGCCTCTGTGCCGCCAACTTCGGCGAGATCCGCCCCGCCCACTTCCACTCGGGCATCGACATCAAGACCGAAAACCGGGAGGGCAAACCTCTGGTAGCGGTGGCCGACGGCCATATCTCGCGCGTCGTGATCCAGACCTACGGCTACGGCCGCGGCCTCTACCTCACGCTCGATGACGGCAAAACGGCCGTCTACGGCCACCTGCTGCGCTTCACCCCCGCCATGGAGTCCCACCTCGACTCCCTACGCCGCGCCCGCCGCATCCACACCCTCGACCGCTCGTTCGAGGCCGCACAGTGGCCCGTCCGCCGCGGCGACACCATCGGATTCTCGGGCAACAGCGGCTCGTCGTTCGGCCCCCACCTCCACTTCGAGCTGCGCGACACCCAAAGCGGACATCTCCACAACCTGGTCAAGGAGCGCATCATCCGCCCCAAGGACACCATGCAGCCCCGCATCATGCGCCTGCACTATGTCGAGATCGACTCCCTGGACGGAATCTGCCTCCGCGCCCCCTTCCGTAGCTACAACGTCCTGCGCCATGCCGACGGACGCTACCGACTCAACCGCGAACAGCCCATCGAGGTGGGCCGCCGCGGATACTTCATCGCCGAGGTCTCGGACCGCCGCGACGACGTCCACAACACCTTCGGCATCTGGCGTCTGACCGGATACCTCGACCGCCAACCCTACTTCGAATACCGCATGGACGGCTTCAACTACTCCCACAACCGCTTCAGCGACGCCATCAGCTGTTACCCGCTGCAAATCACCTCGCGCAACGAGGTGATCCGCATGGCCCACATGGGTCAGACCCCCTGCGAGGTGTTCTACCCCGTGATGACCGACCGCGGCGTCATCCGCACCAAGGCCGGAGATCGCCACACCGTCCGTCTCGAAGTCGAGGATGACAGCGGCAATGTCTCCACGCTGAGTTTCGAGATCCTCGGCCGCAAGGGCGAATTCCGCGCCACGGCTCCCGAGGACGGGATTCCGCTCCCGACAGACGAGGAGCATGATCTGATCCTGGACCGCGACTTCAGCGTATCGATCCCCTCGGACGCACTCTTCGAGGCGAAGTTCGCCCGCCACGACACGATGACCCTCAGCAAGAGCGTCCGCGGCGTGAAGATCCTCTCGCGCGCCCACCGCCTCTTCCCGCAGGTCACCCCCCTCAACACCTCGGCACGGGTCTCCCTCGCGGCCGACATTCCCCCGCACCTGGCCCTCCACACCACACTGGCCCGCTACAACAGCCGTCGCGGACTGAGCAACATCGGCGGACATCCGCTGATGGGCAAGGTGAGCGCCTCGACCCGCACGATGGACTGGTTTGTGGTAGTGGCCGACACCCTGCCGCCCCACGTCACGCCCCGATTCGAGAAAGGGGCCGACCTGAGCCGCAACGAGGATCTGAGATTCACCGTGGGAGACAACTTCTCGGGCGTGGCGGCCTACACCCTGCTCATCGACGGGGAGTGGCAACCCGTCGACCGCCGCCCCATGCGCGGACTGCTCTACCACAAATTCACCACTCCCCCCACCCGACGACGCCACAGCGTGGAGCTTTACCTGCGCGACGGTGTGGGCAACCGCACCGTATGGCGGGGCAGTTTCTTCAGATAAAAGGCCTTCAACCCACCCCGATACGCCCCAAGAGGATCAAGCGGAGCAACCGGGGCAAGCACTCCTGGTACCCAAACTGACCGAATGCCCTCAAGCAGTCCGAGTGGTTCGAGTGCCCCGACCATTCCAAGCATTTTTGCGGTCCTCGCCCCACACCGAGACACGGTCCACGGGCCGACCTTACGGGCTGTCCCGATGCCCGCACTCCATACCCCCATACGAAAAGGCCTGTTCCCTCCGGATCTTCTATCCGGGCGAACAGGCCTTTTTGAAATATTTCCATACACTTCCACAGGGGTAAAACCTGCGTCGATCCAACGCTGCCGACGGATCGTTTTTCCTTGCGGAAAGTCACCTTGCCCCCGACACCATCCACTGTCCTCGGAAAAAGACGGCACGATCCGGGGCATAAAAAAAAGCGGATGCCTCGAAAGACATCCGCCCGAATGTGTGATTCCGGAGCGGTTCGAACGCTCGACCCACAGCTTAGAAGGCTGTTGCTCT
>JAHHQK010000042.1 GCA_020026435.1 Alistipes sp. | reverse complement strand
GTCGTGCAGGGTGTGCGGAGGGACGTAGAGGTATGCTGCGGGCGGGTTTCTGCGGACAGGCTACTGTGGATAGACGGGGTGCTGAGGGTGGAAGGGTTTCCGAGGGCGGACCCGGAAAAGGGAAAGGCTTCCTCGGAGAGGGAGGGTGACGGTGGACGGATTTCGCGAGCAAGGGCTTCGGCGGACGGGGCTTGCGGGGGTGGTGAACTTTGCGGGTGGACCGATTCCATGGGTAGAAAATGCTTCGGCGGGCGGCGTGTGGAACGGACTTTGAGAAAGTGGAGCATGGGGCCGAGAGCGGGGCCGATACATAAGGCGGAATGGGGCGGCCGGGCGAGCCTACTTTAAGAAAAATTTTTCGGATATATTGAAAAATATGATGCGGAAATTTTGCATAATGATAAATAATCCTTAACTTAGTTGTCAGAAAGAAAAAAGAACGTCCAACTTAAAAATTCGATACAATATGATTATTACATTTAACGAATTGCGTCGTATCAAAGACAGACTGCCCAGCGGCAGCTCGCAACGCATAGCTGATGAGTTAGGAATAGATGCTGACACCGTACGTAACTATTTCGGCGGTAAACACGAGTCGAAGGAATGTGTAGGCGTTCACTTTGAGCCGGGGCCCGATGGCGGCGTGGTGACTTTGGATGACACGACTATCCTCGATGTCGCAATGCGTATTCTGAGCGAGCAGCAGCCGGAAGTTGAATAATCCGAGTGTGTTCGCTGGGAATCTTTAAAATTTTTTAACAACGAGACCTTCGGAAAGTCTCGTAACATCGATCAAATGCTTACAGAGCGTGCTGATCTTCCTTGCTGGGGGATCTGCACGCTCTTGTCATTTAGGAAGGGGGGCGTCCCTTCCCCGGACGCTTGTCGCGGGAGGCTTTGTGGCAGGGCTTGGAAACGGGGCGATTTTGCCGGCGGAGTGTCTTGGCGCGGAGATTTTTGGGGGGGGGGACGTATCGGATGTATGGCCAGGTCGGAAGACGGTGACAGATAGGTTGGAAATGGCCGGGCGGAGACTTGTTGGAGGAATCCGGAGCGGTGCTTGGGGGCTTCGGTGTTGTGGTATTTTGCCGGGGCGGACTTTTGGGTATGAAAGGTTTGAGATTGTTGCATGATGGCTCTTTGAGGAGGGGGCGGGAAAAATACGGATCAGGCGGGATTGGATAATGGAGTTTGCGGTTGTCGGGATTCGAGAGATTGTCCAAATACGGAAGAGGAAGCTCTGGCGGAATAAACTGCGTGCAAGAGTGGATGGGCAGGGGCTGGCTGTATGTTTTGGAATCGGAGGATCCGCTACTGTAAGATGTCGGGCATTGAGTGTCGGGTGGCAGGTGCTGAGGAAGATGGCATGGGGGTGTTGCCCTGCGAAGTTTGTACGGAAGGGGGAAGCGTGGAAGGGAGGACTGGGCAGTGGAGAGCGTGAAAGGTGGCGAAAAACTCCAGAAAGAAACCGAAAAGCTCCCTTCAAAAAATGAGCGGTGTGTGTCAAGGGATTCCGGTAGTCAGAAGACGGAAAATCTCCGAAAAAATATATCCGGAAAAACTTCCGTTCCGCGACCTGTCTCATGACTTGTTGGGTGTTTGCCCCGCGGCCTGACGAGGATTCGTCCCGCACGTTGTCTTGCCTTTTGTTCCGCTGTCAACCCCATAATCTATTTTGCAATCCGCCTGCAATTTGCCCCGCAATCTGTCGGAAAGTCTGTCCCGCGACTTGTTCTGTCACTTGTTGCACTACCAGTCCCGTAACCTTTGGGAGGATCCGTTCCGCGGCCTGTCCTGCCCCGACATCGTGCCGCCCCCGCGTTTCGGAAGGCGAAAACACTGAAAAAGCGGATTTTACTGCCCGTATCCGGCTCATTGCGACCCGAAACCGACTTTTTTTCGGCCCCGGCCGCAATTCTTGGAGGGGAATGCGGCATTATTCATTTTTTTTTATATCTTTGCGTGCTATTGTGACTAAAGACTAAAACAATATAACAAAACAAATTTTTATTTAACTCAAATGCAAAGTAAAGGATTCATTAAACTCATTGCGGCGCTTTTGGCGATTGCGTGTGTTTACCAGCTCTCGTTTACGTTCAAAACGCGGAGTGTGGAGAAGAAAGCGGCCGAATATGCCGCACAGTTCCCTTTGGCCGAGCAGGCCAAGGCCGAGCAGCACTACCTTGACTCGGTGCAGAATCTTCCGGTCTACGACCTCCTCTTTACGCAGTTCACCTACAAGATGTGCAAGGAGAAGGAGTTGAACCTCGGTTTGGACCTCAAGGGCGGTATGAACGTCATGCTGGAGGTGCAGGTCGAGGACGTGGTCAAGGCTTTGGCCGGTGACAGCCAGAAAGATCCCGCATTCGTGGAGGCTATTGCCGAGGCTAACGATGCTCTCCACAAGGGTACCTCGAAGAACTACATCGACAACTTTGCCGAGGCATTCGAGCGTCTGTCGGACGGCAAGCCCCTGGCTTCGATCTTCGTCAGCCCCGATCGCCGCGACATCACGTTGGAGAGTTCCAACGAGCAGGTGGTCAAGATCCTCAAGGAGGACACCGAGAAGGCTATCGCCGCATCGTTCAACGTGCTGCGCAGCCGTATCGACAACTTCGGCGTGACGCAGCCCAACATCATGCGCCTGCCCAACTCGAACCGCATCCTGGTCGAGCTCCCCGGTGTGAAGGAACCGCAGCGTGTGCGCGACTTGTTGCAGGGTACCGCATCGCTGGAGTTCTGGACCACTTACGACGCCCGCGAGGTGCTGCCCATGCTCTCTCAGGCCGATCAGCTGCTCAAGAACGAGCTGACTGCTGAGCAGGCTGCCGCCAAGACCGAGCCTCAGACCGAGGCCAAGACCAAGACCGGCGAGACGGCATCGCTCATTGACGAGGTTGCTGCCGAGGCCACTCAGGAGCAGACCCACACGGGCCGTTTCTCGCGTGAAAACAACCCCTTCTTCGCAGTGCTGGATCCCGGTTTTGCAGGTGGTGCCGCCATCGGTGCCGCTTATAAGGCCGACATCGCTACGGTAAACAAATATCTTGAGCAGCGTGCCGTTCGCGAGCTCTTCCCCTCGGATCTGATCTTCAAGTGGGGTGTGAAGGGCGACGACAAGATCGACGGCCGCTACTACCTCTACGCCCTGCGTATCTCGACTCCCGACGGCAAGGCTCCCCTGGACGGTTCGGTGGTGACCAATGCCACGGAGCAGTATCAGCAGCACGGTGCCACGGCCGAGGTCTCGATGACCATGAACGCCGAGGGTACGCAGCGCTGGGCCCGCCTCACGGGTGAGAATATCGGCAAGAGCATCGCCATCGTTCTGGACGGTTATGTTTACTCGGCCCCCAACGTGCGCGGCAAGATCGACAAGGGTATCTCCTCGATCACGGGTGACTTCACCATCCAGGAGGCCAAGGACCTGGCCAACGTGCTGGAGTCGGGTAAGGTTCCCGCTCCCGCCAAGATCATCCAGGATACGGTCGTAGGTCCGTCGCTGGGTCAGGAGGCCATCAACGCCGGTCTGTTCTCGTTCGTCATCGCCTTCATCCTCGTCCTGCTCTATATGGGTCTGTTTTACAAGACGGCAGGTTGGATGTCGGATGTCGCCCTGCTGTTGAACGTCTTCCTGCTGATGGGTGTGCTGGTATCGTTCGGCGCCGTGCTGACGCTGCCCGGTATCGCCGGTATCGTGCTGACGATGGGTATGGCCGTTGACGCCAACGTCATCATCTACGAGCGTATCAAGGAGGAGTTGCGTGGCGGCAAGGGTCTCTCGCTGGCCATCACCGACGGTTTCTCGAAGGCTTATTCGGCCATCATCGACGGTAACCTCACGACGATCATCACCGGTATCGTGCTGTTCGTCTTCGGTACGGGTCCGGTTCAGGGCTTCGCCACTACGCTGATCATCGGTATCATCACCTCGTTCTTCTGCGCCGTGTTCATCACGCGTCTGTTGATCGAGTGGATCGTGGCCAAGCGCGGCAAGATCACCTTCTCGCGCGGCTGGTCGGAGCGTTTCCTGTCGAACACTCACGTCGACTTCATCGGTGCCCGCAAGATCTCCTATATGGTATCGGCTGCGCTGATCCTCATCTCGTTCGCATCGTTCGGTATCCGCGGTCTGAACAAGGGTACGGAATTCACGGGTGGTCGTGCCTATGTGATCCGCTTTGACAAGGCCGTTTCGGACGAGCAGGTTCGTGAGCAGATCAACAAGGCATTCCAGCAGAACACCGACGCCGACGCCGCTCAGATCAGCGCCAACGTCACCCAGTTCGGTGATGAGAACCAGATGCGTATCGTGACGCAGTACAAATACGACGATACGTCGGACGAGGCTACGGCTGAGGTAGAGCAGATCATCTACAACGCCTTGAAGCCGCTCTACTCCTACGACATTTCGTTCGACAACTTCCGCAACACGCAGGACGACACCAACGGTATCGTGACGGCTGACAAGATCGGTCCTTCGATCGCCCACGACATGACGTGGAACTCGATCTACTCGGTACTCTTCTCGCTGCTGGCCATCGGACTTTACATCACGTTCCGATTCAAGCACTGGCAGTGGGCATCGGGTGCAACGCTGGCTCTGGCCTTCAATGCCCTGTTCGTGATCGGTCTGTTCTCGTTGCTCTACGGCATCATGCCCTTCAACCTTGAGGTCAACCAGGCCTTCATTGCCGCCATCCTGACGATCATCGGTTACGCGATCAACGATACCGTGGTGGTATTCGACCGTATCCGTGAGTACCTGGCCCTCTATCCCAAGCGCGACTTCAAGGAGAACGTGAACAACGCCATCAACTCTACCCTGTCGCGTACGATCAACACGTCGGGTACGACGCTTGTGACGCTGCTGGCCATCATCTTCTTCGGAGGTGAGACGATCCGCGGCTTCATCTTCGCGCTGACGATCGGTGTGATCGTAGGTACGGCTGCCACGATCTTCATCGCTACTCCGGTGGCTTACGATCTGATGAAAAAGCAGATGAAATCGCTGGATAAATAATCGGAGGTAAGAAAAAACCTCGGGAAATAAAACGGACTACCGGTTGCGGCAGTCCGTTTTATTTTTTATCTTTGCCCGTAAGAATGTTGTATTAAAACTCATGGAGCATATTCTGGATAAGATGCGTCGCTATATTTCGCCGGTCTTTTTGTCGTTGCTGGTGGCGTCGTTTATACTGTGGTATATTGCCAAGTTGGGCTATACCTACACGACCGAACAAGTCATGCGGATCAATGTCGACGGTCGGAAGTTCGAGGTGACTTGTGTGGTCGAAGGGGTGGGAACCAACCTGTTCGGCTATCGGGTCTATATGAACAAGACACTCAAGGTGCCGCTCACGGAGCTGAAATTCGTGGATCTGGTCAACGAACAGGGACAGACGATGCTGGAGATCGACCGTACGTCGTTGCAGAATGCCATATCGGTGAGGATGAGCGATATCAAGGTGATCTCGATCGGAGAGGTCCCACAAATTGAACAACCCAGTAAAGATGATTAAAATAGGTATAACAGGCGGCATCGGGTGCGGAAAGAGCACTGTTTGCCGCCTTTTTCAAGAGCGGGGCATCGCGGTCTATGACTCGGATGCCGAGGCCAAACGTCTGATGACGGAAAACGAACTGCTGCGTGAGGCGATCAAGGCCTACTTCGGCGAGGAGATCTACCGCGAGGGGAGCCTCGACCGCAAGGCCCTTGCCGCACGGGTGTTCTCCGACGGGGAGGCTCTGGCGGCCCTCAATGCGCTGGTCCATCCGGCCGTGATGCGCGATTTCGGCCAGTGGGCGGAGCGTCAGCAGGGGGATTATGTGGTGCTGGAGAGTGCCATTTTATTCGAGGCGGGACTTGAAGGTCATGTTGATCATACGATTGCCGTGATGGCACCCCTGGAACTGAGGATCGAGCGTGCCGCACAGCGCGATGGATGTGACCGCGAGGCCATCCGCCGCAGGATCGCCGTGCAGATGAGTGACGACGAGGTGGCCTCGCGTGCCGACTATGTGCTGGTCAACATCCTGCGCGAGGAGCTTGCTCCCGAGGTCGATCACCTCGACCGGGCCTTCCGCCACGAGGCTGAGGTGGAACGTCAGAAAAGGGGGAAATGCCTCCCGCACGAGGAGGTCAACTGACAACCCCGGCCCAGAATCCCCCACGGGGCGCAATTCACGGAATATTCCCCTCTTCTGTCCGTTATACCTCCGAGGCCGTATGACCGCCGCCTTTTTTCGGAAAACCTCCGGGTGTGGACGGATCTTCCGAAAAAGGATGGGGTGAAACTCGGAAAACCGAGCCTGGACCGCAGGATAGACCGCAGAACCTCGGAGTACCCGCACGGGGTAGAATTCCCGCGGAACTGCCCGCCGTCATGCGCACGCGGAGCAGATCCTCAGGATCATGGAAAACCCAAAAAACGATAAAACCGCAGAGAAATGGATCATAAAATAGAACTCGATTATTCGCATCCGCAGGTGATGGCGATTCTCAATGTTACGCCCGACTCGTTCTATGCCGGGAGCCGCAAATCCGATGAAAAGGCCGTGGAGGAACGTGTCGAAGAGGCTGTGAGCCAGGGTGCTTCGATCATCGACGTGGGCGGTTACTCGTCGCGTCCGGGTGCGGAGGTCGTACCCGTCGAAGAAGAGTGGCGCCGCGTGGCCGAGGGTGTGGGTGCCGTGCGCCGCGTGGCCCCGACGATGGCCGTGTCGATCGACACGTTCCGCAGTGAGGTCGTGGAGCGCACCCTGGACCGGTTCGGCGAGGTGATCGTCAACGACATCTCGGCCGGAGAACTCGACCCGGGGATGATTCCCACGGTGGCCCGCTGCGGCGTGCCTTACCTGGCCATGCACATGAAGGGCGATCCGCAGACCATGCAGTCCCGTACGGACTACCGCCGCGACATCACCACCGAGGTGGTTTCCTATTTCGACCGCCGCGTCGATTTCCTGCTGGAGTCGGGTATCGCCCGCGACAGGATCATCCTCGACCCCGGATTCGGATTCGCCAAGACCCTCGAACAGAACTATGAGCTGCTGGGAGGGCTGCACCGCCTGGTTGAGCAGGGATTTCCCGTCCTGGCGGGATTGTCGCGCAAGTCGATGATCTTCCGCGCCCTGGGCCTCACGCCCAACGAGTCGCTGACGGGTACCATCGCCCTGGATTGGGAGTGCCTGCGCCAAGGAGCCTCGATCCTGAGGGTCCACGACGTGCGGGAGGCCGTGGAGACGGTGCGCCTGTTCGAGATCTTCCAACAACAAAACGCAGGATGATGATCAAGGTTGAAAATATCCACAAACGGTTTTCGGATGTCGAGGTGCTGAAGGGCGTCTCGCTGGAGGTCGCACGCGGCGAGGTGCTTTCGATCGTCGGGGCCAGCGGTGCGGGCAAGACCACTCTGTTGCAGATCATGGCCTCGCTGTCGTACCCCGATAGCGGACGGGTCGAGATCGACGGACAGAACCTCTTTGTGCTGGGCGACAAGGCCCTGTCGAAGTTCCGTAACGAGCGGATCGGCATTGTCTTCCAGTTCCACAACCTGCTGCCCGAATTTACGGCGTTCGAGAATGTCTGCATCCCGGGTCTGATCGGCGGCCGCTCCCGCGAGGAGGTCGAACGTAAGGCCGCGGAACTGCTCGACATGGTGGGGCTGAGCCACCGCCACGACCATAAACCCGCCCAGATGTCGGGTGGCGAACAGCAACGTGTGGCCATTGCCCGCGCCCTGATCAACGCTCCGGCCGTACTCCTGGCCGACGAGCCTTCGGGAAATCTCGACTCGCACAACCGTGACGAGATCCACCGCCTGTTCTTTGATCTGAGGGATAGCCTGGGGCAGACCGTCGTGATCGTGACCCACGACGAGAGCCTGGCTGCCATGGCCGATCGTAGGATCGTGATGTCGGACGGACAAATCTGCGGATGATGGGCGGCGACAACGAACTGCGCGATCTGCTGGAACGTCTCCACGACCGCTATAACCGCCCCGAATTCATTGAAGAGGATCCCGTTTCGGTGCCTCATTGCTATTCGGATCGGAAGGATCGTGAGGTGGCCGGATTCTTTGCCGCCACAATCGCCTGGGGTAACCGCAAGGCCATCGTCCGCAATGCCCACCGCATGATGCAGTTTATGGACAACGCTCCGGCCGACTTCGTGAGGAACGCTTCGGAAAGGGATCTGGACCGTCTCGGAGGGTTTGTCCACCGCACGTTCAACGGAGGGGATTTCCGCGATTTCGTGATGGCCCTGCGCCGCCTGGACCAAAAGTTCGGGGGCATAGGTGCCTACTTCGAGGGTCGTTATGCGGAGTGTGGCGATCTGAGGACGGTGCTGGGCGATTTCCGCGAGGAGTTCTTCCGCGGGGAACACGCCCCGAGGGCGGAGAAACACCTCTCGTCGATCCGTCGCGGTGCGGCCTGCAAACGCCTTTGTATGTATCTGAGGTGGATGGTGCGCCGCGATGACCGCGGGGTGGACTTCGGGGAGTGGACTCAAATCCCGATGTCGGCCCTCTACCTCCCGCTGGATGTCCATGTGGGGGCGGTGTCGCGCGAGCTGGGACTGCTTGCCCGCCGCTCGAACGACTGGAAGGCCGTCGAGGAACTGACCCGGTCCCTGCGCCGTTTTTCGGAGGAGGACCCCGCACGCTACGATTTCTCGCTGTTCGGCGTGGGGATGGACGGAGGGCTGGAGTGACAGACGATCTCCACAAGGCGGCCTTCAGCGGCCGTCGCTCGCTCCGGGGAGGCCGAAAAGAACCAAAAATCCGAATATCATGTTTCGATTCAAACAATTTACCATACATCAAGACCTCTGCTCGATGAAGGTCGGCACGGACGGTGTCCTGCTGGGGGCGTGGGCCGGAACGGGCCTTTCACCTCGACGGATTCTCGATATAGGTACGGGTACGGGGCTCATTGCCATCATGATGGCCCAGCGATTCCCCGCGGCCGAGGTTGTGGGCGTGGACATCGACTCCGTGGAGGAGGCCCGCCGCAATGGTGACGAATCGCCCTGGGGCGACCGTCTGGAGTTCGGGCAGTGTCCCGTCCAGGAGTTCCACGCCGAGGAATCGTTCGATCTCATTGTGTCGAATCCCCCGTTTTTTGTAGACTCGCTGCTCCCGCCCGACGAGGGACGCAGCCGTGTGCGGCATACGCTAACCCTGAGTTTCGAGGATCTGTGCCGGGCTGCCTGCCGCCTGCTCAATCCCGGAGGACGCTTTGCCGTGGTGCTGCCGCTGACCGAATCCGAGCAGTTCCTGCGCAGTGCCGTCGGGAGTTTCGTGCTGTGCCGTCGCACCGTTGTGCGCACCACGCCGCGCCGCCCGCCCAAACGGGTGCTGCTGGAGCTGGAACGCTTCACTCCGGATCTGAAGGTGAGGCCCCCCGACGAGAGTCTGCTCTCGATCGGCACGGGCCGACACGAGGAGTACACCGGGGAATACAGAGCCTTGACGGGCGATTTTTACCTCAAATTTTGAGGCCAATCCAAAAAATCCCGTATCTTTGTATGAACGGAGACGGAGCGCGGTGCGGCCTCGATCGACGGAGGGTCGTCGAGAGGAACGTCCGGCTGTTCTTCGGTGATTTGTTACGGATAAAAACCAAAATCTTATGAAACGATTGTTGCTTTTGTTGACCTCGATATGTATAGGGGGCGGGGTCATGGCTCAGAATCCCTATGTCAAGATGCAGGGTGCCAACGAAGTGAACGGCGGAATGGTCATCAGCCAGCCGCGCACGACCCTGGCCGTCGATGTGGAGGTCAGCTGCGAGAAGGTCGTGGCCGGACCTTATGCACGTTATGCCCAGAAGTTCCTGGGGGTGCGTCCCTCGTTGGCCGACAAGACGACCTGGAGCGTGAAGGGCGCACAGGTGTCGTTGCTCGACGACCGGACGGCCTACAAGGCCGAGGCTCCGGCCTCCAGGCAGGAGCGCGAGGTGTTGCACGCCGAATCCTTCGATGACTTCCCCCGTATGCCGATCGACAAGAACTCGATGCAGTTCTCCTCGCCGGAGAGTGCCGCCGAGGCTGCCGCCGCCACGATCTATTCGCTGCGCCGTCACCGCATGGAGCTGATCACGGGTGAGGCCGGTGAGAATGTGTTCGGAGGAGGTCTGGAGGCTGCTCTGAACGAGATCAACCGCCTGGAGCAGGCCTACCTGGAGCTTTTCCTGGGTAAGCTGACGGTGACGACCGAGACCCGCCGCTTTGTGGTCTGCCCCGAGTCCTCGAAGAAACAGTATGTCGTCTGCCGCATCAGCCCCACGGCCGGTCTGCTGCCTGCCAGCGACCTTTCGGGCGATATGATCCTGCTGCAGATCGAGCCTTCGGGCAACATTGCCGACGAGGAGCTGCGTGCCTCCGACAAGGAGAGCAACGTGGTGACGTGTCGTGTGGCCGATCCGTCGGTCTGCATCGTCATGGGCAGCGAGGGCGAATATACGCGTGCCGTATTGCCGGTCTTTGAGTTCGGACGTACGATCAGGGTGGCCGCACCCCGCCGTAAGTAAACGCAGGGCGTGAGACGATGGATCTGACGTCGAGAATGGTGGCGCTGCTCGGCAAGATGCGGCGCGAGAGAAACGGAGCGGTGGCCGATTCGATGGAATTGAGGGGTTGTGCCAGCGGTCTGAACTATGGAGTGAGCCTCCCGACGGTGCGCAAGATCGCCTGCGGGGAGGAGGCCGATCACGAATTTGCGCGGATGCTGTGGCAACAGGATGTGCGTGAATTGCGCCTGGCGGCCCTGCACCTGGCCGATGCCTCGAAGGTGGAGGCCGAGGAGGAGTTCTGGGCCGGAGGTATTGCCGACGGTGAGACGGCCGAGGAGGCGGCCTTTGCCCTGTTGAGCCGTATGGAGGGCTTCGGGCCTTTGTTCGGGAAGTGGTGTGCATCGGAGAAGCCGTTGTTGCGCTATGCCGCGCTGTTGGGTGCCGCCCGCAGTGGGGAGGTGACCCCGGACTGGATTCCGACGGCTCTGGAGGCGGTGCATGCTCCGGCTTCGGGGCTTGACGCCCTCTTGGTGGCCCAGGGCGGTGTGGCGATGCTGGCGGCTGTGGCTGAGAGTGGCGAGGAGGCCAAAGCGGAGGTCGCAAGGGTGGTGCGCGGTTTGGGCGATACCCCCTCGGATAACCTCTTGCGGGAGGAGCTTCTCTGGAGACTGGAATATTGATCCTGCGGGAGGAGCGGGGGCGGTTCGGCCCTTGAGATCTGTCGCGGAAAGCATATCCGCCGAAGAAGGGGGAGAGAATTCCGGCGGAAGATATTGTGAAAATCCCTGCTGTCGATGAGTTTCGACGGCAGGGATTTTTTTATTGGGGGGGATGGTGCGGCACACAAGTCGTATGACAACTCTGCACCGCTGGCAGAGGTGACCCTCCTGCCTGGCGGGGCAGAGCCGTGTCCCGACAAGGGGAAAGTTCCGATAGGGGGGACCGAAAACGGGGTGTACCCCGCCAGGTGTCGGGGTGCACTTGATCGGATGACGGGATTATGCCGGCCTATCGGTCGAGCAGGGCCACGATGCGTTCGAGCCACAGGCGGTCGGTGTCGTCGAATGTGGCGAGTCGGTCGCTGTCGATGTCCAGTACGGCGACGGTCTCACCCTGGAGTTTGACGGGTACGACGATCTCCGAGCGCGAGGCACTGCTGCAGACGATGTGGCCGGGGAACTGGTCCACATCGGGGACAATGATGCTCCTCTGTTCGAGCCATGCCGTGCCGCAGACGCCTCTTCCGCGCCGGATGCGCGTGCAGGCCAGCGGACCCTGGAACGGGCCGAGGATCAGCTCTTCTCCGCTGACCCGATAGAAGCCCGTCCACCAGAATCCGAAAGTGAGGTGGAGGGCCGCCGCGAGGTTGGCCATATTGGCGATGGGATCGCGCTCGGCGTCGAGCAGTGATCGGAGCTGGGGGTAGAGCGAGGTGTAGACCTCTTCCTTGGTGCCGTGGGTAATATTCAGATTTTCAGCCATAAGTTTGGTGTTTTATCGGGGTTTTATTTCGTGCAGCAGCCATGTCATGATGACATCGACGGCGTAGCGTTGTTCGTCGGGTGTGAGCGGGCGATGGGCGGGTATGTGGTGCCACTTGGCGAAGCATTCGCGGCAGCAGCAGGCTGTGGCGTGTTGGGCCGTGAAGACCGGGTGCCCGCGCATGGGGGTCTGTCGTCCGTCGTTGGGAATTTGGGCGGGGGCCAGACGGTGCAGGATGAAATCCTCGGTGTGGTGGCGGATCGTAGCCGGTCCCTTGCTTTGGAAATAGTCCCGGTCGCGAGGCGAGAGGTGGAAACTGCTGCGGAAACCCGATCGGGAAAGCCGCTCGAAAAGATCGCCAAAATCACGGGTGGGGTACCCCTCGGTCGTGGTATCAGCCGAGAGCCCGGCCTCTGTGGGGATTCCGACTTCGGCCTCTGTCCTGGTGTCGGCTTGAGGCTTGAACTTATACCGTGCCTCGGCCTTGTCTGCACTCACATCCTGGTTTGTTTCCCCGCTTATCTCCTTGTTGGCTAAGTCTTTGTCCATGCCCGGAAACTCTTCTCGGATTTCAGCCGCGGCCTCGGGCTGAAAAATACCGGAAACGGCAACTCTCCGATGAGGATCCGTTTGCGGAGCGGTTGTCCGAGAGGGATTGGGGCGCGATTTTGAGGTCGGACGCTCGGCAGTTCGATGGTCGGCGGCTTGCGGGTCGGCCGCGAAGAATGTGACCGATGGGTGAATGTCGGTTTGGGCGGCAGTCTTCGCCTGGGGGGTGCAGAGCGGGAAGACGTCGTCGGGGAAAAGGCTCGGTTGAAGGTCCTGTCGGGTGCGGCGCATGGTCATGAATTGTGATAAATCGCGTAAAGATACGAATTTTCCGTTTGCCCTGTCGATATTTATCGTTACTTTCGCGCTCGTAAAAACAGAGGAATGATGACGGAGCCAAACAGAATCGTGGGCGATCGGAACTGGGACGGATTGCAGAAACCGCGTCTCTATGTGGCTATGGCGGCCTTGTTGTGCGGACTTTTCTTTTCGGTGATGGACGGCACGGTGTGCAATGTGGCCCTGCCGACCCTGGCCCGCGAGTTGGGGGTCGGGGCATCGGATTCGATCTGGATCGTCAACTCGTTCCAGCTGGTCATCGTTATGCTGTTGCTGCCCTTTGCTGCCCTGGGCGAGATGATCGGCTACCGCAGGATCTATCTCTGGGGCATCGTACTCTTCACGCTGGGGTCGATGCTCTGCGCCCTGGCGGGAGGATTCCGCCTGCTGGTGACGGCGCGCGTGGTGCAGGGCGTGGGGGCGGCCATGGTGATGAGCATCAACACCTCGCTCCTTAAACTCATCTATCCGAAACGCCACCTGGGCAAGGGTATCGGTCTGAATGCCACGGTCGTGGCTCTGGGCCTGGTCGTGGGACCCGCATTTACGGGCGCGGTACTTTCCGTGGCGTCGTGGCCGTGGCTCTTCGTGGTGAATCTCCCGTTTGGGGTCATCGCCTTCCTGCTGGCCCGTAAGTCCCTGCCCGAGAACCCCACGAAGGTCGTCGGACGACGTTACGATTTTCGGGCGGCGGCGCTCAATGCCCTGACCTTCGGGTTGCTGATCGGCAGTTTCGAGGCCTTCACCCACCGGGCCGACGGATGGGCCGTGGTCCTCGGGATGGTGCTGTGTGTGGGGGTTATGACGCTTTATGTGAAGAGGTTGCTGTGGAGCGATTTCCCGATGCTGCCCATCGACCTGCTGCGCCGTCCGATCTTCTCGCTGTCGATTCTGACGAGCATCGTGTCGTTTGCCGCACAGATGGTGGCCCTGGTGGGTATGCCGTTCCTCCTGTCCCACAATTTCGGCTATGACGCCGCCCAAACCGGACTGCTCATGTCGTGCTATCCCGTGGTGATCCTCTTTGTGGCGCCTTTGGCCGGATGCCTCATCGGACGTTTCAGTCCCGAGATCCTGGGATGCTTCGGACTGCTGGTGCTCTGCGTGGGCAGCTTCCTGTTGGCGTCGATGCCCACGGGGAGCGGATTTTGGGAGATCGTGTGGCGGTTCGGAGTCTGCGGCGTGGGCTTCGGATTCTTCCAGTCGCCGAATAACCATCTGATCATCAATTCTGTGCCGCCCCACCGCGCCGGAAGTGCCAGCGGAATGATGGCCACGGCCCGTTTGGTCGGTCAGACAACCGGCGCGGCCTTTGTGGCCCTGGCCTTCCACCTCTTCGGCGACGAGGGACCCGTGGCGGCTCTCTATCTGGGCGGTGTGCTCTCTATGGCGGGCATGATCAGCACCTTCCTGCGCTATTACTCCTCCCGACGCTCCTCCCGCTCCTGATTCTTCGCCGGGATCAGCTATGCCTGCTGCGTTTGATACTCAGTAAATTACGGGTCTTCCTCCTTCTGCCTTCTGCCTTCCGATTCTCCGATCCCTTCTGTCGCTTTCGGCGCGGGGCTTTCCGCCTTGATCCTCGGGTAAAATTCCTACACCGGGGCAAATTCCGCATTTTTTCCTGAGATCCCTTTTCCGCAACCGATTCCTGCGCGGTTGCGGTAGGGGGATGATGTCCGTTGTCGGTGTCGCTCCGCCCCTGCACGGAGAAAACCAGCCTGAAGGAAAGGTCGTGCAGGGGAAAATCCGCGGCAAAGGGGCGGGCCGACAGCTTATTAAATAAGGTGTGGCGGGCGTAGACTTTACAGATTTGTAAAGATTCTTTACACGTCTATTTTGCTTGATTTGTGTAATCTGTTGATAGTCAAACGTGCGCGATTTTGGCACGGGGTATGTTTCCAAAGGCTCTGAAAACGAAAAAAACAGTAACCCCGATGAATAAAATCTTACTTTTCTTGTTTCTGTGCTGGATGACCCCGTGGGCAATCCCCACCGTGAGCGGTCAGCAGGTGATGACCCTCCACGACTGCATGGTCTATGCCGTGGAGAACTCCTCGAAAATGAAAATTAGCCGTGAGGACATCTCCGAGGCCCGTATGGCCCGCCGCCAGGCCATCCTGGAGGTCTTTACGCCGAACATCAGCGCGGGGACCTACGCCAACACCAATTTCGGACGTACGGTCGACCCCGAGACCAACACCTACAAGAGCCTCACCTCGTTCAATAACGGTTACATGGCCGGGGGCAGCATCATGCTCTTCGACGGATTCTCGGCCGTGAACAACCTGCGGATCAAGAAAACGGCCCTCAAGCTGGGGATCTCCCAGGAGCAGCAGACCGAGGACGAGATCTGTCTGGCCACGATGGAGGCCTACTGCAACGTGCTGTATTGCATGGAGATGACGCGCGTGTGCGATCTTTTTGTCAAGACCGCCCGCGAGAACCACCGCCTGGCTGTCCGTCAGTACGAACTGGGACAGAAGAGCCGCGCCGATGTGGTGCAGGCCGAGGCCGATCTGGCCGACCGCGAGTTCGAGCAGGTCAACATCAAGGCATGCTGGGACGACGCCCTCCTCACGCTCAAGGACGTGATGCTCTGGCCGCTGGACCAACCCCTTGAGATCGATCCCTCGATCGCCGATGCCGACCCCGACTTCACGGAGGGCGATCTGATGCCCGTGGGCGAGATGGTCGACCGCAGCGTCTCCTTCCTGCCGAAGGTGGTGATGGCCCGCTATCGTTGCGAGATGGCCCGCAAGGAGTGGCGCACGGTCCAGTACAAGCTGCTCCCGTCGCTGAGTCTGAGCGGAGGATGGTCGACCAGCTACTTCACCTACGAGGGGATCAACACCGCAGGATTCTTCTCCCAGTTCAAGGGCAACCGCGGAGAATACATCCAGCTCAATCTCTCGATCCCGATCTTCGGACGCCTTGCGGGCCGTTCGCGGGTCAAGCAGGCCAAGGTCGCCTACCGCAAGGCCGAGATCGAGTATGAGCAGGCCCTGCGCGATGTGGAGAGCGATGTGGAGCGTGCCGTGCAGGACAAGACGAGCGCGCGTGCGGCCTACATCCAGGCCCGCAAACGCTCGCGGGTGCAGCAGGAGGCCTACAACCTCAACAAGGGGCGCATGGCCCGCGGACTGATCTCTCCGATCGAGTTCCAGACGGCCTCGAACTCCTTCTTCAAGTCGGAGGCCGAGCGTCTGGACGCAGGCTTGAAGTACTTCCTCAAGAAAAGCATCGTGACCTACTATTGCGGAGTGAATTATCTGGATCAAAAATAAAGCAGAAAACCATGGATATTATCAAAGAGGAAAAGAGAGGTTACAGACTCATGTTCACCTCCAAGGCCGTGCCCTATTGGTTGGGTGCATTTGTCGTGCTGTTTATCATCTATCTGATCGCGAGGGGCGACGCAAGCACCCTGAGGGTCGACCGCGAGTCGCTGATCATGAGCCGTGTGACCCGTTCGGAATTCAACGACTACATCCGCGTCCGGGGCCGCGTGCAGCCCAAGACCACCATCCAGCTCAGCCCCCTGGAGGGCGGTGTGGTCGACCGCATCTTCGTCGAGGAGGGTGCCCTGCTCAAGAAGGGCGACAAGATCCTCCAGCTCGTCAACGAGGGACTGGATCTCCAGATCCTCAACGCTGAGGCCGACTTGGCCGAGAAGGAGAACCTGCTGCGCAACACGATGATCTCGATGGAGCAGGAGAAGCTCAGCGTCAATCAGGAGCGTCTGCAGCTGGAGATCGACGTGGAGCGGTTTAAGCGTGCCTATGAGTCGCAGGAACAGCTCTACCGCGAGCAACTCATCGCCCGCGAGGAGTACCTCAAGGCCCGCGAGGACTACGAACTGGCTGCGGGAAAATACGAGTTGGTGAAGAACCGTCTGGTGCAGGACAGTCTCTATCGGTCGGTGCAGGTCGTTCAGATGGAAGAGAGTTTGAGAAACATGCGCCAGAACATGGCAATCATCCGTAAGCGTAAGGAGAATCTGATTGTGACCGCACCGATCGACGGAGAACTGGGTCTGCTGGATGTGATCCTGGGACAGTCCGTGTCGCAGGGCAGCAAGATCGGACAGATCAACGACCTGACCGACTTCAAGATCGAGGCCCAGATCGACGAACACTACATCGACCGCGTGACGGACGCCCTTGAAGCCACGTTCGACCGTGGTGGCGAGCATTTCGAGACCGTCGTGCGCAAGGTCTATCCCGACGTGCGCGAGGGCAAGTTCCGCGCCGACTTCAAGTTCACGGGCAAGCGTCCCGACAACATCCGCAACGGCCAGACCTTCGATCTGAACCTCCAGCTGGGCCAGCCCGAGCAGGCCCTGCTCATCGAGCGCGGAGCGTTCTACTACCGCACGGGCGGCAAGTGGATCTATGTCGTCGCCCACGACGGCGAGCGTGCCGTGCGCCGCGAAATCGAGGTCGGACGTCAGAATCCGCAATACTACGAGATCCTCTCGGGACTGGAGCCGGGCGAGCAGGTGGTCATTTCGAGCTATGACAACTTCGGCGACAATGATAATCTGAAATTCAAATAAAAAATATATCGGATATGTGGTTTATATTACAAAATTTTCTGAAGATGCTGGGCCGCTATCGGGTGTCGGCTCTGCTGAATGTCATGGGTCTGACGGCTGCCTTCGCATCGTTCTATGTCATCATGTCGCAGGTGTGGTGGGAACTCTCTTTCAACAAGTCGATCGAGGATTCCGACCGTATCGGCGTGGTGGAGATGCCGCTGGGCGACTGGACGAATTTCATCAACCGCCCGCTTCCGGAACTGTGCCTGCCGAAGATTCCCCAGGTCGAGCATTTCGGCTGTCTGCAAGGCAGAAACAAGAAACTGTGGTCGTGGGACGAGGCGCGTTCGGAATATGTGCCGTTTGATGCCAACGGCGCCCTTGTGTCGCAGGGATTCTTCCCCACGTCGTCGTTGCAGATCGAGCAGGGCAGCGCCGAGAGCCTGACACGACCCAATACG
>JAHHQK010000041.1 GCA_020026435.1 Alistipes sp. | reverse complement strand
AACCTAAAACTACTAACCTAAAATGAACCTTAAAACTTCGCTGCAAAGATAAGGGCATTTTTCAAGTTCTGCAAATTTTTTAGTAATATTTTAAATATATTTAACATTTACTTAACATTGGTTGACCAATCCCCCGTTCCACAGCCCTTTTGCCGTACAATTCCGCCCTTTCAGCGCACGATTCGCCATCCCGTCCAAAGAGTATAATAATCCGTTTTTCGGTCATTTATCGGGGATTAGGGCTTGCCATTATCAAATAAAAAAACTACATTTGTATTTCAAAGCAGTTCAAACACTCTTATAAAAGATGGAAAACAGGGGCGCATCGCCAAGAAAAATCGTCATAGAGCTGAACGAGATCTACAACCGGAATGTTGGTCTCGGGGAATTCACGTTCCAGCTCGGACGCCACTTGACCCAACGGGCCTCGATGCTCAAGGAGAAGTACAACATCGAGCTTTATTTCATCGTTCCGAGCTCTTCCGCCGGCATTTTCGGCAACCGGGTCAAATACATAGCCGTACCCCATGTCCTGCGCAGATTCGTCCGCTACAATCCCCTTCATGCCGACATCTGCCACATCAGCCACCAGTTCTCCAAGATGCGCTACATGATGTTTGCACGTCACAATCTGATGACCGTCCACGACATCAACTTCATCTACGAGAAATCCGAAACCAAACTTCCGAAATACGAACAATACTTTCGCCAGAGGCTCCGACACGTCGACTACCTCACCTACATCTCGTCATTTGTACGGGAGGATGTCGACCGCCATTTCGCGCCCAATATCCCGAACCGCGTGATCTACAACGGTGTGATCAACCTCAATACCGACGGCCAGAATTTCGCCGATCTGAAGCGTTTCGACCTGCCCGAGCGTTATCTGCTCCACGTGTCGAGCCTCCAGCCCAAGAAAAATCCCCAGCTGCTGTTCGAGATGATGCGCCACCTCGGGGAGGAACACCTTGTGCTGGTCGGCAACTGGGAGACCCGTTTCGGCCGCGAACTCGCCGCGAAGATCAAGGATTCAAATCTGAGAAACATCACGATGCTCGACCACGTCACCGAGCAGGAGAAGGCCTCGCTCTACAAGCACTGCCACGGCTTCCTTTTCCCGTCGTTGTGCGAGGGATTCGGCCTGCCGCCCATCGAGGCCATGCACTTCGGCAAACCGGTCTTTCTGTCGCGGCTCACGTCGTTGCCCGAAGTGGGCGGCAATGCGGCCTACTACTACGACGATCTGACCCCCGAACAGATGGCCGATGTCACCCGTCGTGGTCTTCGCGACTTCTACTCCGATCCCGATGGATCGGCCGAGAAAGCTCGCCGCCAGGCCGAACAATTCGACTGGGACACTTGTGTGGACAACTATATAGACTATTACCTCGACATTCTCAATATAGAGAAACAATAGATCCCCGCTTTCCCAGCCCGACTCAATCCATACGCGGGTCTGCATCCACCATGCCGATCTCGGGGAACATACGCCCCGGCACAAGCCGCGGAGACAATATGCGGTTTGCATATGCCGCCCCCTGCACGCTCCGCCCGCACCTCGGCCCATCCCCTCCACCGACGGCCCATGCCGCCCGACACCCCACTGCACGGATTGCTCCACGCCATACGAAAGCGGGCATATCACAATGACACAATAACACAAGATCCCCCCTGCCGCAAATCTCTGCAACAGGGGGGATTCTTGAAACGAGGGTTTCGACACACCCTCTTCGGGAGTCTTCCGCCCAAATCATGACGCCGCCTCAAGGCGTTCCGCAAAGAGGGGTATTATTTGCCGATCACCTTTTCGTAGACCTTCAGATAATCACGATAAAGGACCTTCGGCTCGAACCTCCGGACGTAATCCTTGCCGCGGAGGGCTATCTGTACCCTCAGGGCGGGATCCGAAGCCAGAAGACGGATCTTTGCGGCCAGCTCCTCGGGATCGTCGGGGTTGACATAGATCTGATCGGGACCGCCCGCCTCCTCCAGACACGACCCCGTGGCACCAATACACGGCACACCGCAGTTGGCCGCCTCGATCATCGGGATACCGAAGCCCTCGAACCGCGAGGGATAGAGGAAAATCTCGGCCATGTTGTAGAATACGGGCAGTTCGTCGAAAGGCACGCGGTTCAGAATGTGGAGGTAATCCCCCAGACCGTGTTCGGCGGCAAATTGCTCGACACGGGCCGTGTAGGGCGTGCGCTTGCCGATCACCACCAGGTGCATCGGCTCCTCCAGCAGAACCAGCGCACGGACGATGAGCAACAGGTTCTTGCGCTCCTCGATGCTTCCGACCGTGAGGAGAAACCTCTCGGGCAGGGCATACTTGCGACGCAGGGCGCGGCGGCTTTCCTCCGTGACTGTACCCTTGAAATTCTTGTCGCAACCCTGATACACCACGTCGATCTTCTGCTCGGGGATGTGGAAGAAATGGATGATGTCCCGCTTGGTGGCCTCGCTGATGGCGATGATGCGGTCGGCCTGCTGACAGGCCTTGCGGTATTTATAGGTATAGATCTTGCGGTCGATCCACTTGTAGAACGAGGGATAACGCAGGAAGATAAGATCGTGGATCGTCACCACGCTTCTGACCCCCTCCTTCTTCAACCCCGCAGGCAACTCGCCCGTCAGACCGTGGAACAGGTCTATATCACGGGGCAGTTCCTTGCTGACACCGCTGAACCGCCACAGATTCCGTCCCAGCCTGGAATGGGCCTTCGCGGGGTATTTGAACTCCACCGAATCGCACAACCTCACACGGCCGCGCAGGTCGTCACGTCCCGGATCGGGCGTATAGAGCAGATATTTGTTTTCGGGTGCATAGGTCGAGAGCATATCCACGACCATACGTCCGTAGTTACCCAAACCCGTACCGTTGTGGGTAATACGCTTGGCATCGAAAGCAATTTTCATAGATTTATCGTGTTTTAAGGTTTATCGTTTGATGTAGCCCCCGACCGCCTCGGCGATGCGTTCGCCGTCGAGAGCCGCCGAGATGATTCCTCCGGCATAGCCCGCACCCTCGCCCGCAGGGAAAAGCCCCTGCACCTCGGGGTGCATCATCGACGCGGGATCACGCGGAATACGCACGGGGGTCGACGTACGCGACTCGACCCCCACGACCACGGCCTCCGACGTCTCGAAACCCTTCAACCGCCGGCCGAACGTGTGGATTCCGCTGCGCAACCCCTCGGCAATGAAGCGGGGCATCCACTCGTCCAGACGCGAGGGCGTGATGCCCGGGATGTAGGACGTCGCGGGCAGCGAACGGCTCGCACGCCCCGCCACGAAGTCTGCGACACGCTGTGCGGGGGCAACCTGACGCTCCCCGCCGTGCAGACGGGCCGCCCGCTCGAACTCCTCCTGGAATTTCAGTCCGGCCAGCTCGCCCCACTCGGCCCTCAGATGCTCAAAATCCGAAAGGCGCACCTCGGTCACCAGTCCCGAGTTGGCAAAGGGCGAGGTACGTCCGCTGGGCGACATACCGTTGACCACCGACTCCGCGGCATCGGTCATCGCCGGAACGATGAATCCTCCGGGACACATACAGAACGAATAGACGCCACGTCCCTGCTCCTGGCTCACCAGCGAGTAGGAGGCCGCCGGGAGGTATTCCCCGCGCTCGCGGCAATGGTACTGGATCGAGTCGATCAGCGCCTGGGGATGCTCTATGCGCACACCCATGGCAAAGGGCTTGGCCTCAAGCCGCACACCGCGGCGGTGCAGCAATTCGTAGATGTCGCGGGCCGAGTGCCCCGTGGCCAGCACCACGGCCGCGCCCTCGATCAGTTCGTCACCGCACCACACGCCCTTCAGATGCCCCTCTCCAAGCTCCAGATCGGTGATCTTGCGCTCGAACAGGAAGCGGCCTCCGGCATCGAGAATCGTACGGCGCACGGCCGACATGATGTAGGGCAGTTTGTCGGTGCCGATGTGGGGATGGGCCTCATAGAGGATCTCGGGGTTCGCACCATGGAACACCAGGGTCTGGAGGGCCTTGTTGTAGTCGCCGCGTTTCTTGCTGCGCGTGAAGAGCTTACCATCGGAGAACGTACCCGCACCGCCCTCACCGAAGGCGTAGTTTGAATCGGGATCGATCTCTCCGTTGCGGTTGATGCGGGCGATGTCGACCTTGCGGCTCGAAACGTCGCGTCCGCGCTCCAGGACAATGGGACGCAGACCCAGCTCGATGAGGTGCAACGCCGCAAACAGACCTGCGGGACCCGAACCCACGACGATGACCTCCGTGCGATGGCTCACATCGGGGTAATCGAAATGAATGGGGGCGGGCAGGGGTTCGCGATCGACAAAGAGTTCCAGCGTAAGATTGACCTTGGGTTGACGCTGACGGGCGTCGATCGAGCGTTTCACGACGCGGACCAGGGCCACGTCCTTATCCGAAAGGCCCAACTTGTGGGCGGCCAAAGCCGTGTAGCATTTGGGATCGGCGGCCTGTTTGGGCGAAAGAACAAGAGATATGTTTTGCGGCATAGCGAATTCTAAATATTTGCAAAAATAAGCAAAAAACCGCATAAAAACCCCCGAAAGATTGTGATTTATAAAATTTTACTTACCTTTGTCTTCGCATACAGGCGGATATGGTGTAATTGGTAGCCACGTCAGACTTAGGATCTGATGCCTCACGGCGTGGGGGTTCGAGTCCCTTTATCCGCACAGACAGACACTCTTGGATTCTCCCGATCCAAGAGTTTTTTTTCGGATCCTTCCCTTCCGAAGAGAAAACCCCTGCCGACATTCCAGAATATCGGCAGGGGTTTGTTTTTTCATGGATTTCCACGCTCCGTGCAGCCCTCATGGGCAGGCTCTCGGCGGGCACACCCGGGGATCAGTTCACACGGTAGGCCTTCTGTACACCCTTGATGTGAAGGATCGAGTGGATCAGCGTGTTGACAACATTGACTCCCGGCACCTCGACGGCCACCGTACCGGCCACGCATCCGCCCGAGATCTGCTGGAAGGCAATCGAGCTGATGTTCAGCCCCAGGTCGCGGCTGATGACCTCGGTAATGTGGTTGGCCATACCCGTCATGTCGGCGGCCACGATGCGGATCGTCACCCGGAACGCCCCCTCGGCCGAACTCCTCCACCGCGCCTCGATGACACGGTAGGGATACATCTCGCGCATACGGCGGGCATTGGGGCAGTCGGTGCGGTGGATCGTGATTCCGGTGTTGATCGTCACGAATCCGAACACCTCGTCGCCCTTGATCGGATTACAGCACTTGGCCAGCTTGTACTGGATCTTCGAAATGTCGTCGTCGATGATCAGCGCATCACTCGACTTGGTGGCCGAACGTGCGGCGGCGTGCTGACTCTTCAGACGCTCGGCTTCGGCCTCGGCAGCCGCGGCACGGCGTTCCTCCTCGTCGACCCCCGACACATGGCGCAGCAGGATCTCCTTGATGGTCGCGAAATCGACCTTTCCGGTGGCGATCATCGCATAGATGTCCGTGCCGAGCCTCAGCTTGAAGTGTTTGACCAGGTAGGCCACCGCCTCGTCGATCGTCAGTCCCATCTTCCAGTTCTTGAGCTTGCGCTCCAGCTCCTCACGGCCCATGCGCGTATGCTTGGCCTGCTCCTCGCGCAGGAAAGAGCGGATCTTGGTGCGGGCACGCGACGTGACGACAAATCCCAGCCAGTCGGACTTGGGGGTCTGGTTTTTCTGGGTCTGGATCTCGACGATATCGCCGTTGTGAAGCTGCTCGCGTAGCGACACCGCACGATTGTTGATCCTTCCGCCCACACAGGTCGAGCCGAGCGAGGTGTGGATATTGAAGGCGAAATCGAGCAGTGTGGCCCCTTCGGGCAGCTTCTTCAGGTCGCCGTTGGGCGTAAAAACGAAGATCTCGCCCGAGGCGGGTTTGGCGTCGAAACGCCGCGCCAGCGAATGGGTCGTATCCTCGATCAGCTCACGCAGGCGGCCCAGCCATACCTCGCTGGTCTTGGCACCCTGCCCCACACCCTTATAACGCCAGTGAGCGGCGATACCGCGCTCGGCCACGGCATCCATGCGCTCGGTGCGGATCTGCACCTCGACCCAGCGGCCCTCGGCCGAGACGGTCGTATGGAGCGACTCGTAGCCGTTGGATTTGGGGATCGAGACCCAGTCGCGCATACGCGTGGGGTTGGGCGTGTAGAAGTCCGTCACCACCGAATAGGTCGTCCAGCAGAGGCGTTTCTCGTCCTCGGGCGGGCAGTCGATGATGATGCGGATGGCGAAAATATCGTAGACGCCCTCGAAAGGAACGTGCTGTTTGTGCATCTTGTTCCAGATCGAGAAGATCGACTTGGTGCGGCTCTTGACGTGGTATTTCATTCCCAGGAGGTTGAGCCGCGAGGTGATCGGCACCAGAAACCGCTCGATGAAGGCGCGGCGTTCCTCGGCACTCTCCTCCAACTTGAGGACGATATGCTCGTAGTCCTTCGGTTCGAGGAAGCTCAGCGCGATGTCCTCCAACTCGCTCTTGATACCGTACAGACCCAGTTTGTGGGCGATCTGGGCGTAGAGGTTCATCGACTCCCAGCTCTTCTTGCGCCACTTCTCGCGGGGGAACATCTTCAGCGCACGCATCACCTCCAGGCGGTCGGCCAGCTTGATGAGGATCACACGCGGATCCTCCGAATAGCTCACGATCAGATCGCGGAAGTTGTCAGCCTGCTCCTTGGAGACCTTCAGCTTCAGCTCCGAGATGTTGGCCATCCCCATCGTGATGCCCACGACCTGCTCGCCGAAGCGGGCCCGGATATCGTTCATCAGGGCAAGGAACTCCTCGGGCGGGAGGTTCTTGTTGCCCAACCGGACCACGTCGTGGAGGATCGACGAGACCGTGGAGTTACGTCCCAGTCCCACCTCCGATATCACGATCCGAGCCACGGCCGCACCGTGATCCAGCATCGGAGATCCGTCGTAGCGGGTCTTTCCAGCGAGTTTTTCGTCGGCATATTCCAGAGCCTCGTCCACGAGTTTCTGGGTGGTCTCCGAGAAAGAATCGCGTACCGTTTTCCGGAGATCCTCGTATCGTAAAAAGTCCATTCTCAACAAACTATATTTCCTATGTTACAAAGATATAAATTTTTTTCATAAATTCAGCCCCTGAAAAACATTTCGCAGCCGTCCATGAAAAAAATCAAAAACCTGATCTACATCCCCTCCTTCGGTGAGGAGGTGGCCAACACTGTCACCCACGGTGTGATGACCCTTCTGACGCTTCTTGCCCTGCCCTTTGCGGCCGTGTGGTCCTACCTCCACTCGGACGGGGAGGTTGTGACGTCGGTAGCGGTCTCTATCTTCGTGATCTCGATCTTCCTGATGTTCCTCTGCTCAACCCTCTACCACGCCATGGAGCCTTCGTCGCGGCACAAGGCCGTGTTCCACATCCTCGACCACATATTCATCTATGTAGCCATCGCCGGAAGCTACACCCCCGTGGCACTGGCCGTCATCGGAGGGTGGCAGGGTGTCGTGATCTGCATACTGCAATGGGTCATGGTGCTTTTCGGCATCTTCTACAAGTCGCTCTCCCGAAAGTCGATTCCCGCCGTGAGTCTGACGATCTATCTGGTCATGGGGTGGACCATCGTCTTTTTCCTGCCGATCTTCATCCGCCGCGCCTCATCGCCCCTGCTGTGGCTCATCGCCCTGGGCGGGGTGCTCTACACCATCGGGGCGTGGTTCTACGCCCGCAAGGGATTCCGCTACCACCACATGGTGTGGCATCTGCTGATCAACCTGGCCGTTGCGGCCCATTTCGCCGGCATCGTCTTCTTCCTGTACTGATCTAACGGAAAAAACGCCGGAGAATTAACCGCCCCGGGGAAAATTCCGATCACCCCGCGGCCTTCATACGCAAAAACGGACGATACCCGGGTGGTATCGTCCGTTTTCATTATGTTCCCTTGTGTTCCCCAAGGGGGGGGGACGCCCTTTTCATGGGAGATTACTCCTTGCCGACCACGGCTTCCAGCTCCTCGACCGTCACGGGGATCTTCTTCTCTCCGCCCATCATGCGGCAACCGTCCTCGGTGACCACCAGGTCGTCCTCGATGCGGATACCGCCGAAATCGCGGTAGGAATCCAGTTTGTCGTAGTCCACGATGCCCTTGTAGAGGCCCTCGGCGCGGCACTTGTCGATCAGAGCGGGGATGAAGTACAGACCCGGCTCGTCGGTCATCACCGTACCCGGCTCGATACGCCATGCGGCACGGTAGACACACGTAGCCGAACGTGCGGCACGCTCCGCCAACTGCGAATAGTCGAACGAACGCTCGCCCATACCCTCGCAGTCGTGGACATCCATACCCAGACCGTGACCCAGTCCGTGAGGCATGAAGAGAGTCATGGCACCCGAAGCCACGGCATCGGAGGCCGTTCCGTGGATCAGCCCCAAACCGATCAGACCCTCGGCCAGCACCTTGTAGGCGGCGTTGTGGATGTCGGTATACATCATGTGGGGTTTCACGATGCGGGCCACATGATCGTGGGCGGCCAGCACCACATTGTAGACGTCTTTCTGACGCTCGGTGAACTTACCGCTGACGGGATACGTACGCGTGTGGTCCGAGCAGTAGTTGTTGACCGTCTCGCCTCCGGCATCGACCAGCAGCATACGGCCCTCGGTCAGCACACCGTCGCAACTTAGGTTGTGGAGCGTCTCGCCGTGCTGCGACACGATCGAGGGGAACGACACACCCGATCCCAGCGACTTGGAGACACCCTCGATGGCTCCCGAAATCTCGCGCTCGATACGGCCCGGGCGGCACATCTTCATGGCCGTGAGATGCATCTGGTAACCGATCAGGAACGCACGCTCCATCTCCTCGATCTCCTCGGCGGATTTCTTCTCGCGCATCTCGATCACGGCAAACATCAGCTCCACCGACTTGTAATCGTGCAGCAGGGCGGGTTGCAGGCCCAGCAGATCGCAGAGTTGCAATTTGGTTTCACCGCGGTAGGGGGGCAGGTAGTGGATCTTGCGACCCATGGTGATGGCTTTACGCAGACGGCCTTTCAGTTCGGCCATCGGGAAGGTTGCGCTGATGCCGACCTTCTCGCCCAGCTCGCGGAGCGTGGGCTGCGGGCCGGTCCAAATGATATCCTCGACCGTGAAATCGTCGCCATACAGAGCCTCCTCACCCGAATCGGCGTCGATCACACCGAACAGAGCGGGGATGTTGAGGCCGAAGTAGTAAAGGAACGACGAGTCCTGGCGGAAATAGTAAGCGTTATTGGGATAATTGTTGGGCGAAAACATATTTCCGGGAAGAATAATGATGCCCGATCCGATTTTCGAACGCAACGTCTGACGACGTGCGGCATAAGTTTTTGCAGAAAACATAACGGTACAATTTTTTGATATTTGTACAAAACTACAAAAAATTTCAGCAGATTATCCTTTTTTGCCCCGTTATTTTTTCACCTCCGGAGGCTGACACACGGTCTTCACCGCCGCCCGCCGCGGCCGTAGAATCCACCTCGGGGATTCATCTTCGTCCAAGAGTCCCGCATCAGCAACACGCTGATACACAAAGGACAACATAGTTTTCAACAAAGATATAAACCGACTTATGCACACTTATCGACACCCCCGTCAATATCTTCTTCCGTACCTCAACGCCCCAACTCTCTCTCCCGCACCACACCTTCCGCCCGCTCCCATCCTCATCCCCGCCCTTCACCCGCACGAAAGAAGGTGTGTCACAATACCAAAATATACCGAATCACCCCTGTCCCGGACAACTGCGACAGGGGTGATTTTCTTAAGAAAAGAGGGATTTTGACACACCCTCATTTCGATGCTCCGGGGCCGCCCCCCGACACCGACACTTTTCCAAGCCCTACTGCTTGGATTCCACCTCCACGAATTTGTAGAGCTGGTCGCCACGGCGGATCACCTCATGGGTGTGGATGGCACACAAACGTCCCTGCTCAACCCGATCGGTGACTTCGCCCTCGGGACCGTGCAGTTCGTCGAGCGTCTGCTCCGCAACGCCCGTCGTGGGGCCCATGAAGAAAATCTCGTCCCCCTGCTCGATCGGCGCAGCCTCGACAGCCACCTCGGCCACCGAGAGTTTCTTGAAGAAGTTGGTCACCTTGCCCACATAAACCTTGCGGCGTGTGGCAGCCGATCCATAATTTGCACTCTGCTCCGCCACGGGACGGCCCGCATAGTAGCCCTCCCAGAATCCGCGGTTGAAGACCGTTGCCAGCCGCTCCTTGAGTCCTGCGGCCGCCTCACGCGTATAGGTTCCCTGCTCGATCATGAGCAGCGCCTCGTTATAGGTCTCCACCACCCGCTTCACATACTCCGCACCACGGGCGCGGCCCTCGATCTTCAGCACCCGCACGCCGGCCCCGATGAAGCGGTCGAGGAAATCGACCGTACAGAGATCCTTGGGCGAAAGGACATAGCGTCCGTCGACATCCAGTTCGGCCCCCGTCTCCTTGTCGCGCACCGTGTATTTGCGGCGGCACAACTGACGGCACGCCCCGCGGTTGGCCGAGCAGTTGGTCTCGTAAAGCGAGAGGTAGCACTTGCCCGAGATCGACATACACAGGGCTCCGTGGGCGAACATCTCGATCTCGATCAGCTCGCCTCTCGGACCGCAGATGTGCTGCTCCTCGATTTCGCGGCGGATCCTGCCGACCTGTTCGAGCGTCAGCTCGCGGGCCAGCACCACCGTGTCGGCCCACTGCGAGAAGAATTTCACGGCCGCGGAGTTCGAGATGTTGCACTGCGTCGAGATGTGGACCTCCTGGCCGATGCTGCGGGCGTAGAGTATGGCGGCCATATCCGATGCGATGATGGCATCGACCCCCTCCTTCTTGGCACGGTCGATCACCTCATGAACCGTCTCCAGTTCGTCCTCATAGACCACGGTATTGACCGTGAGGTAGGTCTTCACCCCGTGTTCATGGGCCGTACGGACGATCCGGTCCAGGTCGTCCAGCGTGAAGTTGGCGGCCGAGGCCGAACGCATGTTCAGCTTCCCGACACCGAAGTAGATCGAATCCGCCCCGGCATGGATGGCGGCCATCAGCGACTCGTAAGACCCCACAGGGGCCATGATCTCTATATCTTTTCGTTTCATCTTGTTGTATTGTTTCTCTTTTTCGGGGGAAGATCCCCTTTAGGGGGACTTCCCGATGCAAAACGCTCCACACCCGTCACCCCTCGGAGGGCCGGTGTGGAGGTTTTTTATGGGGACAGGGCCCTGCGGGCCGACGGCAGGGATTTCTATTTCATGCGGCCCATCAGCGAGACGGCGAAATCGTGGAGCGGCTTCACACGCTCGGGGGCGGCATCGAGCGACTGGAGCTGAGCCAGCGCACGCTCGAAACGCAGCGAGATCTGCTGCTCGGTGAGTCCGCGCACGTCGTAGCGGTCATAGACGGCCTTCACGGCCGAGATCTTCTCCTCGTCACTCAAGTGGGGGTCCTTGTAGGCATAGCGCAGGACATCGCGGTCCTCCTCCGAGGCGTGGCTCATGGCCGTGATCATCAGATAGGTCTTCTTGCCTTCGAGGATATCGCCGCCGAGGGGCTTGCCCAGACGCTCGTCACCGTAGCTGTCGAGCAGGTCGTCCTGCAACTGGAAGGCCAACCCCAGCTCAATGGCAAAGCGGCGCAACTTGCGCTGCTCCTCCTCGGGGGCACCGCCCAGGATGGCACCGATCACGGCCGATCCGGCCAGCAGAACCGAGGTCTTCAGCTCGATCATGTGCATATACTCCACGACCGACACCTTCTGCTGCGTCTCAAAGTCCATATCGTACTGCTGGCCCTCACACACCTCCAAGGCCATCTCATTGAACGTTTTCAGCACTTTGGGGAGGAACTGCTCGGGCACTTCGGCCAGCAGGCGGTAGGCGCAGATCATCATGGCGTCACCCGACAGGATGGCGGCATTCTGCCCCCACTTGGCATAGACCGAGGGTTTTCCGCGGCGCGTGTCGGCATTGTCCATGATATCGTCGTGCAGCAGCGTGAAGTTGTGGAACACCTCCACGGCGGCAGCGGCCGTCAACGCCTGCTGCGTCTCCTCGGAATAGATCCCGCAGGCCAACATCACCAACATCGGGCGCAGACGCTTGCCCCCACCCGCCAGCGAATAGCAGATCGGCGCGTAAAGCAACTCGGGTTCGCCCGGGAAATCGGTCTGGGCCAGATAATTTTCAATAGTCAAAAACAGCTCCTCGTTTGTTTGCATAGTACGAATTTAACTTTGGGATTGGATTGAGACCCAAAAATAGAAAAAAACTTTGGAGTAGCCGAATTTTGTTCTAACTTTGACATAAATTTCTAACTTAAAAACAAAACCACCATGAAAAAACTCGCACTCGGCGTAGACATCGGAGGAATCAATACAGCCTTTGGTTTGGTAGACGAAAACGGCGACCTGTATGCCGAATCGGTCATTTCGACCAAGAAATACCCTTTCCTTGAGGATTATCCCACCTATGTGCGCGATCTGTGTCAGGCCATGCACGCCCTGGCCGACAGCCTTACGTTTGAATACGAACTGACGGGTATCGGCATCGGTGCCCCCAATGCCAATGTACATAAGGGTACGGTGGAGTGCCCGGCCAACCTGTGGAAGTTCCGCCCGGAAGATCCCAATCCCGACGAGGCCCGCCGCATTTTCCAGCTGGCCGACGACATCTCGCACAACTTCAACGGACTGAAGACCATCGTCACCAACGACGCCAACGCCGCCACGATCGGCGAAATGGTCTACGGCAATGCCAAGGGCATGAAGGATTTCATCATGATCACCCTCGGTACGGGTCTCGGTTCGGGATTCGTGGCCAACGGCGAGATGATCTACGGCCACGACGGCTTTGCCGGAGAGTTCGGCCACGTCATCGTCGAGCCCAACGGACGCGAGTGCGGATGCGGACGCCGCGGATGTCTCGAAGCCTATGTCTCAGCCACGGGTATCAAACGCACGGCCTTCGATCTGATGGCCTCGATGAACGCCCCGAGCCACCTGCGCGACATCGCCTTCTCGGATTTCGACGCCTCGATGATCTCGGCCGCCGCAGCCAACGGCGATCCCATAGCCCTCGAAGCCTTCCGCGTTACGGGCGAGATGCTGGGTCGCGCCCTGGCCGACATCGTCACGGTGACCTCGCCCGAGGCCATCTTCCTCTTCGGCGGACTGTCCAAGGCCGGCAAACTGCTCTTCGAGCCTACGCAGCACTATATGGAGGAGAACATGCTCTTCGTCTTCAAGAACAAGGTCAAACTGCTCCCGAGCGGTATCCAGGGTAAAAATGCCGCTATTCTCGGTGCCTCGGCCCTGATCTGGCAGACGCAGCAGCACTGATCCCTCACGGCAGGGTAGTGTACCCCCAATAAAAATCCCGCCTGCTCATCATTGATGAGTGCAGGCGGGATTTTTATGTTTTCCCTCCGTGGGCCGGATCAAACCGGCGCCTATTCCATTGCTGCCGACCGTCTATTTCCTTTTCTTCGGATTCTTCGGCCGGGCCCTGCGCACCGACCACCCGAAATGCCCCAGGGCCTCGCCCAGGGAGAAGTACTCGCCGTGGGAATAGACGATCGGATCGGCCCGTTCCAGACAGAATTTCCCGGTCGCGGGATCGATCAGCGACGAATCGACCTGCACGTTGACCACCTCGGCCAGAAACATATCGTGCGTTCCCAGGGGGATGATCTGTTTGACACGACACTCGATGTTGACGGGCGACTCGCCCACGATCGGCGCGGAGATCCGCTCCGAGGGCAGGGGAGTGAGTCCCATCTCGCGAAACTTGTCGAAATCGCGCCCCGACCTCACCCCGCACCAATCGGTGGCCCGCGCCAGGGATCGCGTCGTGAGGTTGATGACGAATTCGCCCGTGCGGCGGATGATCTCATAGGAATGACGCTCGGGCCGCACCGAGATGTAGCACATCGCCGGCGAGGTACATATCGTTCCGGTCCAGGCCACCGTCAGCAGGTTGTACTCCTGCTCACAGCCGCCGCAGCTCACCAGCACGGCCGGAAGGGGATAGATCAGCGTTCCGGGCTTCCAGCTCTCTTTTTGAAAGGTCTTATCGGTCAATTCTTTTTCCATGGAAACAAAGGTACGCTTTTTTTCCATATATTTGTCCCTATGCTAACGCGCTTCATCAGTTATCTGGAGGCCGAGCGCCGCTATTCGCCGCTGACCGTCCGCAATTACCGCCGCGACATCCTGGGCTTTGTCGCCTGGCTCGGCCTCACGCCCGAGGAATTCGACCCCGCGGCCGTCACCGCCGAGCAGATCCGCCGCCGGATCATCTTCCGCACCGAACACGACCACCTCAGCCCCCAGTCCATGAACCGGGAGCTCTCCTCGCTGAGGGCCTTCTTCCATTGGCTGCTCCGCGAGGGTGTGATCCACAAGGATCTCTTCCAGCAGATCCCCTCCCTGCGCACGGCCCACCGTCTGCCGGCCTTCGTCCCCGTGAGCCGCATGACGGAGCTGGTCGACGAGTGCGACGTCTCGCAACAGGACGTCGAACGGGAGCGCGACTCGCTGATCATCCTCATGCTCTACACCTGCGGGCTGCGTCTCTCGGAGCTGATCTCGATCGACCGCGGGGACTTCTCCCACGACTACACCTCGCTGAAGGTCTGCGGCAAGGGCGACAAGGAACGCCTGGTGCCGATCCTGAACTTCGTGCGCGAGAAAATTTTACACTATACGACGTTAATTGATCGGCAAAATATTTGCAATTCGCAAGAAAAAGCATTATTTTTAACACACAAAGGAAGACGTATTTCCCGCAGCACGGTCTACCGCATCGTGCAACGCACCCTGGAGGCGGCGGGAGTGCAGGGCAAGAAAAGCCCCCACGTACTGCGTCACACCTTTGCAACGCATCTGCTCGACGGAGGTGCCGATATGAGGGAGATTCAGGAGCTGCTGGGCCACGCATCGCTGCAGGCCACCCAGGTCTACACCCACAACAGTATCGCCCGCCTGAGGGAGATCTACAACAAAGCCCACCCCCGGGAAAAGGGCGGGAAGTAATAACTTTTTAAAACCTAAAGGCTATGAACGTACAGATTCAGTCCGTGAAATTCGATGCCGACAAGAAGTTGATCGAATTTGTAAATGCCAAGATGGCAAAATTGGATCGTTTTGCAGAATGCTCGACGGGTGCCGAAGTCATCCTCAAGCTCGATAAAGACCACGAAAAAGGTAACAAGATAGCCACCATCACACTCCACATGCCGGGTGAGGATCTTGTAGCCTCCCACCAGTCCAAGACCTTCGAGGAGTCGGTTGACGAGACGATCGATGCTCTGAAACACCAGTTAGACAAGTTCAAGAGTAAAACCGAGAAATAGAAATCTCTCTTTATTCATATCAACTCAACTTGAGAATCCGGTCGCAGAATCCGTTTTGCGGCCGGTATTTTTTCTCCCGCCCACACGGGAACATCCTCCTCCGTCATCAATACCGATTCTTCGGAAGCCCCCCTTCGGCATTCTCCCCCTCCGCCACATTTTTCCGTGCACCCCGTCCCCCTCGCGGCCTTGCTTTTGCCCCCTTTTTCCGCCTTCGCACCAAATATTTAAGGCCGGCAGGGATTCTTTCCTCCTGCTCCGGAATCCGCCCCTTCGGCCAATGATTTGCAGCCACACCGAAGATTTCCCGCCCTTTCCATCCGAACTTTGCAGACCCGCCCGATTTTTCACCCTCACTCATCGCCTCTGACGCGGGAGCCCCTCCTCCCTCCAAAGATTCCGCCCCCTCACCCGAAATTTACGCCCCTCTCTTTTGCTCAGCCCGAGACCTGTTCGCTTCAATTTTCCAGCCCGCCAAATCTCTCTCGGCGCATTTCCGTGCCCTGCCTCCGCACAGAACGACAGAAGTATTCAACTTAAAAAATCAACACATTATGAAATATTTCACTCTCTTGGAGCTTACCCGCTCCGCGACGGCTCAAAGCCGCCATATCGACAACCGACTCGATCCGACCTCGGCGGCACGGCTCGAAGAATTCGTCACCGCACTGCTCGATCCCTTGCGCGAGGAGTGGGGGCGCCTCTGCCAACGCCAAGGGCTCGGCATCCCGGCTCTGAATGTCACCTCGGGCTACCGCTCACCACAGCTCAACCGCGCCATGGGCGGATCCCCCACCTCGGCCCATTGCCTGGGACTGGCCGTTGACCTTGTGCCCGCCAATGGTGAACTATCCCGCTTCAAATCCTTCTGCCGGACCTGGCTCTCCGACCGCGATTTCGACCAACTCATCTCCGAGAACGAGGATTCGGAGGGCACACCCCGCTGGATCCACCTCGGATTTCGCAACCGGGCGGGCGAACAACGCCGACAGAAGCTCTCGATGATCCGCGGCCGTTACCTCCCGATGCGCTAACCCACGGCAGGGGATCGGACCACCCCCTCGGATCAAGATTCGGACCGAACTCCACGCCGTCACTCCTCCCTTCCATACACAGAAAAGCCGTCTGCCTCCCCGGCAAACGGCTTTTTTCGGAATCGTCCCCACAGGGGACAACCCCTCGTCTAATCCTTCAGCGCGATATGCAGACGACGAAACTGCCAGGCGAACGTGCAAGAGGTGATGCCCGCAAATAAGAGCGACAACCCCACCCACATCACCACGGCCACCGTGCCGATGACCAGCGGCTGGAAGAGCACGCAGATGGCAAAAAACAACAGCATCAGTCCGCAGAACATCGTCCAGGCCATGCCGGGGATATCCAGCGCCTTCATGTCGCCGGCCAGTCCCACGGCCGAAAATCCGCGGAACATAAGCCAGAACCCCAGGTAGATGGGCATGGCCTCCTCCGAGAGGGTGCGGTTGAAGATGAGGATCACACCCAGCACGACCTCGATGATGCCCTCGACCAACAGCCATCCACGTCCCGTGATGAAATTCTTGTTGGAGGTAGCCAGCACCACCTCGCCCAGGCCGAGTAGCAGCATCAGCCATCCGAACAGAACGGCCATCTCCAAATAGCTCTGCCGCGGGTAGATGAAGATGAACGTCGCCATCGCCAGCAGCAGGATTCCCGCCAGCAGCAGCAACCACCAATAGCGCATCGCCTGCTTGGAATTTTCGATCAATGTAGATATACGAGCCATGAAAACACAATTTTTGATTACACCTCCCCGAGGTGCAATTTATATGCCAACACCCGCCTTGCGCCCGCAGCTCCCCTCCACCACCTTCCGACCGAGTTTTTCCCGTCTCCGCCACCTTTTCCACCCGGATCACCCCGCCAAATACTTGCGGGACATCCCCTCTCCAAACGGAGGAAGAGCCTAACCCTGGATGCAAAGCCCCCAAAACGTAAGATTCCTCAGCCGCGGCCCCAAATCCGCACCGACCATATCAGACTGAAAGACAACAGGGGAAAGCGGGCATTCAGCCCCGAAAAATAGAAAGGATACATCCCCCCAGGATTCAAGGCCCCCAAAGGTAAAAGGGGGGGGGTAAACAAAAAAAGAGAACAACCTTGAAGATCGTTCTCTTGAGTGGGAGCTGAGGGATTCGAACCCCCGACCCTCTGCTTGTAAGGCAGACGCTCTGAACCAGCTGAGCTAAGCTCCCGTCATCCATTTATTATCGGATTGGTTTGACAAAAGTAGGCAAAATTTTTCAAACTGCAAATTTTCGAACCGTTTTTTTCAATTTTCATATAATTTTTCTTGTTTTCGTCCCTTTTTCGGGGATTATCCCAACAGGACAACTCCATCTCGAAGCCTCAGAACTTACTCTGGCTGCCAAATCCGCCCTGCCCAAAATCGCGGATCACTCCTGCCCGTTCCGCCATTACCCCGACACTTCAGATCGGCCGTTTCGTCATTCCCCATACTTTTCGTCCATCCCCGCCGCGGCCTTCCCGACAGAATTTTCCGGAGGCAATTCTCCGATCGGATAGGAACCGTTCACGAATCCCTTCAAATTTTTTGACGCAAACCCGCCCCAGCAAATGTAGGACATCCCCGGTCCGAATAAAAAGATCAGCAGCAAATTTCCAAGACAGGACCGCAACCGGGTTCATCCGCCCGGGTGTAGGAATCTTTTGCGCGATATGCAAAGCCCCAAGACACCGGCCTCACAAGGCACAAATTTCCCAGCCCAGCCCCCAAAGCCGCCACAAAACATATCACCCAGCAAAAACAACAGAAAAAGCGGACATTCAGCCCGGCCCCGAAAGGGTAGAAGGATAGAAAGGCCCCTCAAGTTGCAAAACCCCAAAGGATAAAGGGATGGAGTATAAACAAAAAAAAAGAGAACGACCTTGAAGATCATTCTCTTGAGTGGGAGCTGAGGGATTCGAACCCCCGACCCTCTGCTTGTAAGGCAGACGCTCTGAACCAGCTGAGCTAAGCTCCCCTAAAAATGGCTCGGGACAGTTACTTGATTTCACAACCCTCGCGCATCTGCGCCTGAACAAGGACTTGAACCTAGGACCCCATGATTAACAGTCATGTG
>JAHHQK010000040.1 GCA_020026435.1 Alistipes sp. | reverse complement strand
GCCCCCTCTCCCTTCACCCAACGCTCCGCCCGCAAAATCCCCCGCCAACCTCTATGTTCCAGAACGGAAATTCCCCTCAGAGAAGCCTCTTCCCCGAAAAAAGCCCCTGAAACAGCCCTTACATATTAAATTTTCTTAATAACAGGGCCGGTCCGAAGGGTTCTATTTTTGAAAAAATTCTTGTTTCTTTCAAAAAATTCGTATATTTATAGTCGCCAACAAGCAACAACCTTAAAACTTCATACGAATATGAAAAATTATTCAGCAAAAGAGATCAAAAACATTGTACTCCTCGGCGCTCCCGGCACGGGGAAAACTACCCTTGCCGAAGCGATGGCCTATGAAGGTAAGGTGATCGACCGCAGGGGTAGTATCGAAACGAACAACACGCTTTCGGACAATACCGACATCGAGCACGAATACAAACGCTCGATCTACTCGACGATCCTTTTCACGGAATTCATGGAGCGCAAGCTCAATATAATCGACTGCCCGGGTTCGGATGATTTCTGCGGCAGTCTTTTCTCTGCCTTCAAGGTTGCCGATGTGGGCATCTTCCTCTACAGCGCCATCAACGGCTGGGAGGTCGGCAGTGAGATCCAGGCCCGCTACGCCCGTCTGTGGAAGAAGCCGGTGATCGGTGTGATCAGCCAGCTCGATGCCGACAAGGCCAATTTCGAAGCCGCCTTTGAATCGATCAAGGCCGCATCGGGTGTAAAACCCGTCATCGTACAATATCCCGTCAACCAGGGCCCCGGCTTCAACGCCTTCATCGACGTGTTGCTGATGAAGATGTACCGCTTCAAGAACAACGACGGTCTGCGCGAGGAGATGGAGATCCCCGAGGAGGAGATGGAAAAGGCCAGGGAGCTGAACCGCGAACTGGTCGAGATCGCCGCCGAGAACGACGAGGGTCTCATGGAGCTCTACTTCGACAAGGGCACGCTGACGCAGGACGATATCCGCCAGGGTCTGAAATACGGCGTGGTGAAACGTGACGTGATGCCGATCTTCTGTACCTCGGGCAAATGCGACGTGGGTACGAAACGCCTCATGGAGTTCATCATCAACGTGGCTCCCGGTCCGATCAAGGCTCCCAACTTCATCACCACCGAAGGCGAGGAGATCGCCCCCGAGGAGAATCAGGGTGCCGTGGCCTTCGTCTTCAAGAGCCAGATCGAGCAGCATATCGGCGAGATCACCTACTTCCGCGTCATCCGCGGTACGATCACCGAGGGCAGCGAGCTGATCAACTCCCGCACAGGCAACAAGGAGAAGATTTCGCAGCTCTTCGTCGTTGCCGGCAAGAACCGCATCAAGGTCACGGAGCTGAAGGCCGGTGACATCGGCTGCACGGTCAAGCTGAAGGGCACGCGCGCCAACGACACCCTGTCGGCCGCCGCCAATCCGGTGACCATCGATCCGATCGTCTTCCCCGAGCCGCGCTACCGTGCCGCCATCAAGGTCAAGGAGCAGAGCGATGAGGAGAAGCTGGGCAAGATCCTGCTCGACGCCCGCTACGAAGACCCGACGATCCTCGTGGAGTACTCCAAGGAACTCAAGCAGACGATCATCCAGGGCCAGGGTGAGCACCACCTCAATATCCTGCGCACCCGCATCCAGAACGAAAACAAGATCGAATACGAATACATCGCCCCGAAGATCCCCTACCGCGAAACCATCACCAAGGTGGCCCAGGCCGACTACCGCCACAAGAAACAGTCGGGCGGTGCAGGCCAGTTCGGCGAGGTCCACATGATCGTGGAGCCTTACTACGAGGGTATGCCCGAGCCGAAGAACTACAAGATCCCGTCGAAGGGCGACATGGTGGTCAACATCAAGTCGAAGGAGGAGTACGACCTGCCGTGGGGCGGCAAACTCCAGTTCTATTCGGCCATCGTGGGTGGTGCTATCGACGCACGCTTCATGCCCGCCATCCTGAAGGGTATCATGGAGAAGATGGACCAGGGCCCGCTGACGGGTTCCTATGCCCGCGACATCCGCGTCGTGATCTACGACGGCAAGATGCACCCGGTTGACTCCAACGAGATCTCCTTCAAACTGGCCGCCCGCAACGCTTTCAAGGAGGCCTTCCGCAATGCCGGACCGAAGATCATGGAGCCGATCTACAATGTTGAGGTCCTCGTACCTTCGGAGTATATGGGTGCGGTGATGTCCGACCTGCAGAACCGTCGTGCCATGATCCTCGGCATGGAGTCCGACAAGGGCTTCGACCGTCTGAATGCCACGGTGCCTCTGGCCGAGCTGTACCGCTACTCGACCACCCTTTCGTCGCTGACGTCGGGTGCCGCCACCTACACCATGAAGTTCCAAAGCTACGAACAGGTTCCCTCGGATGTCCAGGAGAAACTGCTGAAGGCTTACACCGATACCGACGAAGAATAATTCGGCGGAACTCTTTACCGATAACTTTTTGTCAGAGGAGACTTTCTTCGGAAAGCCTCCTCTTTTTTACCCTCCTTCGACATCGGTCCTCCTCGCCCCGACCGACCCAAGCCCTCACTTCAGACCGACCGGAAATTTTCCCTCCCCGCTCCGGACTACCGCCCGTCCCTTGCGCCGTCCATAGCAACTGCGGCCGAAACAGGGCCGATCCCTTCCCCGACAGAAAATCCGCCTCGTCCCGACATTGCAGAACGGACCGCCCCCTCCTTCCCCAAGATTCCGCAACCACCCCAGCCTAAGGCACGGATTTTGCGTCTCCCCCGCCAAAAAGAACCTTCAAAAAACCATAAGATCATGAAACGACAAACCGACACCCGTAATCTTTGCCGCGGCGGCCGTTGCCACACCGCCCGTACCGACTCGACACCCCGCCGGAGCAACAACGCCCCGACCGATGTCCACAACAACCTCCTCACTTCCGACGACGTGATCCGCCACTACGGCCACATCGCCCCCAACGGCACCGACCGCACCTCCACCTCCGAAATCGAACAGCAATCCGCCCGTACCAACCCCTCGCCCGACAGTATGGGCAGCCGCGGTTAATCCCCTTCGAGGGATTCCATCCACGGAAGTCAAATTGTTTGTTACCAAAACCTTAACAATGGCTTAATATATCGTTAAATATACCCTAAGGCCCTTTTGGCTATCGTTAAAAGTTTTAATTTTGCTCTCAAAATTTCAAAAAACCGAATTTAGAAATGAGTGAAATTTACACCATCATCGTAGCCATCCTGGGCCTTTTGGCCGTTTCGGGGCTATTCGTTGGAGTGACCAACGACGCCGTAAACTTCCTGAACTCGGCCATCGGATCCAAGGCCGCATCCATGCGCACCATCCTCATCGTCGCCTCCCTGGGTATCCTCCTGGGTGTGGTCACCTCAAGCGGAATGATGGAGGTCGCCCGCAGCGGAATGTTCAACCCCGCGCTGTTCACCTTCCACGAAGTGATGATGCTCTACCTGGGCGTGATGTTCGCCAACATCATCCTCCTGGACCTCTACAACTCGATGGGTCTGCCTACGTCGACCACCGTGTCGCTGATCTTCTGTCTGCTGGGCTCGGCCATCGCCGTCTCGCTCTATAAGATCATGGGGACACCCGACGGCTCGCTCTCGTCGCTTTCTGAGTTCATCAACACGTCCCGCGCCATGGGTATCGTCTCGGCCATCCTCCTGTCGGTAGTCATCGCCTTCACGGTGGGTACGGCCGTCATGTATCTCTCGCGTGTGATCTTCTCGTTCCGATATATCAAGGCCCTGAACCGCTTCGGTGCAGCCTGGTGCGGAATCTCGCTCACGGCCATCGTCTACTTCGCCGTATTCAAGGGTCTGAAAAACGCCATCGCCGGCAATGAATTCATCCAGATGATCGACCAGAACATCGGCATCGCCCTGGTCATCTGCTGGGCCATCTGCTCGCTGCTGCTCTTCTTCGTCCAGCGCTTCAAGATCAACATCCTGCGTGTGACGATCCTCTCGGGTACGTTCGCCCTGGCCCTGGCCTTCGCAGGCAACGACCTGGTGAACTTCATCGGTGTTCCCGTCGCCGGATTCGACGCCTACAACATCGCCCACCACTCGGGGGACACCCAGATGATGATGGGTGCCCTGGCCAAGAACGTCCCCGCCAACTTCCTCTTCCTGCTGGGTGCGGGTCTGATCATGATCCTCACGCTGTGGACCTCGAAGAAAGCCATGCAGGTAACCGAGACCGAGCTTTCGCTCGCCGCCCAGGACGACGAGAGCCGCCAGCAGTACGGTTCGTCGCTCTTCTCGCGGACGATCGTACGCGCAGCACTCAACATCAGCAACGGCTTCGAGCGCGTAGTCCCCGCCTCGATCCGCCAGAAACTCGCCAACCGCTTCGAGACCGCCGACATCGAGCACAGCGGTGCCCCGTTCGACATGATCCGCGCCACGGTCAACCTCACGACCTCGGCCCTGCTCATCTCGCTGGCCACCTCGCTCAAACTGCCCCTCTCGACCACCTACGTATGCTTCATGGTCGCCATGGGATCGTCGCTGGCCGACCGCGCCTGGGGACGTGAGAGCGCCGTTTACCGCATCTCGGGTGTCATGACCGTCGTTGCCGGATGGTTCGTCACGGCCCTCGGCGGATTCATCATCGCCCTGCTCGTCGGCCTGGTGCTGATCTACGGCGGTACTCCTGCCTTCGTGATCATCACGCTGCTCTGCGGCTGGATGCTCTACCACAGCAACTTCTCGAAAAAGGCCAAGCACAACCACTCCGAGTCGAAGAACGAAACCCTGCCCCACTCGGCCGAGGAGATCATCCAGAACCTCCGCAAGGAGATCTGCTCCACCACCGAGGCCGCCACACGCCTCTACGACCGCACGCTGATCGCCGTGATGCGCGAGAACCGCAAGGAGCTGCGCAACATGGTCAAGGAGTCGAACGACCTGTTCTACCTCTCGCGCGAACGCAAATACGCCCTGCTCCCCACGCTGCGCAAGCTGCAGTCGAGCGACGTCAACACGGCCCACTACTACGTCCAGGTGGTCGACTATCTCAACGAGATGACCAAGGCCCTGGCCCACATCACCCGCCCGGCCTTCGATCATATCGACAACAACCACGAGGGACTCTCCAAGGACCAGGCCCGCGATCTGATGAGGATCAACGACGATGTGGAGGAAATCTACCGCATGATCAACACGATGTTGCACACGGGAGATTTCACAAATATCGAAACTGTATTATCTTTGCGTGACGAATTGTTCGAATCAATAGCCGACGCGATCAAATCGGAGCTCACGCGCATCAACGAGAACCGTTCCAACACCAAGGCCTCTATGCTCTACCTCACGATACTCAACGAGACCAAGAACATGGTGCTTCAATCGCGCAACCTCTTGAAGTCGCAGCAGTACTTCTTGAAACATAAGGACTCTTCGCCGCGTATTTAGAAGCAAACAGTTCTAAAAAAATGGATATAGCACACGCAAAACGTCACGAAAACATTGCCGAATACATCCTCTACCTGTGGCAACTGGAGGATCTGTTCCGCGCCCTGCAATTCAGCCCCGAGGCCATCTATTCACAACTGATCGCCCCCCGGAAGGAGCTTTCCGAAAAGGACAAGTCCGCCTTTCTGATGTGGTACATGGATCTTGTGAACCTGCTCCAGGAGGAGGGCAAGGCCGAGAAAGGACACCTGGAGCATACGCTCCACCTGATCCTCGACCTGCACGACCTGCACCTCCAGCTGTTGAAACTGCCCGCGGGGGAGCATTACCGCCAGACCTACGCCCGACTCGAACCCGAGTTGCCGCGTCTGAGAGCCATCATCGGCAACCCCGGCATGAACGACACGGAGCTTTGCTTCCGCGCCCTCTATGCCGCCATGCTCTACCGCATCAAGGGCGAGGGCAACAAGTCGGCCGTGACCGACACCCTGGAGTTCATCTCCCCGGTCATCGCCGAACTGGCAGCCATCCACCGCAAGGTGGAGCTCGGAGAGCTGGATCTGTTCAAGGACGAAGCGAAATAGTCGGGACGAAAATTCCTGCAACAAAAACGGGACAACCTTGTTTGAGGTTGTCCCGTTTTTTCGTCCATTCCTCACCCCATACCGCAATCTCCTATTTTCTGCCCCCCCCGATACTCCGTCTGCCCCGCCGCAAAATTCTCGTTCTTTTCACCACCCTCCAACCCCACCCGTTCCTTTTCCCAATACCAAGCCCTCCTGCCGGACCAATCTTTTCGTCACCCCCGCAAAAGCCCCAAATTCTCCTCCGTTTTCCTTCCAAACCCTTCGCTCCCCCCGCAGGAGAACGCCCGCAAAATCCTCTGCGGAAACCCGCCACGACACCCCTCCGCAAAACATCCTCCGCAAGACACAAAAAAGCAGTCTGAAGAATCTTTCGATTCCTCAGACTGCCATCTATCCATCCGCCCCACATCGAAGGGGGCGGTAAAACACCTTGCAGGGGGACTATCTCATCGGGATCTTCGCCTCGCCGATCATGCGGCCGTCGCAGTAGAGCTGCACGAGATAGGTTCCGGCGGTGAATCCCGTCGAGTTGAAGTAGATGCCGACCTCCAGATCCTGGTTCTGATAGTCGACCTCACGCATGGCCGAATAGCTCAGACGCTCGCCGTCGAAGTCGAAGGTGGGCATGGCCTCGGTGGTGAGGACATATCCATCGGGCGACGAGATACGCACATAGACGGCCTTGTTGCCGGGGTTGGCCAGTTCGTTGGCCGTCATCACGAAGTCCACACGCAGACGGGCGGCATTCTTGATTCTCGACACGGGGTTGCTGCGGCTGCTGAGGGCCACGAGGTTGATGTTGCGGGCCTTGATGACCGAACCCACACGCACCTTGTTGTCCAGCTCGGCGGCTTTCTCCTCGGCCATATCGGCACGCAGTTTTGCCGACGAGATCTCCTTGCGGTAGCCTACGTTCTCGTTGATGAGTTTCTTGTTGAGCGTGTTGAGCGAGTCGATCTGATGGATGTAACCCTTCATCAGCGAACGCAGCGTGCCGACCTCCTTCTCATACTGCTTGATCTTGGACAGGCTCCACGAACGCTCCTTCTTCAGACGCGACATCAGCGAATCGGCGCGGTTGCGCTCCACGGCCAGGTTGGCCGAGATGGTGTCGTTGGCGATCTGCAGATTGTCGTAATCGTTCATCAGACGGCCCAGGTCGCACTGGATCGAATCGCGATCGGCCTGCAACAGTTCATTGTCGATCATCTGCTGACGGTGGATGCTGTAATACAGGACCGAGATGGCCACCAGAATCACCGAAAGGATGATGATCACAATCCGATAACCGCGTATCGACTTTCCGCCGTCGGGCTGTTGGTACATATAATCCTCTTCTTCCTCCAGTTCCGAGGGATTATATCCTTTATTGTTCTCCTCCATAAATTTTAAGATTTACCAATTGTCTGTTTTTTCTTCACGGCCCGGGACCGTCGCTCCCCACAGGGAACGCCCCCGCCCCGCAGGGCCGCCATCGCCTCAAAGGTAATGAAAAAATTTATTTTACTTTACTTTTGACCGGATATTTAAGCCCTTTGTAGCTTGAAATGTAGCCTTGGATGCTGCCGACCCGCACCGGCGACTCGATATAGAGCGGGATTTTGTTCTCGTCGTCCGAGATCCAGATGGTGAAGATCGTGCCGTCGGTAAAGGAGAAACCCTCCGACGATCCCAGTTCGCACTCGAACTTGAGGGTCTCGAAACGCCCCATGTTGCGGATGCGCTTGCTCTCGCGTCCCAGGAAGCGGTAATGCAGCGGGCGGATCGTGTCCTGGAGCACCATCTGCAATTCCTTGACCTCCCCCTCGACAAAGTCATCCGCATTGGCCGAACGCATCTTGAAGAAGAGCGAAATGGGATCCATGCTCTCCTCCGTGAGGATCATCGTCCTGCGGTTTTCGGGGTTTTTGCGGCTGTGCCATACGGTGTTCACACGCAGGGAGTCCCAGTCGTAGTCATAGCGGCTGTTGAAGGTGTAGTCCCCCTCGTGGATGTCGCTCACGAAAGAGCGCGTACGCAGGCTCTGGGGATCGACCTCCAGGGTGTAGATATCCTCCAGGTTGAAGAACCAGCGGTAGGTGGGCAGCGTGCGTCCCACACCCACGACCTTGTAGCCCCGGCCATCGTTCTCGGTGGTCAGCGTCACGGTGCCGACCTCCGTATTGGGGAACATCCGCGCCTTGTAGCTGACGCGGTATTCGAGCACCTCGCCCGGATGGTAGAGTTGGGCCGAGAGAGGCAGAGCCGCCGCCAGCAGCAGTATTGTCATCAGAAATCGTTTCATATATCCGTTCGTTTTTACAGGTTTCAGACCAATATTCTCAGGAGATTCGCGAAAAGTCGATCTCCTCGCGCCCCGAATGACGGCGGCGCAACTCTTCGAGTCCCCGGTTTTCGGGGAGTTTCAGCCCGGGATCACGCTCCAGGATGGCGATGGCCTCGTCACGGGTCCGCGCCAGAAGTTCCTGGTCGAGGGTCGGGTTTGCGATCTTCAGATCGAAGGCCATGCCGCTCTGCTGCGTGCCGTTGATGTCGCCCGCACCGCGCAGTTTGAGATCCAGCTCCGCCAGGCGGAATCCGTCCGAGGTCTCGCACATGGCATCGAGCCGCGCCCGCGAATCCCGAGAGAGCTTCTCGCCCGACATGAGTATGCAGTAGGACTGCTCCCCGCCTCGGCCCACACGCCCGCGCAACTGGTGCAGCTGCGAAAGACCGAACCGCTCAGCCGACTCGATGACCATCACCGTGGCATTCGGCACATCGACCCCCACCTCGATGACCGATGTGGCCACCATGATGTCGGCCTCGCCCGACTTGAACTGCCGCATGGACTCCTCCTTGTCGGCGGGCTTCATCTTGCCGTGACAGATGGTCGTAACGTATTCGGGCAGCGGAAAATCGCGCGAAATGGCCTCGTAGCCGTCCGTGAGATCCTTGTAGTCCATCGACTCCGACTCCTTGATGAGCGGATAGACCACATAGACCTGACGGCCCTTCTTGATCTCCTGCCGCATGAATCCCCACAGCCTCAGACGGGCCGAATCGGTGTAGTGGACCGTGCGGATGGGGTGTCGTCCGGGCGGCAGTTCGTCGATCACCGAGACATCCAGGTCGCCGTAGAGGGTCATGGCCAGCGTGCGGGGAATTGGGGTGGCGGTCATCACCAGGATATGGGGCGGACGGGCATTCTTGGTCCACATCCGTGCGCGCTGCTCCACACCGAAGCGGTGCTGCTCGTCGATGACCACAAATCCCAGGTTGAGAAACTGCACCCGCTCCTCGATCAGGGCATGGGTGCCGATCAGTATCTTCACCTCCCCCGAGGCGATCCCCTCGAGCGACTCCTTGCGCTCGCGGCTCTTCGACGCTCCGGTCAGTATGGCACACTTCACCCCCACGCCTTCCAGCATACGGGTGATGGTGGCGAAATGCTGGCGGGCCAGGATCTCGGTCGGGGCCATCATGCAGGCCTGGAATCCGTTGTCGACGGCCAGCAGCATCGACATGAGTGCCACGAGGGTCTTGCCGCTGCCGACGTCGCCCTGCAGGAGACGGTTCATCTGGAATCCTGTCACCGTGTCGTTGCGAATCTCGCGGATCACGCGCTTCTGGGCTCCGGTCAGCGGGAAGGGAAGTTTTTCGTTGAAAAAGGTATTGAAGGCATGACCCACACGCGGGAAAAGAAAACCGTTGTTGCGCGCCATACGCTCCGTGCGCCGCTGCTGGATGTTGAGCTGCACGCCCAGCAATTCGTCAAACTTCAGACGCTCCTGCGCCCGGCGCAACGACTCCTGCGACTGGGGGAAATGGACGTTATAGACCGCCTCCCCGAGGGACATCAGCCCGCACCTCCGCCTCAACTCCTCGGGCAGGGTCTCCCGGATATGCTGTCCGGCCAGGGCCCACGCACTGCAGATCACGCGGTACATGCCCTTCGTGCCGAAGAGGTTCGTGATCTTCTCGGTCGAGGGATAGATACCCTGCATCCCGCTCTCGGCCTTGCGCGAGAGGGCCTGCTCGATGGTCTCCAGCTCGGGATGGGCCATATTAAGACTTCCGCGGAAGAACGACGGCCGGCCGAAAACGAGGTATTCGCGCCCGACCTCCACGCGTTTTTCGATCCACTTGATGCCCTGGAACCAGATCAGCTCGGCGCGTCCGGTTTCGTCCTGGGCATAGGCCGTGAACCTCCGCTTGCGCCCCTCGCCGGCATAGGCCACACCCACGATTCGGGCGCGGAACTGCACATAGCTCAGATTCGAGGCTTCGGAGATCTCGCCGATACGATAGATCCGCGTGCGGTCGATATAGCGGAACGGATAGTGGCCCAGCAGATCGCCGAGCGTCGTGATTCCCAACTCCCGTTCCAACACCTTGGCCCGGGCTTCACCGACTCCCGGGACAAATTTCACATCTCGATCCCAATAATTATCCACGCGAAAACATTATCTATAATTTACAAATATAATATTTTTCGATAAAATCGGCAATTCCACCCCGATTTCTTTTCACCCCGCCCCCGCCGCTCCGGATTCCGGAAACAGAGCCTGCCTCCGCTCCGGACCGTTGCCCCACGGGACTTCTGCACCAAACTGCGTTTTCCGCTTGCCATTGCCCCCTCCTTTTCGTATATTTGCCGAATATAATGCGGTCCGGCAGAGCAGCGTCGGGCAATGCGGACTTAGACAGCCCCGCCCCCTCCCCGCCGCCGTTTTTGTGAAGATATAAAAAACAAGTCACAATGAATCTTACCCAATTCAGCCGTCGCCCGACGTGCGAGGTGCGCATCGGACACACAGTCATCGGCTCGGGCCACCCCGTGGCCGTCCAATCCATGACCAATACCGACACCAACGACACCCAGGCCTGTGTCGAACAGATCAAACGCATAGCCCGTGCCGGAGGCCCCATCGTACGCCTCACGGCCCAGGGATGCCGCGAGGGCGAGAACCTGGGTAACATCACCGCGGAGTTGCGCCGCGAGGGTTTCGACACGGCTCTGGTGGCCGACATCCACTTCCTGCCGGAGGTGGCCGCCGTGGCTGCCCGTCATGTCGACAAGGTGCGCATCAACCCGGGCAACTACCGTACCGACCATGGCGAACTCGACGCCCTGATCGAGCAGTGCCGTGAACGGGGCGTGGCCCTGCGTATCGGCGTGAACCACGGCTCACTCGGCAAGCGCATCTTCGACGAACTGGGCGACACCCCCGAGGGTATGGTCGCCGCCGCCATGGAGTTCCTGCGCGTGTGCCAAAAGCACGACTTCGACCAGGTGGTCGTCTCGATGAAATCGTCCAACACCAGGGTGATGGTCATCGCCTACCGCCTGCTGATCGAGGCCATGGACAGCGAGGGGATGCACTACCCGATCCACCTGGGCGTCACCGAGGCCGGCAACGGACTGGAGGGCCGCATCAAAAGTGCCGTGGGCATCGGTGCGCTGATGGCCGACGGCCTGGGCGACACGATCCGCGTATCGCTCACCGAGGCTCCCGAGAACGAGATTCCGGTGGCCCGTCTTCTAGTTGAACACTTCGCCTCCCGTCCCGGAGTCTTCGAGGTCAAGCACCCCGAACGCTACTCCCCCACGGTCTTCCGCCGCCGCTCGACCATCACCACGCCCGTCATCCACAGTGAACCGCACGAGGGATTCCGCCTCCTGGAATCCACCTCGGAGAACCCCACGGCCGAGCTGCGTGCCGCGATCCTCAACCTGGAACAGGCCGACGAACCCGTCATCGTCAAACGCCGCTACGAGGACACCGACCTGGAGACCATGGCCGTGAAGGCCGCCGCCGATCTCGGCCCGCTCTTCCTCGACGGACTGGCCGACGGTATCTGGATCGACGCCCCGGCCTTCACCCCCGCACAGATCCGCGAGGTGGAACTTCACATCCTCCAATCGGCCCGCGTGCGCTTCTCCCACACCGAATACATCGCCTGCCCCAGCTGCGGCCGCACGCTCTACGACATCGAGCAGACCCTGGCCGACATCAAGGCCCGCACGGGACACCTCAAGAACCTCAAGATCGGCATCATGGGCTGCATCGTCAACGGTCCGGGCGAGATGGCCGACGCCGACTACGGATATGTGGGCGCCGCCCCCAACCGCATCACCCTCTACAAAGGGCGCGAGGTGATCGAGCGCAACATTCCCCAGGAAGAGGCTTTAGACCATCTGATCGAGCTGATCAAGAAAAACGGCGACTGGACAGACCCCGAAGCATAGGACGCGGGGACTTCCGCCGCCGTCCTTACCCGCCCCAAGCCTTGCAGCCACCGGATGCGGGGCTTTTTTCGCCACACACCCCGTAATCAGACAGCAAACCTGCAAACAACCCCATTCATCATGATCATCTTACCTTCGGCCTACCTTCCCTCGGTGGAGTGGTTCGCCTACGCCAAGGCGGGCGACTGCACAATCGACCTGGGCGAGCATTTCATCAAACGCTCGGAGCGCAACCGCACCCGCATCCTCGCCCCCGACGGGGTGATGGACCTGAGTGCCCAGGTGCGCAACGCCAACCGTCCCCGCACCCCCATGTGCGACATGAGACTCGACTACTCCAAACGCTGGCAACACCAGCATTGGGGTGCATTAGTGGCCTCCTACAAGGGTTCGCCCTATTTCGACTACTATGCCGAACTGATCGAGCCGTTCTACCGCCGCGAATGGAAGTTCCTGATCGACTACAATCTCGAAATCACCCGTTGCCTGTGCCGGGCGGCGGGAGTGACCATGCCCGCGGTGAGCGACCACTACATCACGGCCGCCGACGGCGACCTGGATCTCCGCCCCAAACAAAAAGAGGGCTCGGCATTTGTTGCCGAACCCTATTTCCAGGTCTTTTCCGACCGTCAGCCCTTCGCGTCCAACCTCTCGTTCATAGATCTGCTGTTCGCCGAGGGTCCCGAGTCTATTTCGACTTTGGCAGCATCCCTACGCGCAAAGTGACACTGTCGCGCAGGGCTCCCGCCGCCACCTTCACCTCGACCGTCTCCATCTTGAGCGGCACGGGATCCGTGTAGTACTGGCACGGCCCGTACTCCTTGACGGCCACCGAGTCGGCCCCCACCACCAGCGAGGGCATACCCTCCGAGGAGTAGATGTGGAAGACCTGCGGCTCGCTGTCGCGCAACACGTGACGTTTCTCGGTCAGATGCAGCGTCGGCTCGCGGCGGTTCCACAGGGCACGGTAGAGGTAGTATATATCCTTCTTGTCACGACGGTCGATCGACACCATGCCCTCGCAGTTGATGCCGTAGGGACGGCGTGCCGATCCGTAGTCGAACAGGTTGTTGATCCACATACCCCAAAAGAGGCTGTCGCCGTGGAGAATCGAGGCATAGTCCTCGTGGAAACGCGTCTGACGCTCCTCGGGGAACCATTTGGTCTGCACCAGCCCCGCTCCGGCATTGATGCGATGGCCCGGCATACCCGGCGCACCGTAGGCCACACCCGAAGCCAGATGGGCCCAGTTCTTGCGCATATTCCGGCTCCACACCTTAACATCCTGGGTCTGCCCCCGCTCCCAGCCCATGTTCGGCAACCAGACCACACCGTCGGTGACGAAGTTCAGATCGCCGTCCTGGTCGCTTGCGGCCACCGTCGGACGCGACGCATCGAGCGTATGGGCCTCCTGGTTCAGACGGCGTACATAGGCCAGCGGATCGTCGCCCCTCTGCCACAGTCGCGAGAAGATGCCCCACATCACCACCGAGGGATGGTTGATGTTCTGCGCCACGATCTCGCGCAGTTGCTCCAAGCCGTTCTCCTCGAAACGGGGAGTGGGGATATAGCTCATGTCACTGAGGAAGGTGCGGTGCAACGGCACATCGACCCACACCAGCAATCCCTCCTCGTCACAACGGTCGTAGAAGGGTTGGGGATGGGGCATGACGGCCGAACGGATGGCGTTGGCTCCCAGGTCGCGGATCACCTCCAGGTCGCACTCCATATCCTCGGGGGTCATAATGCCTCCTGAGACCACATTGTCGTGGAACAACGACACGCCCTTCATGTCGATTCTCTGGTCGTTGATCCTGAATCCGCCCGATGCCGAAAGCTCCAGGGCACGGAATCCCGTACGCACAGCCACACTGTCCAGCAACTGCTCGCTGTCGTTGTCGTGCAAAGCCACCGAGACGGTATAGAGACTCCGCTCCTCGGGACTCCACAGAGCAGGCTCCTCGACCCGGAAGGGGATCATCAGCGGTTTGTCGTCGACCTTCACCTTGTGATGGTGGGCATAGACGCACTGACCCTCCCGATCCAGGATCGCAAGGTTAACGGCACAACTGCTCAGATTCGACAACAGATGCAGTTCGACCTCACCTTCGCACTTCTCGGCCGAGACCTTCTCCGGATGTACCAGTACACCGGTCGAACCCAAGTAGAGGGGCGACACGGCCGTCTTTTCGGTGACGATGAGTTCGACATTGCGGTAGATCCCTCCGTAGAAATTCATATCCGACGAGGTGGGCAGCAGATCGGGGCGGGCGGCGTTGCTCACCATGAAGAGGATCTTGTTCTCCTCGCCGAAACGCACCCGGTCGGTGATCTCGAAGGCGAAGGCCGTGGCAGCTCCGCGGTGGTTGCCGATGAAGCACCCGTTGACAAACAGGTCGGCCGACGACTGCACACCGTAACACTTCAGGAAGATGCGCTTCGAGCTCCACGTGTCGGGGATATAGAGGGCATTGATATAGTTACCCGTCTGCTCCGAGAGTCCGCTCTCGTCGCGGGGGTTTACGTTCCAGGTATGAGGCAGGGTGACATAACAGGCATCGTCCGAGGAGTTCTCGTAACGGAAGAAAAAACGCCATCCCTCATTCAGGGAGATCACCTCGCGGGCCTTTGACGGAAGGACTGTCGTCAGCGTCGCGATCAGAGCCAGGAAGACATATATCGTTCGTTTCATAAGGCATTTAATTTTTTGCAAAGATATAAAATAACCCATGAACACGCTCTTTGCCGGGGCGATAATTTTGATCGGTTTCTCCCTTTTGCACCCCGTCCCCGACTCTGCTCCCCGCCGCAAAGCAGCCTCCGCCCGGCAGAGGAAATGCCGAACGGATTGAGAACCACCGATTTTTCGGGAGGAAATACGCTTTTTTTGGGCTATCTTCAAAAAAAACGTACCTTTACACTCAAATTCATAAAAACAAGACCTTATTGAATACCATTGATCTCATTGTCTGCCTGGTACTCTTCATCGCCGTGTGGAACGGCTGGCGAAGGGGCTTCATCATGCAGATATGCAGCCTTGCGGGCCTTGCCGCCGCCGTATGGCTCGCCATCAGATGGGGAGCCGAGACGGGCGCATGGCTCAAAATCGACCCCCAGTTCTCCACCCCTGCGGGATTCACCATCATACTGATGGGCGTGACCCTGGGTGTGGCCTTCGCGGGCAGGTTCATCCGCCGCGTGTTCCGCTTCGCGGGACTGGGCACGGCCGACATCCTGCTCGGCGTCTGTGTCTCGGTGCTGAAATACGCCCTGATGCTCAGCGTGCTGATGACCACCTTCGACGTCCTCAACCGCAAATACTCCTTCGTGCAGGAACAGACCCTGGCCCAATCGGTCTCCTACCGACCCATGATCGGGCTGGTCAACTCCCTCTTCCCGCTCTTCGAGTGGATCGAGCGCGAGATACCCTCCACCGAGGAAAAGATTAACCAACTGAAAAACAACCTCCCATGGGAAAACAATTTACAGGAGTCGTAATCCGCTCCACGGGCAGCTGGTACGACGTTCTCCACGAGGGCGAGATCCTCGCCTGCCGCATCCGCGGACGCCTGCGTCTGAAGGGCGTACGCTCGACCAACCCGGTGGTCGTAGGCGACGAAGTGCGCTGCGAGATGGACGAAAACGGCGACCATGTCATCCTCGACATCATTCCCCGCCGCAACTACGTCATCCGCCGAGCTTCAAACCTCTCGCGCGAATCCCACATCATCGCCGCCAACATCGACCGTGCGCTGCTGATGGTCACACTCCGTTCGCCGGAGACCCCCGTCGAGTTTGTCGACCGTTTCCTGGTGACGTGCGAGGCCTACAAGATCCCCGTCACGATCCTCCTCGCGAAGATCGACCTCCAGCCACGCGAAGCGATCGAAGAGTTCCGCGCGGTGTACGAAGGGATCGGCTACGAGGTGGTGGAGCTCTCTTCGGTGGAAGGTATCGGTCTGGAGCGCGTACGCGAACTGCTCACCGACAACATCACCCTGCTTTCGGGCAACTCGGGCGTAGGCAAGTCGACCCTGGTGAAGGCCATCGACCCCACGCTCGACATCCGCACGGGCGAGATCTCCGAGAGTCACCACAAGGGGCGTCACACGACCACCTTCTCGACGATGTATCCACTCTCGGGCGGAGGGGCCGTGATCGACACCCCGGGCATCAAGGGATTCGGACTGATCGACATCGACGACAACGAGCTGTGGCACTACTTCCCCGAAATGATGCGCGCAGCCGAGGGATGCCGCTTCTACAACTGCACCCACACCCACGAACCGGGCTGTGCCGTGATCGAAGCCGTCAAGGAGGGCCGGATCGCCTATGCCCGCTATGAGAGCTATCTGAAAATACTCGACGAAGATGAAAAATACCGAAAATAGAACCCCCGACTGGTACCGTCGCCGCATAGAGCTTCTGGCGGAGTTCATGACCGAAGAACGGCACTCGATCCTGTCGACAACGCTCGACAGCCGCACGCGCTACATGACCGTATTGGCCGAAAATATGTACCACGGACAGAATGCCGCGGCTCTGATCCGCCACTGCGAGGCCTTCGGGGTGCAGGACATGCATACCGTGGAGTCGGTGTGCCGTTTCGAGCCGAGTGCGTCGGTGGTGCGCGGCACGGACCGCTGGATCAACGTCTCGCGGCACGCCACCACCGGGGAGGCCCTCACCGAGCTGCGCCGTCAGGGCTACCGCATCGTGGCCACCACGCCCCACCGCGAGGACACCACCCCCGAGACATTCGATGTCTCGCGCGGCAAATTCGCTCTAGTCTTCGGCACGGAACACGCCGGCATCTCGCCCGAGGTGATCGCGGCGGCCGACGAGTTCCTCCGCATCCCGATGTGCGGCATGGTCGAAAGTCTCAACGTGTCGGCCTCGGCGGCGATTCTGATCTACACCCTCACGCAGCGCATCCGCCGCGATGTGGAGGATTGGCGGCTTTCCGACGGGGAGCGGCTCGAAACCCTCTACGAGTGGATGTTCACCTCCGTGAAGAACGCCGCCGCCATCCTCAACCGCGAGCTGGGCGACCCGCTGCCCGAGCCGAAGGAGGAGCAGGAATAAAAAAAGAGAAATGTATCATTACAGAATATCATGAATATCTTACGCAAACAGTTTTTGGCTCATGTGGCACAGACATCGCCCTCGCCGATGATGGTGGAGGTCGAGCGTGCCGAAGGTTCGTTCTTCTACACCCCCGAGGGCAAACGCTACTACGACCTGGTGGCGGGAGTCTCGGTGAGCAACGTGGGGCACGCCAATCCCGAGGTGGTGAAGGCCGTGCAGGATCAGGCCGCACGCTACATGCATGTGATGGTTTATGGCGAGCTGGTCGAGACGCCCCAGGTGGAGTATGCCTCGCGAATCGCCGCGCTGCTCCCCGGATCGCTGGAGAGTGTCTACTTCGTCAACTCGGGTGCCGAGGCGGTCGAGGGAGCCTTGAAATTGGCCAAGCGATACACCCACCGCACGGAGATCATCTCCATGCGCCGGGCCTATCACGGTTCGACCCACGGGGCCATGTGTCTGATGGGATCGCCCGAGGGCGAGGAGTGGAAGAATGCCTTCCGACCGTTGATTCCCGACATCCGCTCCATCTCGTTCAACTCGTTTGAGGATCTGGACCAGATCACCGAGCGCACGGCCTGTGTCATCACCGAGCCGGTACAGGGAGAAGCGGGAGTCCGCCCCCCGAAGGAGGGTTATCTGGAGGCACTGCGCCGTCGTTGCGACGAGGTGGGGGCACTGCTCATCTTCGACGAGATCCAGACCGGCATGGGACGCACGGGCGAAATGTTCGCCTCGCTCAAATACGGGGTCATCCCCGACATCATCTGTTTGGCCAAGGCCTTCGGCGGCGGTATGCCCCTGGGAGCCTTCGCCTCGACCCACGAGATCATGGACACGCTTCAGACCAATCCCGTCCTGGGTCATATCACCACCTTCGGCGGCCATCCCGTATGTTGTGCCGCAGGTTTGGCCGCGCTGAACTACCTCACGGAGCATCACGTCGTGGAGCAGGTCGAACAGAAGGGTGCGCTTTATGAATCCCTCCTGAAGGATCATCCCCAAGTGCTCGAAATCCGGCGGTCGGGACTTCTGCTGGCCGTGGAGTTGGGTTTTGCGGAGAAGATGTTCCGAATGATGGAGCTTTTCGCCCAGGAAGGCATCATGAGCGACTGGTTCCTCTTCTGCGACACGGCATTCCGCATCTCGCCCCCGCTGACCATCTCCGAAGAGGAGGTTCGCGACAGCAGCGAGAAGATCCGGAGATGTCTGGATAGGTTATAAAGATTGGGGCGGCGATCGGTATTGCAATCGGGCTTACGGCAAGGGCCGAACAAAACGGTCTGAAACCCGGCAGGCAAAGCCTGCATTTACAGGTTTGAAATTAAAATGTGAGCAGCATGAATCAAACAATAAATTACACTATCCGCCCCTTGCGTCAGGATGAAGTCCCCCTGTTAAAGAATTTTCTCTATGAGGCCATATTCATCCCGGAGGGAATGAAACCTCCTTCAAGGGAAGTAGTAAACCTGCCGGAATTGCAACTCTACATCGAGTATTTTGGAACAAAAAAGGATGACTTTTGTTTGGTTGCCGATTATGACGGAGAAGTAATAGGTGCTGTGTGGACACGAATCATGGATGATTACGGACATATAGACAATCAAACTCCCTCTCTTGCCATTTCTTTATATAAAGAATACCGCAACAAAGGCATTGGAAGTCATTTAATGAATGAGATGAGAGCATTGCTTAAAAGCAAGGGATATAATCGCATATCACTTTCGGTGCAAAAATCCAACTATGCCGTCAATATGTATCTAAAGTTGGGATTCAGAATAATAAAAGAAACAATGGAAGAATACCTGATGGTAAATGTATTAAATCAAGAAATGAGCCATACCCAACGGTAGTGTAAAATAAACTGTGTCACGCATTATTTCTCAGTAAAAACTTATCGGT
>JAHHQK010000004.1 GCA_020026435.1 Alistipes sp. | reverse complement strand
ACGATGGCCTTGATCGTGTCGCCCTTGCGGTAGAAGTCGTTGGGGATCTGCTCGGTTTTGGGCAGGATCAGCTCGTTCTCCTCGTCGTCGAGGATGAGCACTTCCTTCTTCCACACCTGGTAGACCTCGCCCGTGACGATGTCGCCTACCTTGGCCGAGTATTTCTCGTAGAGGTTGGCCTTCTCCAGGTCGAGGATACGCGAGGCCAGGTTCTGACGCAGCGACAATACCGTACGGCGGCCGAACGACGCGAGCTTGATCTCGTCGGCATACTCGTCGCCGATCTCATAGGTGGGGTCGATGGCCTTGACCTCCGACACGCCGATCTGAGAATTGGGATCCTCCACAGCATCGTCCTCCACGACCGTGCGGTTGCGCCAGATCTCCAGATCGCCCTTCTCGGGGTTGATGATGACGTCGAAGTTCTCATCCGTTTCGTACTGTTTTTGCAGGGCGTGGCGGAATACGTCTTCCAATACGCCGATCATCGTCGATTTGTCGATGTGCTTCAGCTCTTTGAACTCGGCAAAGTTGCTGATCAGATTGAGATTGTCCATGAATGATTGATTATCTTTTGTTTGTTTTACTTATTTTCCATGTCGTTGTCCGGGGTGGGGCGGCTACTTGAAGTCGATCCACTCCTTGGTGTATTTGATTTCGGAGAAGGGGTAGGGGTGCGAGACCTGCACGAGCTGTTTGCGCTTGTGACCCTCGACGGCCTGTTTCTCTTCGTAGAAGAGCGTGATGCCCTCGTCGGTCACCTCGTCGAGGCGGGCCAGGATCTTGATGCCGTTCAGGAGCAGCACCTCGACCGAACGGCCGACGAGTTTGCGGTATTGGCGCAGGGACTTGAGCTCCGAGCCGATGCCGGCCGATGCCACCATCAGCGAGAAGTCCTCCTCCTCGCGGTCGAGTTCTGCCTCGATGGCGCGGCTCAACTCCACACACGTGTCGATGGCCACCGACTTGTCGCTGTCGATCGTCAGTTCGATTTCGTTGGCCGGGGATACGCTACATTCAACGACGAAGAGATCCGTTCCCTCCATCTTCTGCTCGGCTAATGCCACTATTTTCTTGGTATCGATCATATTTTGATAGTTTCGTTTTTTGTTACTGACGGCACCGGTGTTACTGACTGTCGGAGGTTCGGATTTCACCTCCCCGTTGAAAATCTTGCGGACGGACTTCCTGCGGGGAATCTTTGGTCCGCGGGCTGTCGGTGGGCGGGCTCCCGGTCCGGTCGCAGCGCATGGGGATGTGTCGTTCCGATCGCTTCGCGTGTGCTGTTCGGGGCGCGTTGCGTCGGTTGGGGTGCTCCGGTCGTCCGGCCGCTCCGCCGGAGGGCGGCACGGGGTGCGGGTGACCTATTATAAGTAAGGGATTTCCCCTCGCGGGAAACCCATATGTATGAAAGAAGGGGACTGACGTCCCCTTACCTCCCTTTTCATCACCTTTGCATCGGCAAAGATAGTGAAAAAAATCTGATATGACAATATTTATGAGTAAAAATTACTCTTCGCGCTGTTTTGAAGCGTAAGGTTTGATGATACCGCGCTTCGAGGAGCGGATAAATCCGATCAGACGGTCGCGTTCCTCGCTCTGAGGCACTTCCCGCTCCACACGGTCACAACCCTCCATATAGTTCAGGTCGTTCTGGAACAGGATGCGACAGGCGTCGTGGATCTCGCGGATGCGCTCGGGGGTGAATCCGCGGCGCGAGAGTCCCACCTTGTTGATTCCGGCGAAACGCAGCGTGTCGTTGCGCACGATCACATAGGGCGGCAGATCCTGACCCAGGAGCGAGCCGCCCTGAATCATCGAGTGGTCGCCGATGTGGGTCCACTGGTGGATGGCGGCATGGCCGCCGATCACTACCCAGTCGCCCACGTGTACCTCTCCGGCGAGCGATACACGGTTGGCGATCACGCAGTTGCTGCCCACCACGCAGTCGTGTCCGACGTGGACGTAGGCCATCAACAGGTTGTTGTTGCCGACGATCGTCGTTCCGGTCGAAGCCGTACCGCGGCTGATGGTGACATATTCGCGGATGTCGTTGTTGTCGCCGATGACGGCCGTGGTGACCTCACCCTGGAACTTCAGATCCTGGGGCAGACACGCGATCGAGGCTGCCGTGTGGATCTTGCAATTTTTACCGATGCGGGCACCGTCGTGGATCACCGCACCCGGGCCGATCCAGCATCCGTCGCCGATCTTGACGTCGGCGGCGATGTAGGCAAACGGCTCTACCGTGACATCCCGACCCAGACGGGCGTCGGGATGTACATAAGCTAACTGGCTGATCATCTTCCTGTGCTATTTTTTGTTCTTGACGATCTGAGCCATCAGCTCGGCCTCGCAGGCGAGGGTCTCGCCGACAAAGGCCTTGGCCTCGACCAGGGCCACTCCGCGGCGGATGGGCTCCAGCAGATGAATCTCGAATTGAAGCGTATCGCCGGGGACGACCTTATGCTTGAATTTCACCTTGTCGATCTTCATGAAGTAGGTCGAGTAGTGCTCCGGGTCTTCGACGTTGCTCAGCACCATGATGCCGCTGCACTGGGCCATAGCCTCGACGATCAGCACGCCCGGCATGACGGGTTCCTCGGGGAAGTGACCCACGAAGAACGGCTCGTTCATCGTGACGTTCTTGATTCCGGCCACCGAGTTTTGGTCGCAGTGGAAGATGCGGTCGACCAGCAGGAACGGCGGACGGTGGGGTAGCATGCGGCGGATGTCGTTGATGTCGTAGAGGGCCGGTTTGCGGCAGTCGTACTGGTAGCGGGGTTTCTCGCCGCCGCGACGGATCGTACGCTTGAGCTGCTTCATGAATTCGGTGTTGGCGAAGTGGCCGGGGCGGGTGGCCCATACGCGGCCCTTGATGCGCACGCCCAGCAGGGCGAAGTCACCCAGTAGGTCGAGCAGCTTGTGGCGGGCCAGCTCGTTGCTGCAACGCAGTTCGAGGTTGTTCAGATAGCCCTCCTTGATCTCGATTCCGGGTTTGTTGAATGCCTTGATGAGGTGTTCCTTCTGCTCCTCGGGAACGGGGTTCTCGACCACGACGATGGCGTTGTCCAGGTCACCGCCCTTGATCAGACCCATCTTGATCAGCGGCTCGATCTCGTGCAGGAAGACGAACGTTCGGCACGGAGCGATCTTGTCGGCAAAGTTGTCGCCCGGATCGAAGGTGGCGTACTGGTTGCCGATGACCTTCGAGTTGTAGTCGACGTGGAGCGACACGGAGAATTCGTCATCGGGGTAGAGGATGATTGCCACGCCCTTTTCGGGGATGGTATAGACCATCTTCTCGGTGACGTGGTAATATGTGCGTTCGGCGGCCTGCTCTTCGGTTCCCACTTCGGTGATTGCCCGGGCGTATTCTCGGGCCGAACCGTCCATGATGGGGGTTTCGGGGGCGTCGATGTCGATCAGGGCGTTGTCGACGCCGAGCGTCCAGAGGGCCGACATGATATGTTCGATGGTTGCGACGCGGTTACCGCCCACCTCGATGGTGGTGCCGCGCGAGGTGTCCACCACATTGTCGCACAATGCGGGGATCGTAGGTTGTCCCTCAAGGTCGATGCGGCGGAACACGATACCTGTGTTTGCATCGGCCGGGTTAACGGTCATGGTCACTTTGACGCCTGTATGCAGACCCTTTCCCGAGAAGGAAACGGGGGCTTTGAGCGTTTGCTGTTTGGTAGACATTATGAACGAATTTAAAATTTAAATTTGCACAAATATATGAAAAATCGTTAAAAAAAACTATTTTTGTGCGAAATATTGACCTTATTCAATGGCAGATATCAATTCCGAAAACAGATCCGATCTACCCGGGGAACACCCCTCGGGGCAGGAGTCGCTACCCGGAGGGGTGGGGTCGGCACACGATTCCCGGGCCCGGCGTCGGCAGCGGCTCAAACTCCCGTTCGACAACCGTCGCGAGGATGCCGGATCGTGGGCCTATGACCACAGGATCGGATTGTGTGTGACGTTGATCGCCTATCTGGTGCTGATGATCGTCTTTGTCGGCTCGCGCATTGTCGTGGGGCGCAAGGCCGTGTCGCAGACCATGTATATCGACCTTCAGGCCCTGACCGATCTGGAGAAACAGAAGGAGAAGCTGGAGCAGGAGGTACGGCAGCGGCAGCAGGATCCCTTCGACTGGAGTTCGGTGAAGAACCGTGCCTCGAACGAGAATGCCCTGAATGAGGATCTCAAGGACGACCGCGGAAGCGATGCTGCCGCCTTGAACGATGCCGCGGCCGATGCCCAGGCGCGGATGCAGGCCAACCGCGAGGCCTGGGAGCAGGCTTTGGCCGAGGAGCAGAAGATCAGCCAGCGCTCCGAGGGGCAGCAGGGACCCAAGCGGGAGGACCGCAAGGTGAAGGGACGGGTGACGGTGTCGTTCTCGTTTGTGGATCCGGTGCGCAAGTCGTGGCATCTGGAGATTCCGGCCTACCTGTGCGAGGGCGGAGGAGAGGTCGTAGTGGCGGCCACGATCGACCGTGCGGGCAAGGTGATCAATGCCCGTGTGACCGGGGGCGGGGATGACTGTATGCGCGATGCGGCCCTGCGTGCGGCCCGTCTGTCGCGGTTCAACATCGACGACTCGGCGCCGGCCAAACAGAGCGGAACGATTACCTACATCTTCATTCCGCAGTAGATTTTTTGAAAAAAAGGAACAAACCGTTTTATAGAATAAATTTTTCGGAGCGTATGCAAAACGTGCGTCATATCATGTGGTGGATCTGTTGCCTGGCCGTAGTGGTCGTGGGCGGCGGATGGCTTTGCCGTGGTGTGGCGGAGTGCGTTGCGGTGGAGGGGGATACCCTCACGGAACTTTGCGCTCGGGAAGACAGCCCGGTCTCGGATTGGGAGCGGGAGGTCGATTCCGTCGAGGCCCTGGCCTATGGAACGATCGACGGGGAGGAGGACGCCTCGGGTGCGTGCGATGAGGTCATCGAGACCGACTATCGGGAGCACGATTGGCGGCTCAATGCCCATATCTGCCGCACTTCGCTGCATCTGGCGCGCGGAGTGGGGCGTATTGCCCAGGCCTCGATGCGTATGCCGCAGAGGGGCGGTGTGATGCGTTGGGAGTATCTTTTGAAACGAATTTTCAACAACCGGGTATCGGCCCTGGAGGATCTCCGTGCTGAGGAGTCTTTGGTTGAAACCCCGATTCCTTGTGCCGTGGTGCGGGTGGCGGACTTCTACGTCTACGCCTTGCGTCGGCTCATCATTTAGCCTTTGTCATAAGCCCTTTCTCGGGCTCTTTATCCGCCGTTCGGCCCGTGGGGCAGGGGGGCGTGTGTACAGGTATATTATTTATTAATCCGAATTCCGGGCCTGAGGCTCGGAAATGACAAAGGAAATCTCAAAAAAATGGATAAAAACAGGATTTGCGAGGCGCTTTTCGCCTTGCCTGACAATCTCATAGAAAAACGTCGCCGCCCACTGTTGCCGGCTCTGTTGCTGGGTAGTATCGGCCTGATATGTGTAGTTCTCAATATAGTGTATGGTGATCGGTTGTCGATAGATGGACGTTCGGCACTGGTTGTCAGCGGTGGGCTGCTTTTTGCTATGGGAGTTCTGATTGCTTCGGTCCGTCTGTTGGGCGGACGCCGCGATCCCTGCTTTAGGGGGGAGCGACTGATCTGCAACGAGCTGTGTTTCGGCAGCGAGTCGCGCAGCGATGTGGTGGATTACATCTCGCGTGGTGAGGTCGAACCGCTGCTGGATATGAATCATTCGGAGATCCCCGTGGTGTCGGTCGTGGTTTACCGCTCACGGAAAAATGATTTTGTGGCGATGCAGGCGTTCGAGTATGTCGAGTTGGAGTATCGTCCTATAACTGATCTGAAAATCGTACATAAATAATTTCGTTTATCTGCTCTTGGATTTATGTCGACCCGTCCTGCCTCCGATGGCAGGGCGGTTTTTTATGTCGCAATTTGCTAACCGGATCCTGTCTTTGCACTCGGTCTCTGTCGGGCTTGGGGGTAGTCTTGCGGGCTGGCTCCGGTTTTCGGACCTTCGGCTGTTACTCCTGGTGTCTCTTCTGCGTCTCTTTTGCCGTCTCTCCTGCCGCACTTTTGGCTGTTTCTCCGGTCCGGTTTCACCTTCCGTTCTGGCTGCACTCCTCCTTTCTTCTTGTCTTCGGCGGATGGGCTTTCCACGCCCCATATTTCCGCCTCCTCCCCCCCCGATAATCGCTTTCACCGCCCCTTCCGCATCCATCCTTCCTCTTGGGCTTAGGGCATAAAAAAAAGGTTGATCCCTTATTAGGGATCAACCTTTCTTATTGAGTCGTAGCTCGATTATTTGGGCTGCTTGCCGATGTAAGCGAGGATACCACCGTCTACATAGAGAACGTGGCCGTTTACGAAGTTCGAAGCATCCGAAGCGAGGAATACGGCGGGACCCTGGAGGTCTTCGGGCGTACCCCAGCGAGCTGCGGGAGTCTTGGCTACGATGAAGGCATCGAACGGGTGACGCGAACCGTCAGCCTGACGCTCACGCAGGGGAGCGGTCTGCGGCGTAGCGATGTAACCCGGGCCGATACCGTTGCACTGGATGTTGTACTCACCGTACTCCGAAGCGATGTTGCGGGTCAGCATCTTCAGACCACCCTTGGCAGCTGCATAAGCCGAAACGGTCTCACGACCCAGCTCCGACATCATCGAGCAGATGTTGATGATCTTACCGTGGCCCTTCTTGATCATGCCGGGGATAACGGCCTTCGATACGATGAACGGACCGTTGAGGTCGATGTCGATTACCTGACGGAACTCGGCAGCGCTCATCTCGCACATCGGAATACGCTTGATGATACCGGCGTTGTTGACCAGGATGTCGATCACACCGACTTCCTCCTCTACCTGTTTGATGAAGGCATTAACCTGCTCCTCGTTGGTTACGTCGCAAACATAACCCTTGGCGTCGATACCCTCAGCCTTGTAAGCGGCCAGACCTTTGTCAACGAGCTCCTGTTTGATGTCGTTGAAAACGATCTTTGCGCCCTGGCGGGCAAATGCGGTGGCCAAACCGAAACCGATACCGTAAGATGCACCCGTAACGAGAGCTACCTTACCTTCCAATGAAAAGTTTACCATTGTCTTATTTGGAATTAAAAAAGTTGTTGTCGTTTTTTTATTGTTGTCGGGGGCTGCGCCTCTTTGGAGGGCGGATCCCGAAATCCCGCAGGCGGGGAATTACTTCAGGTCGGTGATCAACGAGAAGTCCTGATCGCCGTAGTCGAGGTTCTCGCCACCCATACCCCAGATGAAGGTGTAGTTGTGCGTAGCGGCGGCACTGTGGATCGACCACTCGGGCGAGAGGACGGCCTGCTCGTTCTTCATCCAGATGTGGCGGGTCTCCTCGACTTCACCCATCAGGTGGCAGACGGCGTGCTCCTCGGGCAGCTCGAAGTAGAAGTAGGCCTCCATACGGCGCGAGTGAACGTGAGCCGGCATGGTGTTCCATACGCTACCGGGCATCAACTCGGTCATACCCATCTGCAGCTGGCAGGTAGGCAGCACCTGGTTTACGAGCATCTTGTTGATGTTACGGTCGTTCGAGCCCTCCAGCGAACCCATGTGGGCCACAACGGCGTCGGCCTTGGTGACCTTCTTGTCGGGGTAGTTGCAGTGAGCGGTCGTCGAGTTGAAGTAGAACTTGGCGGGGTTCTTCTCGTCCTTGCTCTCGAAGGTAACCTCACGGTCGCCCGAGCCCAGGTAGAGAGCCTCCTTGAAGTCCAGCTCGAAGGTGGCGTCGCCGGCCTTGATCACACCGGGACCTCCCACGTTGAAGATACCCAGCTCGCGGCGGGTCAGGAAGAAGGGGGCCTTCAGGGGGTCGATGGCTTCCAGCTTCAGGGCCTCCTTGACGGGCATTGCGCCACCGACAACCATACGGTCGTACATCGAATATACCATATTTACCTCGTCAGCCGAGAATACTTTCTCGATGAGGAAGTCGCGACGGTTGCGGGCAGTGTCGTAATGTTTTGCATCCTCGGGATGCGCTGCATAGCGAATTTCGTAATTGGTTTTCATCTCGTTGTATAATTAATTATGTGTCAGCAAATCTAAGGATCGGGTACGCACGATGCTTGAGACGGCATCGCTCAAAATAAACTGACTTCGGATGCCGCGTCACCGCCCTGGGGGTGTGAATCCGGACCTAAAGAGGTGACTGCAATCGGGTTGTGCGAATTGGCTAACCAATCCAATCATCGCAAAGATAGGAAATATTTCTCATAAATCCGAATTTTCCGATCATATATTTAGTCGTGGGACGTGATTTTTTCAAGAAGGGGATTCCTTGGCGGGGGCTTGCGGACCCCGTCGGGCGGCTACCTATTATATAAAGGCTTCTTATATGAGATTTTCGGAAGGGGGGCGGAAGACCTTTCGGGAAATGTGAGTGTGCGGCTGTTTCTAACGGATGGAATTCATGCGGATCGAGGCCTTGACCAGGGCGATGGCGCGGATGCGGGAGATCTCCACATCCTTGTCGGCGTGGTGGGGGTTCTGGCTCACGAGCTTCACATAGCCCTCGCGGTCGGATTTCTGGATGTATTTGACCGTCACATACTCCTCGCCGTCGAGGTCGATCGAGAGCAGATACATGTCGCCCCAGAAGATGTCCTCCAGGTCGTTGAGCTGTTTGTAGAGGACGATATCGCCGCTTTTGAGCAGGGGGTACATCGAATCGCCGACGATGTAGATCGCGCCGTCGCACTTCGGGAGGTTGGGGATGTGGATGAAGTTGACGGGTTTGTTCGCCACGCGGTCGGTGAACAGGGGAACCAGGCCCGCCGTGCCCTCGATCGAATAGAGAGGTACGCTTTGCAAGGGCAGGGAGTTGTCCGTGCGGTGCATGTAGGCCGTCAGGTCGGGTTCGGCGTTGAAGGGGTTGCCCTTGCCGGTTTCGAGCCATTCGGGGTTGACGTTCAATTCTTGAACCAGGATGTTGCGGTTCCGTGCCGAGAGCCCGGCCTTGCCGGTTTCGATCATCGAGAGCGCCGCCTTGCCGATCCCAAGACGCTGAGCCAGTTGTTCTTGGGTCATGCCGAGTTGCTTGCGTATCAATTTTACCCGTTCATTCATGATTTTTGTATTGGAAAAATTTATGGCGATTTCTAAACCTTGTAGTAGGTAAATTCAATAATTGAACTTATCTTTGTTCTGCAAAGTTAAACAATTTACTTCTAACTGCAAATATTTTTTCGATTTTTACTTCATTATCAGTCATGTATTCACTCTTGAACGAACATTACGAAGAGGTGCTTCGGGCGTTGAAGGAGGCGATCGGTCCGCGTCCCTATTTTTCGGGGACGGTAGCGGTCCGCCTGGGCGACGAGGAGTGCCGTCTGGTTACCTCGGTGATCGTCTACCGCAAGCGTGAATCCTACCCCGAGGGCGATTTCGAGCCGATTGTCGACCTGGTGCCCGTATGGTGGGAGTTCCACACGGAGGGCGAGACGGGGGAGGAGATCAACGATTTCGATTTCGGCATCCTGCGCCGTATGCTCTGATCCTTTTCGCTGCTCCGCCCCGTCCTTTCCCGAGGGCCCGGCATGACCCCGGCGGAGCTTTTCTTCAGCATTCGGACCTGCCTGTCGTGATGCCGCACAATGGGTCCGCAAATCAAACAATTTAACCATTATGGATTCGAAAATCGAACCACGCTCGGCGGGAGACTCTTCCGCCGAGTTTTCGTATGGCTTCGAGGTGTTTGCCCTCGAGGTCTATCCCTATCTGGAACTGCAGCCCTTCCACAGGGCTTACTACCGCCTTCTGGAGGCATTCGCACAGGGGCGGGTGCGGCGTCTGATGATCACCATGCCCCCGCAACACGGCAAGAGTGTCGGGGCGACGACCCTGCTGCCGGCCTATCTTCTGGGTTTGGATCCCGATTGCCGTGTGGCGATCGCGTCCTATTCGGGGATGCTGGCCTCGAAGTTCAACCGTCGTGTGCAGCGCATCCTCTCCTCGCGGGAGTATGGCGAGATCTTCCCGCAGACGACCATCAAGCAGGGCTCGAAACCTCCGAGCTACATCCGCACGGCCGACGAGGTGGAGATCATCGACCACCGCGGAGGTCTGCTTTCGGTGGGCCGCGAAGGCTCGCTGACGGGTAACCGTGTCGACTGCTTCATCCTCGACGACCTCTACAAGGATGCCATGGAGGCCAATTCGCCACTGATCCGTGCGAATTGCTGGGAATGGTACACCTCGGTGGTGCGTACGCGTATGCATAACCGTTCGCGCGAGCTGATTGTCTTTACACGCTGGCATGAGGAGGATCTCATCGGCGAATTGACCCGGCGCGAGCCCGTCGTGGAACTCAAGGAGTGGGCGCAACTCGATTCCACGCCACCCGATACGTGGCTGCACCTGAATTTCGAGGCCATCCAGACGTCGCAACCCTCGGAGGTCGATCCCCGACCCTTGGGCGAAGCTCTGTGGGAGGAGCAGCACGGCGTGGAACTGTTGCAGGCCAAGCGCAGGCTCGACCCTCTGCAATTCGAGGCTATGTATCAGGGGCATCCCTCCTCGCGCGAGGGTCTGCTCTACGGTGAGCATTTCGGCGAGTACGAGGCCCTGCCGCACGACATTGTCCGCCGCGCCAACTACACTGACACGGCCGACACGGGCGACGATTACCTTTGCTCGATGAGCTATGTGGTGGATTCCGACGGGGTGATCTACATCACCGACTGCGTCTATTCGCGCGAGGCGATGGAGCAGACCGAGCCTCTGGTGGCCGAGATGCTGTTGCGCTCCGATACGCGGCAGGCGGCCATCGAGAGCAACAACGGCGGACGCGGATTTGCCCGCGCCGTGCAGCGTCTGGCACGGGACGTGCGGGTGGAGTGGTTCCACCAGTCGGGCAACAAGGAGGCGCGCATCCTCTCCAACTCGGCCACGGTGCTCCACCTGATCCGCTTCCCGCGGGGATGGAGTCAGCGTTGGGCCGAGCTCTACACCCATCTGACGACCTATCGGCGCGTCTTCCGCTCGAATCGCTGGCACGATGCGGCTGATGTAGTGACGGGTATCATCGAGCGCGAAACCGCCTCGGGCGGTCGCGGCAAGGTGCGCGGGGTGCGTTTTCTCTGATCCGAAGGGGTGGGGGTTGGTGTGGATTGGTCCTGTGTGGGGCGCGGCCGGAGTAGGTGACGGGGCGGTCAGTACGGTTTTTTTCTTGGAAGGCACCCGCCCGAGGAGGTGATTGGCAGAGCATTGAGGGGGAAGAGTCGAGACGTGGGGGGAAATTTAACCTTTAAAAATGGTGTTTACTACCGATTTTTTGTACCTTTCGGCGGTTTTTGACCAACAAATAAAAAAACGAAGACTATGAAAAATCTGAAAATCGGGGATCTCTGCGCGTCGCTACCCATCGTACAAGGCGGCATGGGCGTGGGGATTTCCCTTTCGGGACTTGCGTCGGCGGTGGCACGCGAAGGCGGTATCGGCGTCATCTCGGCAGCAGGACTGGGACTGATCTACAAAAAATTCTCGAATAATTTCCGCGAGGCCTCGATCGAGGGCTTGAAACAGGAATTGCGTAAGGCCCGCGAGGCAACCAAAGGCATCGTGGGTGTCAACGTCATGGTGGCGCTGACCAACTTTGCCGACATGGTGCGCACGGCCATCAACGAGAAGGCCGACATCATCTTCTCGGGAGCGGGACTTCCGCTCAACCTGCCCTCGTTTCTGCCCGAGGGAGCCAAGACCAAGCTGGCTCCCATCGTCTCGTCGGCGCGTGCCGCGAAACTCATCTGCCGCAAGTGGTGGGAGGAGTATCGCTACCTGCCCGATGCCGTGGTGGTCGAAGGTCCCAAGGCCGGAGGTCACCTGGGCTTCAAGCGCGAGCAGATCGACGACGAGCATTACGCTCTGGAGACGATCCTGCCGGAGGTGGTCGACGAGATCCGCCACGTCGAGCAGGAGCATGGCAAGAAGATTCCCGTCATTGCTGCGGGGGGGATCTATACGGGTGAAGACATTTACCGGATCATGGAGTTGGGTGCTGACGGTGTGCAGATGGGTACGCGCTTTGTCACCACCGAGGAGTGCGATGCCGATCCGGCCTTCAAGGAGTGCTATCTGAAGGCCGACCGCGACGACATCGAGATCATACAGAGTCCCGTGGGGCTGCCCGGACGTGCGATCCACACCCCCTTTCTGGACCGTGTGCGCGAGGGGCTGATGCGTCCCCGTTCGTGTCCGTTCGACTGCATCCGCACGTGCGACATGGTGCATAGTCCCTACTGCATCATGCTGGCGCTCTACAATGCCTTCAAGGGACATATGGAGCGGGGTTATGCCTTTGCGGGAGCCAACGGCTGGCGTACGGACAAGATCCTGTCGGTGAAAAAGCTCATCGAGGAGCTGAAACACGAATACGACGAGTTCTCGATCCGTGAGAAACTCTTCGGACACAAATAATCACTTCGTGGCAGCAGATGCCGATGGGGTGAATGGTTCGCCGATTCGGCGGAAGAAGTCTTACGGAAAATTGCGGTTGTGATTTTCTCGAAGAGGGGTGGTCTGATCCCCCCCCTGAAATACACTGAAAACAAAAGAGCCGTCTCCAAGTCAGGAGACGGCTCTTTGTTTTATCTGGATGAATCTTATTTTTTCTCGAAGTGTTGGTAATCCTTCAGCGAACGCCAGTCTCCGCCCCAGATGAATCCCCGATTGCGGAACTCCTTGTAGCAGAGGTCGTCATGGTCGATGCGTCCCGCGAACGGGCGGCTGCGGTCGGCGTATTTCCTGCCCTCGGGCGGATCGACGGACCGGGAGCCGTCCTTGCGGCGGATGACGCAGGGGTTGAACAGGGGGTTGATGTCGATGGCCATGCCGTAGCTGTGGTTCGACAATTTGCCCGTGTTGCGCACCTCGCGGTAGTTGAAGGCCGAGGTGTTGTTGGCCAGCATCGAGCGGCGGTCCGAAGCTTCGTAGTCGTCGATCAGCACCATGCGGCAGATCGGGTAGGCGTGGCGGTAGAGCGTGCGGAAGATCTCCATCAGATCATTGGCGATCAGTCGGTTGCAGACGATCTCTCCGATCAGGATGCGGCCCTCGAAGTCGTGGTGCAACACCCTCAGATAGCGCAGCTCCCCGAGCGGCAGACGGCAGCCCTGTTTGTAGGAACGGCCCTTCATGCGTGAGAATACCTCCCCGTCGATCTTCCGGATCGAGAAAAAGGCCTCCTCGCTTGAGGTTTGCACCTCTTCCGGACTTACCTCCTCGCCGGCACGACGCTCTTCGGGGGCGATTCCGACGTGTCGAGGAGCGGAATGCGGACGGGCCGCAACCTCCCTGACCCCTGCCGCGAGGACAAGGGCGCAGATCACGATTCGAAAGAAAGCCTTGAGCGTCATCGTGCTGAATTATTTCTCCAACTCCTCTAGACGGGCCACGGGCGAGACGTCGAGCGACGAGAATTCGCCGTTGCGGTAGTGGTACGATCCGGCCATGGCGATCATGGCGGCGTTGTCGGTCGTGAACTTGAACTCGGGAAGGAATACCCTCCATCCGCGCTTCTTGCCCTCGGCCAGCAGACCGTTTCTCAGACCCGAGTTGGCCGAGACGCCTCCGGCAGCGGCGATGTCGCGGATACCCAGATCCTTGGCCGCCTGGACGAGCTTCTTGAGCAGGATGCGCACGATGGTGGCCTGCAACGAGGCGCAGAGGTCGGCCTTGCGCTTCTCGATGAAGTCGGAATCCTCCTTGACGGCGTCGCGCAACGTGTAGAGGAACGAGGTCTTCAGACCCGAGAACGAGTAGTCGTAGCCGTCGACACGCGGACGCGCAAAGTCAAAGGCCTCGGGATCGCCCTTCTGGGCGAGTTTGTCGATGACCGGACCTCCGGGGTAGGGCAGTCCCATGACCTTGGCGCACTTGTCGAAGGCCTCACCGGCGGCGTCGTCGATCGTCGTGCCGATGATCTCCATCTTCAGGGGCGAATCCACGCGCACGATCTGGGTGTGGCCGCCGCTGGTCAGAAGACACAGGAACGGGAACGAGGGATGGGGCAGCTCGCGGTCGGGCAGGTCGATGAAGTGCGAGAGGATGTGGCCGTGGAGGTGGTTGACCTCCACCATCGGGATGTTGCCCGCGATCGAGAGACCCTTGGCGAACGACACGCCCACGAGCAGTGAACCCACCAGACCGGGACCGCGTGTGAAGGCTATGGCGTCGACATCGTCGATGGTGATACCGGCCTCCTTGAGGGCGGTGTCGACCACGGGGATGATGTTCTGCTGGTGGGCGCGTGAGGCCAGTTCGGGGATCACGCCCCCGTATTTGATGTGCACGGCCTGCGAGGCAATGACGTTCGACAGCAGCGTCGAGTTGCGCAGGACGGCCGCCGAGGTGTCGTCACACGACGACTCGATTCCTAAGATCGTAATGTCCATATTTCGTAAATCTTCGTTTTTTTTGGATCGGACTTCGTTTCGAACGGGTTCGGACGAAGTTTTTTTTCATGTTTTTTGTAGCTTTGTTATCCTAAAAAAATTAACTTTGCAGGTTATAACGGAGTCCTAATGCGCAAAGGTATAAAAATATTGCGAAAGGTGTGCGTGACAGCGGTTTTGTTGTTCGTAATTTTTCCATTGTTCCTTTCCCTGGTCCTGCACATTCCTTTTGTGCAGAACTTCGCCGTGCACCAATTCTCGAAGCTGGCCTCGTCCTATCTGGAGACCCGCGTGGAGGTGAGCAGGGTCGACGTCAATATGTGGGGCAAAGCTTGCGTCAGAGGATTCTATGTCGAGGACTATCAGCACGATACGCTGCTCTATGTCGACCGTGCCGACGCCTTTGTGCTGGGCTTCGGCGGCGGGTTGAGGTTCCACCGCGGCGATGTCGACGGGGTGAAACTCTTCCTGAGGGAGACCCCCGATTCGGTGATGAACATCAAGCAGATCATCGACCGACTGTCGAACCCCAAGAAAAAAAACAAGAAGCCTTTTACGCTGAAAATCAGCAAGGCCGCCATCAACAACATGGAACTGCGCATCGAACGCCTCCAACACCGCAACCCGGACTACGGAGTCGATTTCGGCAATATGCGTATCCGCAACATGAAGGCCTTTGTCGATGACCTTTCGATCGCGGGCCCCGAGATCACGGCTGACATACTCTCCTTCTCGGCCGACGAACTGAGCGGTTTCCGCCTGGAACACCTCTCGGGCCGTTTCGCCCTCTCGGGCGGCAAGATCCGTTTCGAGGACGCCCTCCTGGCCACCTCCCGCTCCTACCTCTCGATGCCCGAACTGTCGCTGGAGGCCGGGGCGTGGGCCGAATACAAGAACTTCATCCACAACGTCCGCATCGAGGGCCGGCTCCGCAACTCGACCCTCACCACTGACGATGTGGCCTACTTCGCACCCCGCCTGCGCGATTGGCATATCACGCTCAGCGAGGCCGATCTGAACTTCGGCGGCCAGGTCGATAACTTCGCGGTCCGCCTGTCCAACATCCGCCTCAATGGCGATACCTATCTGAGGGCCGACGCCATGATCAAGGGGCTGCCCGACATCAAACGCACCTATTTCGACATCTCCCTCCCGAGACTTTCGACCACGGCGTCGGGGGCCGACTCCCTGGCCGCAAGCATCGTCCGCAGGGTGATCCCCGAGAAGATAAAATCCTCGCTTGACGAGTCGGGTACGCTGGAACTCAGCGGCCGTTTCAAGGGTACGCTGTCGGCCTTCACGGCCCGTGCCGAGGTGGCCACGCCCCTGGGCTCGGTGGGCGGAGAGATGAACCTCAAGCCCACCTCCCAAACCCGCTACAAGGCTGTGCAGGGCGGTGTGCAGGTGCACGACATGAAACTCGGCGAGCTGCTCGGCATGGGCGGCCGCCTGGGCAACGCTACTCTCTCGGCCACGGTCGACGGTGTGATCGGCCGCAACCATACCGACGCCAATATCGTGGGTAACATCTCCAGTCTGCAATTCAACGGCTACGACTACGATTCGTTGCGCTTCGACGGCCACCTGTTCAACAAACAGTTCGAGGGACTGGTCACGGCCCGCGACCGCAACCTGAATTTCGATTTCGAGGGATTGATCAACCACAACGGCGAGGTGCCCTGCTATGACTTTACGCTCGACCTGCATCACGCCGATCTGAGCCGTCTGCACATCAACCGCCGCGATTCCGTCTCGCAGCTTTCGGGTCTGATCCGCGCCAAGGGATGCGGCCGTACGCTGGACGACATGAACGGTGAAGTGAGCCTGAGGGATGGCCTCTACCGCTACAACGACCAGGAGGTCGAGTGCAAGAAACTGGTGCTCAAGGGCAAGAACGACGACCACCATAAGAATATCGACCTGAAGTCGGACTTCCTGGATGCCCGTTTCCGCAGCCGTCTGAGCTATATGGACGTGTTCCACTATCTGAAACAGAGCTTCGAGAAGTATTTCCCGATGCTGGACCGCTCGGGCGGACTCAAACGCTTGATGAAACCCATGCCCCTGGCCGACAGCTATTCGGAGCTGACCGTGCGCATCCACAATTTCAACCCCATAGCCGATGCCATCTCTCCGGGATTGCAGGTGGCCGACGGATCGAGTCTGAGGTTGCAGTTCAACCCCGCGACCGACAAGCTGCTCTTCCGTGCAGCCTCGGAATACATCGAGCGCAATCACTTCCTGGCCACCCGTCTCAATGTCAACTCCTCGAACCGCGGCGATTCGCTCTCGATCTACGCCTCGGCCGAGGATCTCTACGCCGGAGCTGTCCATCTGCCGCACTTCTCGGCTACGGGAGGCGCCCGCAACGGCACGGTGCAGCTCTCGACGGGATTCAACGACACGGACCGCCGGTTCTCGGGCCGCGTGGGCTTCCGCGCCGGAATGACCGACGAGGCGGGCCCCTATGGTCCGATGGTCGACATCCGCATCCTGCCCTCGTCGATCACCCTGGGCGACCGCACCTGGCAGGTCTTCGCCCGCCGCATCCTGCTCGATACGGCCCGTGTGTCGATCAACAAGTTCTACGTGATGAACAGCCGCCAGGATCTTCTGCTCGACGGTGTGGCCTCGCGTAATCCTCAGGATTCGATCGTCCTGCGTCTGAGAAACTTCGACCTGGAACCCTTCTCTCAGATCACTGACCGCATGGGCTACGCCATTTCGGGCCGCACGAGCGGTGAGGCTGTGATGAAGGCCATGCTGGGACGAGGCGAGATCTCGGCCGACATCCACGTGGACAGCCTGGCCGTCAACGGACTCCAGGCCCCGCCGCTGAGGCTCACCTCGAACTGGGACATCCGGCGTAACCGTGCGGGGGTCTATGTCACCAACCGCCAGAGGGGCGATACGCTCGTGCGGGGATTCTACGTCCCGGACCGCGTGCGCTACTATGCCCGCCTGTCGGTCGACAGCCTCAATATGGGACTGCTCGACCCGCTGCTCTCGGGCGTGATCTCCTCGACGAGCGGCACCTCGTCGGCCGACCTGGTGTTGCAGGGCCAGCGCCGCAATGCCGACCTGTCGGGCTATATCCTGGCCAAGGATCTGCAGACCTCCGTCGACTTCACACAGGTGACCTACAAGATGCCCGCGGCCCGTATCGATGTCCGCGGCAGCCGCTTTTCGGCCACCCGCGTGCCGGTCTACGACGAGGAGGGTAACCGCGGTCTGATGGACTTCGGACTGGATCTGAGCCATCTGTCGAACATAGCCTACGACATCAAGGTCTCGCCCGAGAAGATGCTGGTGCTTAACACCGACGAACAAGACAACGACTTCTTCTATGGTAAGGTCCATGCCACGGGCGATGCCCGCATACGGGGCAAAAAGGGCCGGGTCAACATGGATATTTCGGCCGTGACCGACGACAATTCGTCGTTCTTCATGCCGCTGTCGAGCAAATCCAATATCTCGAACGCCAGTTTCGTGACCTTCAAAAAGCCCGAACTGATCGACACCGTCGACCTGGTGCTTCAGAAGAAAAAGGCCTTTGAACGCCGCCGCAAGAAGGTGGCGGGTGCGGCCAGCCAGATGAACATCAACCTCTCGCTCGATGTGCGGCCCAATGTCGACCTGGAGCTGTCCGTGTCGGGCAATACGCTGAAGGCCAAGGGCGAGGGTACGCTCAACATGCAGATCAATCCCTCGATGAACCTCTTCGAGATGTATGGTGACTATATCATCAGCCAGGGAAGTTTCCTCTTCTCGCTGCAACGCATCCTGAACCGCAAGTTCGTCGTCACGCCCGGTTCGACGATCCGCTGGACGGGGTCGCCGCTCAACGCCGCCCTCGACATCGAGGCCGTCTATAAGCTCAAGGCCTCCCTGCAACCCCTGCTGGGTACGGGCGAGGACCGTCAGTCGGCCGATCGCGGCGTGCCGGTCGAGTGCGTCATCCTGCTCAACGACTGGCTGACGAATCCGTCGGTCAACTTCGACGTGAGGGTGCCGGGTGCCGACCCCGAGACGCAGGCGCTGGTCTCCACGGCGATGAATTCGCCCGAGACGGTCGATATGCAGTTCCTCTACCTGCTGCTCTTCAAGAGCTTCATGTCGGAGAACAACTCCTCGTCGCAGAACATCGGCGCATCGGTCTCCTACAATACGGGTCTGGAGCTGCTCTCGCGCCAGCTGAGCAACCTGCTCTCGACCAATGGCTACGATATCTTCATCGACTACCGCCCCAAGTCGGAGATGACGGGCGATGAGGTCGATTTCGGAGTGTCGAAGAGCCTGATTAACGACCGCCTGTTCGTCGAGGTCGAGGGTAACTACGTGATCGACAACAAACAGGCCGTGAAGAGCAACTCGATGTCGAACTTCATGGGCGAGGCCTATATCACCTATCTGATCGACCGCGCGGGTGCGCTCAAGCTGAAGGCCTTCACGCAGACGATCGACCGATTTGACGAGAACCAGGGTTTGCAGGAAACCGGTATCGGCATCTACTTCAAGGAGGATTTCAATAACTTCCGCGATTTCCGCCACCGTATCAGGGAGCGTTTCACCAACAAGAAACGCAAGGCCCGCCGCGAGGAGCGCCGCCGTGCCCGTGAGGCCGCCCGTCGCGGCGAGGGGGTGGTCTTGCTTTCGGATGAGGTGCTGGAGACGCTGCCCGCCGATTCCGCGGCCCGTGGCGTGCGCTTCGGACGAATTCCCTCGGACGACAAGACCCCCGCACTGGTGACAGCGGACGGGAAACGATAAGAAACCGAAAAAACAACAATAAAAATAAGAAAACTATGATCAATTTTTTGCAGGCTGCCGGAGAGGCGGTGGCCGTAACTGAAGAGACCCAAATCGGACTTTGGTCGTTGTTCACCAAGGGTGGCTGGCTCATGTGGCCGTTGCTGATCCTGGGCGGCATCACGATTTTTATCTTTGTCGAGCGTTTCATGGCCATCCGCAAGGCCTCGGTGCTGGACATGAACTTCATGAACCGCATCCGCGACTATATCTCGGAGGGTAAGATCGGTGTGGCGGTCAACCTCTGCCGCAAGACCGACACCCCCATCGCGCGTATGGTCGAGAAGGGTATCGTGCGCATTGGCCGCCCGATGAGCGACGTGCAGACGGCCATCGAGAATGTGGCCAACCTCGAGGTATCGAAACTCGAAAACGGACTTCCGTTCCTGGCGACCATCGCCGGAGGTGCTCCCATGATCGGATTCCTCGGCACGGTGCTGGGTATGGTCGAGACGTTTATGGATATGTCGGCGGCCGGAGGTACGGTCGACCTGGGTCTGCTGTCGAGCGGTATGTATGTGGCGATGGTGACCACGGTCATGGGTCTTCTGGTGGGTATTCCGGCCTACTTCGGCTACAACTACCTGGTGGCCCGCATCGAGAAACTCGTCTTCCAGATGGAGGCCAACTCGATCGCATTCATGGATATTCTCAATCAACCCGTTCAAAAGTAAGGTATTATGGCTATCAAACACGGATCAAAGGTCGAAAAATCATTCTCGGCATCGTCGATGACCGACCTGATGTTCCTCCTGTTGCTCTTCCTGCTGATCGCCACCACGCTGATCAACCCCAACGCCTTGAAGCTGATGCTGCCGAAAAGCTCCAACCAGCTCAAGGGCAAGGCAATGACCACGGTGTCGATCCAGCAGAACGGCTCCTCTTATCGCTACTATGTGGAGCTGAAGGAGGTCGGATCGCTGGAAGGCGTGGAGCGTGCGCTCAAGGAGCGGCTGGAGGGTCAGGAGACCCCGACCGTTTCGCTGCACTGCGACAAGACGGTGGCCGTCGATGAGGTGGTCAAGGTGATCAACATCGCCAACAACAACAAGTACAAACTTATTTTGGCCACCACGCCCCGTTAGGGACGGGCGGGCCGTCGCGTCGGATGAGCGTCGGCCGCCCCGGTGGCAAAACTCTCGATAGATGTATTATTACGACCCCAATGACAGAAAACCCCGCCGTATGGCCTGGGTGGCGACACTGAGCTATGTGTTGCTGCTGGGGGTGTCGTTTGCCCTGCTGAAGTTCGATCTGAAACGGACTGCCGAGCGGCAGAAGGAGGTGGTGCTCGTGGAATTTGTCGAGCCGCCGAAACCCACGCCTCCGCCCGCCCGCCCCACCGAGCCGCGCCAGCACGATGTGCCCGCTCCCGTGGAGCGCACGGCTCAGGCGTCGGGTCCGGAGAAGGAGGTGCGCACGCCCAACCCCAAGGCCCTGTTCAAGATGGCGAAGAGCGGTGTGGACGACCCCGTCAACGGAGGCAATCCCCGTGCCAAAAAGGGCGAGGAGAAGACCACGGGTAAGGGCTCGGGTCTGAATGCCGACGGATGGGACAGCCTCGACAAGGGGTTGCAGGGCCGCGGCCTGGTGGGAGCCTTGCCCCGACCGTCGTACCCCGGTACGAAGAGCGGCAAGGTAGTGGTGCGGGTGACGGTGGGCGCCGAGGGCGATGTCACCGGAGCCTCGTTCGAGCCGAAGGGTTCGACGGTCAACGATGCCGACCTGATTGCGGCGGCTCTGAAAGCGGCCCGCAAGGCCCGATTCTCGCGAGCCGAGGCTGCGGTGCAGAGCGGCACGATTACCTATGTCTTCCGCATGGAATAGGGCGTGAGGGCTAATGTCAAAAAAACGATGATGGAGAAATCTTATATCAAGAAATGTGTGTTGCTGGTGTGCTGCCTGCTGGTGGAAGGAGGGCTTTGGGCCCAGAATCCCGGGCGGAACGCAAACCACGGCGAGGAGCGTCGTGCGGCGCGGATGGAGCGTGCCGGGAAACAGGCCCAGCGTCGTCTGGAGCGGAGCGACATCCCGGGCGATGACGAGCGGACGCAGGCCCGTCTGGTGATGGACCGGACCAACTTCAATTTCGGCGATGTGGAGCGCAAGGGCGGAGACCTGGAGCATGAATTCGTCTTCCGCAACGAGGGCGATGCACCACTGGTGCTGATTCGTGTCATCACGTCGTGTTCGTGTCTGAAGGCCTTCCACTCGAAGCGTCCCATAGCCCCCGGCGAGGAGGGTGTGCTGCGCATCGTCTATGAACCCCACAAGAGCGAGCCGGGTGCCTTCAACAAGGTGATCCGCCTCTACTCCAACTCCGTGGGCGGTTGCGATGTGGTCACCGTCCAGGGCAACTCGATCGACGGCCGTCTGATACGCTGCGTCAAAAACGGAAAATAATCTTCGGATGCAGGCGGTTGTGGATATGGGGTGAGGGAGATGATCCCGCGGGGGATTCCCCCCTCTGAGCAGTGAAGGCCGCCGGTCCCGATGGGGGAAACGGGGCCTTTTGCCGTCTGAATATATATGGAATATAAAAAAACAAGTAACCTATGGATATACTGTTGACCAACGGAACGATTCTTCCGATGAACGCCTCCCACGGCGAGCCGCTCTGGGTTCGCGGCTCGATCGGTATTACGGGACGCCGCATCGACTTCGTGTCCGATTCGCCTTGCGAGGCCGATCGCTTTTTGAGGGAACACCCCTCGGCCCGGACGATCGACTGCCGCGGAAAACTTCTGATGCCGGGTCTGATCAATACCCACTGCCACGCTGCCATGACCCTCCAGCGCAGCAATGCCGACGACATTGCCCTCATGGAGTGGCTCAACGACCACATCTGGCCCTTCGAGGCGCAGCAGACGCCCGAGGAGGTATGCTTGGGCATGAAGCTCGGCATTGTGGAGATGCTGCTCGGGGGTACGACGTCGTTTGTCGATATGTACTACTACCAGAACCACTGCGTCGACCTGGTCGAGCAGATGGGCATCCGCGCCATGCTGGGCTGCAACTATTTCGACCACAACATCGACAGTGTGATCCCCGAGGTGGAGCAGGCCGTGAGCCTGGCCGAGGGATCGACACGCGTGCAGATCGCCGTGGCGGCTCATGCGCCCTATACCTGCTCGCGGGAGAACCTGCTGAAGGGCAAGGAGCTGAGCCGCAGGCTGGGCTTGAGGTTCATGATCCACATTGCCGAGACGAAGGACGAGGAGCGGATCATCGCCGAAAGATGGGGCATGAGCCCCGTGCGCTACCTCGACAGCCTGGGCATCCTGGACGACCATACGATCGGTGCGCATTGCATTCATGTCGATGAGGAGGATATCCGCATTCTGGCCGGGCGCGGGGTGGCCGTGTCGCACAATCCGCAGAGTAATATGAAGATTTCGAGCGGCATCGCTCCCGTGGAGCGTATGTTGCGGGGCGGGGTGCTGGTGACGCTGGCCACCGACGGCACCTGCTCGAACAACGATCTGGACATGATGGAGGAGATGCGTACGGCGGCCTTCCTGCAGAAGGTATCGACGGGATCGCCCGTGGCGCTGCCCGCCTACGAGGTGCTGAAGATGGCCACGGTCAACGGAGCGCGGGCCCTGGGCTATGCCGAGGGCGAGCTGGGCGTGTTGCAGGCGGGGGCTTTGGCCGATGTTATCGTCATCGATATGCAGAAACCCCACTGGCAACCCCTCCACAACGTGGTCTCGAATCTGGTCTACTGCGGTAAGGCGGCCGATGTCGAGACGGTGATCGTCGACGGCGAGCTGCTTGTCGAGAACCGTCAGGTGCGGGGTGTTGACCTCGTGGAACTCTTCGGGGAGGCTGCTGCCGCCGTTGCCCGTATCGGTGAGGCCTGCCGCAAGAGCCGCGAATAGGCGGTAACGGGCCGGCTGATGGTCGGGCCGAAAGAATACCGCCGTCGGAGAACGCCCCCTTGCAAGGGGGCGGATGGGCCTTGTCGGGAAAATCCACACCCTTGCAGCGTAATGCCTCCTGTCGGGAAAATGGCCTCTGTCGGGATAAAATTCCCTCTTCTCCCTTGCCGGAAAACGGGGAGGTGACGGTTGGAAATATGCTGTATGCAATACCCCGGTCGGTGAAAATACCGAACCGGGGTATTGTCGTTTTTCAGGCGGAAGTCCGGGGTCCCGAATCGGACGGGTCCGGGGATTCGGAGCGGAAAGTTACGGTGTCGCGGGGCTTGGGGACGATAAGTCGGACGCGGGGCATGGGAAAGGGATCTTGCGCGTTTCCAGACTGGATTTTCCCGAAAAAAAACAGAGCTGGTCCACCGAAAATATCTCCCGAGGAAAGATCCCGGGAGGATCCCCCGAAACGTAGGATCAGAAGAATCCGCCCAGGCGTTTTTCGTAGGCCAGACGTTCGTCGCCGTCGTAGAATACCCGTCCGCAGAGCATGAATCCCAGCTTGGTGAGCAGGCCCGCCATGTAGGAGTTCTTGCGGTGGGTGTCGATCCGGAAAGCCCCGACGCCCTTCATCGTGGCCATGCCCTCGACCCGGCGCATGAACTCCGTGGCCATGCCCCGATGCTTGAATTCGTCGCCCACGGCCAGACGGTGTACCACCACATAGTCGCCCTCGGTGAGCCATTTGCCTTCGAGGTGGTTGTAGGCCTCCTCGCCATCGAAAACCACGGCTCCGTAGGCTGCGATCACCTTCGCGGAGTGTTCCTCTGTGGAGGTGATGACGTAGGCGTAGCCCCGTTTCATATCCTCCGCAATGCTCTCCCGCGAGGGGTAGCCGTTCTGCCATTGGTCGCTGCCCATGGCCTTGATCTGGGCCTTGGCCTGGGTGATGATCTCCACGATCCGATCCATATCGGCCGGTGTGGCCGGTCGGAATGTCAATTTGTTTTCCATGTCGCAAAGATAAGATTTTCCCTATAATATAAATCGTTATAAATAAAACGTTTTTTGTCGTAAAATATTTTCCCGAGTTTTCATTTCCTGAGATTTGGCATGCTTCTTGCAACTTCCGGACCATGAACCTCCGACGATATGTTTGGGCCGTCGGGTTCACCTCCGGGCGGGATGCTCCCCCCCCCACCACCACACCATTTTAAACAATCCCGTCCGGAACCTCTAAAATGCGGACACCTCCTTCCTTTGACTGTCAAGGGAGGGGCGGTGTCCCTTTTTTATGCGGCGGGGCGGTCCTTTGCAGAGGCTTGGGCGGGGAAGCGGAGTGTCGTGTTCGGGACGGAATCGAGAAACAGAGGGCGGAGGTGAAGGAACGGTCGCGGAAACCTGGCTGGGTTGCGGAATCGGAGAAGAGGGTGCGGCCGCGGAAACCTGAAGAACGGAGTGGAATCGGAAGAAGGCTACGGAAAAACTCCCGGCGAAGAGCCGCAAAAAAGGAGAGCGGTGGGGCGGCAAGGGGGCTTTGACGGGGCGATATTGATTTTATCAATCGAAAGATAGAAAAAATCTGTTTGATCTGCTGCCGCATAAGCCGTACCTTTGATCCGTCAAAACAAGTCGAACGTCAAACAAACGCCAACAGCATGATTTCAGTCGATAAAAACCTCTGCCCCCATAACCACGTCTGCCCGTTGATGAAGCTCTGTCCCGTAGGTGCGATCACCCAAAACGAGGAGGGTTTTCCCGTGGTGGACACGTCGGTGTGTATCGAGTGCGGGCTCTGCGTGGAGTCCTGTCCCAAGGGGGCGATGCAGTGTATCGAGGAATGATCGGGCGGAAAAACTAAAAAATACAGAGAGATATGAAAATTGCAATTCCCACACGCGACGGTCATGTCGATGACCATTTCGGCCACTGCGCCTATTACACGATCTACACCGTCGAGGACGGCAAGGTGATCTCCAGCGAGCGTCTCGATTCGCCCGAGGGTTGTGGTTGCAAGTCGGGCATTGCTGCCGACCTTCACAATATGGGTGTCGAGGTGATGCTGGCCGGAAACATGGGGCCCGGCGCCAAGAACAAGCTGGAGGCCAACAGCATTCGTGTGATTCGCGGATGTCAGGGCGATCCTCAGACCGTGGTGGCCGATTTCCTGGCCGGCAGGATCAGTGATTCGGGTGTAGGTTGTGCTTCCCACGACGAGCACCACGAGTGCGGCAACCACGACCACGGTCACGAGTGTGCTCATCACCACACGGACCTCCACCTGGCGCGATAGGCCTCTTCCTCAGGAAAGAACCATTTTACCTGTCAATAATAGGATCTCCCCGGGCGTGAAGCCCCCAAAAGCGCGCTGAAGCTGAAAAGCGGATTGAATACGAATCTTATGATCGGTCTCCTGCTACTTGTGTCGATCGCAATTATGGGCTCAGCGGTTTTGTTCCGGATTTTGTGTTGCGTCGCCTCATGCGATGCGTCACCACGGTGCTAAAGCCTTTGACCGACGGGCTTTGCGGCATGGGCCGTCACGGGCGGAGTGATATTCACCACAAGGCGGGAATCCTCCTCCCTGTGATGTCGTTGCTGCTGATCCTCATCGTGCGGCATTGGAACGTAATCAAGGCCTTTGTCTGCGGGCGAGTGGCCCTCGGGGGGGAGTAAGGATCGTGTGTCATGTGGCAGTGCCGGCCATACAGCCGAGGATGGGTAAGAGGCGGTGGGGAGATTTTGCCGAACCTTTTTTTTGAGTTAAGTTGATCAATATCGCGAAAGCGGATACGGGAACAATCCCGTGTCCGCTTTTTTGTGGTTTATGTAGCCCCGCTCAGACCAGGAAGATAGAGAGCAGAAGGATCAGCAATGAGATGAGCAGCAACGAGCCGATGGCTCCGAGCAGCGTGCCGACGCATCCCCAGTTGCGGTCGTCGTAGGGCCGGGGATCGGAAAGGAGGGCCACAACAAGACCCACCAGAGGGGAGAAGATCAGACTGATCAGAAACGTCCATCCGAAACCGATGTTGCGGCGCGAACCGAAGATCCCCACCAGCATGGACAGTAGCGAATTGGTCAAAAGACCGAGCGTCAGAAGTGGAAGTGTCATGATCGGAATCCGTGTTAGCGTATGAATCGGTAATAAGTGCCCAGGGGCAGTTCCTTTTCGCCGTGGTCGGTGAAGCACAACTCGCCCAACTCCTCGGTGCGGGGCGTGGAGAAGGCCTGGCGTACGGCCGTGCGGGCGAGGGTCGAGGAGAGGCCCATCGAGTAGAGGTTCAGCACCAGGAACGAGTCGCGGGGTTCGAGCAGTGCGGCACAGCACTCCAGCATCTCGGAGATGTTCTCCTGGAGGATCCACTTCTCTCCGTTGGCACCGCGACCGTAGGCCGGCGGGTCGAGGATGATGCCGCGGTAGCGGTTGCCGCGTCTAACCTCGCGGCGCACGAACTTCAGAGCGTCCTCCACGATCCAGCGCACTCCCTCCAGATTGCTTTGCTCCATGTTCTCGCGGGCCCAGGTGACCACCTGCTTGACCGAGTCGACGTGGGTGACCTCACCTCCGGCGGCACGGGCCGCAAGGGTGGCGCCGCCCGTGTAGGCGAACAGGTTGAGGATGCGGGGCGAGGGCTCGCGTGCGGCCAGTTCCTCCACACGGTCGTAGATGAACATCCAGTTGGCGGCCTGCTCGGGGAAGATGCCCACGTGCTTGAAGGAGGTGAGTCCCAGACGCATCTTCAGGTGCATCGACTTGTAGTCGTAGGCGATCGTCCAGCGGTCGGGCGTGTGGGGTTTGAGTTTCCATTCGCCGCGCTCCTCGCTCTTGGCGTCACGCAGGAACGAGGCATCGGCCCTGAGTTGCCACTCCTGCTCGGAGAGGGTCGGCCGCCAGATGGCCTGCGGCTCGGGACGGCGCGTGATGAAGCGTCCGAAACGCTCCAACTTCTCGAAATTGCCGGTGTCGATGAGTTCGTAATCCTTGAAATCGGGGGTCAGATTCTGTCGCATATTCTGATTTTTTTATTTTCGGTAGAGGGTGTTGCTCTTCGTGAAGAATTCGTGGAAGAAGAGCAGCTTGCGGGGGAGCGATACGCTCCAGTACTTATAGTTGTGGGCACCCGGACGGGTGGTATATTCGTGGGGGATGAGGCGGTAGAGCAGTTCGCGGTGGAGCCGCTCGTTGACCTCGTAGAAGAAGTCCTCGGTGCCGCAGTCGATCGTCAGTGCCGGCACATTGCACCCCACCAGGTGGAGAAGGTTGATCACCGTGTTGCGCTCCCAGTTTTCGGGGTGGGTGGCGTAGTCGCCCAGGGTCTTGGCGATTTCCCAGTTGAGGGGGAAGGGGCGGATGTCGACGCCTCCGCTCATGCTGCCTGCCGCACCGAACAGGTCGGGGTGGCGCAGGGTGAGGTAGAGGGCACCGTGGCCGCCCATGCTCAGACCCATGATGGCGCGTCCGTCACGCGAGGTGAGGGTGGGGTAGTGGCGGTCGATGTGGGGGATGAGTTCCTGCGTGATGAATGTCTCGTAGCGCAGTGAGGGGTCGAGCGGACTGTCGAAATACCAGCTGTTGGCCCCGTTGGGGCAGACCAGGATCATGCCGTAGCGGTCGGAGAGCTCGCGGATGAAGGGGAAGGCTTGGATCCAGGTCCGATGGCTGCCGCCATAGCCGTGGAGCAGATAGACCACCGGGAGGTGTTGCGTGGAGGCGGCCTTGTCGGGCGAGATCACCACACAGGGGATTTCGCGTTGCATGGCGCGGCTGAACACGCCCAGGGTGTCGATCGTCGAGGCTTTCAGCGTGAAGACGAGAAACAGAAGCGGAAGAATCAGCAGTTTTTTCATGGTCCGTATGTTTTTTATTTCGATTCCTTGATCAGCAGCATCTCGCAACGGCGGCAGTCGAAATCCAGACGGTAGCGAGCCGTGCCGCGTTCGAGATAGAGGGGTTCGCGCAGCGTGGGTCGTTGCTTCAGACACTGTCCGATCTCGCGGCGGATGCAGTAGGCCGAGCGCATGACGCACTCCCCCTCCAGCGACCGGGCCAATTCCAGCGGGGGAAGGATCTCCCCGGCCCCGTGGTCGCGGTAGAAGGCCCGGGCCATGTGGTTGGTGACGTTCTCCTCACTGCCGACCTTTGCCCACGGATAGCGGGCCGAGGGGTTCTCGGGGAGGATCCGGTGGGGAAGCGTCCGCTGGCGGCACTCGTCGAGCAGACGCTCCAGAGCCTCGCGCCTCAGATCCGAGAGCGTGGAGGCCGGGAGGAACCATTCCCCGCCTTCGATCCGGATCTCCTCCACCTCGAATATCGTATCGCCGCTCTTGCCCACCTGGGTCTCGATCGTGCGGCGGTTGGCCTCGGGGTTCTTTGCCTCCTGGGCCTCGATCGTGCGGGAAACCGTGGCTTGCAGACCCCGGCAATCGGTGTAGGTTAGCTCCGCCGTGTGCTGCGTGAGGCGGATCAGCGCGTGGCAGGCGATGCGCCTGCGGGTGCGGCTGCGCTCCAGCAGAAGGTTGAAGCGGTGGTCGGAATTGCGGTAGACGGCCATCCCCACGCTGATGCCTTCAGTGCGGTTCGGGACCACAAGTCGTCCCTCCACGGCGTTGACATTCGTGCCGAACGAACCGTCGTGCCCCACGAAGCAGATGCCGTCGCCGGGTCTCAGATCGTGGGCCGTGTCGATGACAAATCCTCCGCGGCGACCCCGGCTCAGGTCGGCGATGCGGCCTATGTATTCGCCCACCGACTTGGGGGTGTCGAACGAGGCCACGCCCGAGCAGCGTCCGTCGAGGAAGTACTCCGACTCGCCGCGGGTGAAGCTCTTCGAGGGGTCGGGCGTGAAATCCGTGACGGTGTGGCCCACTGACGAGCGGCACATGTCGGGGCGGTGCTCCAGCTCGCGGTCGATCTCGTGGCGGTAGTAGGCCACCACGTTGCGGATATAACCCGTGTCCTTGAGCCGGCCCTCGATCTTGAACGAGGTGACGCCCGCGTCGAGCAGGTCGCCGATGCGGTGCGAGAGGTTCATGTCGCGTACCGAGAGCAGGTGTTTGCCCGTGATCAGACGTTTGCCCCGTCCGTCGGTCAGATCCCAGCTCAGACGGCAGGGCTGGCTGCAGGCTCCGCGGTTGCCGCTGCGCGACGACATCGAGCGCGAGAGGAAACAGCGTCCGCTGTAACCCACGCAGATGGCGCCGTGGACGAAGCATTCGACTTCGGCCTGCGTCGAGCGGCATATCCCGCGGATCTCATCCAGGGAGAGCGACCGTTCGAGGATCACGCGGGCGAATCCCGCCTCACCCAGAAAGCGTGCCCCCTCGGGCGTCATGTTCGAGACCTGGGTCGAGGCGTGGAGTTCCACCTGAAGGTTCATGCGCCTGAGGGCCATGTCCTGGACGATGAGGGCGTCGACTCCCGCCCCGATCAGGGCGCAGGCCTGCTTTTCGGCCGCTTCGAGTTCGTTGTCCCACAGCAGGGTGTTGAGTGTGGCGTGGACCCTCACGCCGTATTGGTGGGCGTATTCCACCACGCGGGCGATTTCTTCGTCGGTGTTTCCGGCGGCCTGGCGGGCCCCGAATTTCGCCCCTCCGATATAGACGGCGTCAGCCCCGTAATCCACAGCGGCAACGGCCGATGCGTAGTCTTTGGCGGGGGCTAAAAGTTCGATGAGTTTCACGCGGATGATTTAATTTTCCACAAAAATACAAAAATTTATGAATAGTTTTGTAAATTTGCGGTTCGTAACGCGAAAACTCAAAAATAACAAATACTATGCTTACAATCAAGCAAATTCGAGACGACCGTGAGGCCGCAGTTCGTAAATTGGCCAAGAAAGGCGTTGACGCCGCACCCGTCATCGAAAAGATCATTGCATTGGACGATCGCCGCAAAGCGATTCAGGTTGAATTGGATAGCACGCTTGCCAACCAGAACAAGGCCGCCAAGGAGATCGGTGCCTTGATGGGTCAGGGCAAACGCGAGGAAGCCGAGGAGAAGAAGCGTTTCGTGGTGACCCTCAAGGAGGCCTCCGCACGCCTCCAGGCCGAGTCGAATGCCGTGCAGGAGGAGTTGCAGACCGCCCTGGTGTCGTTGCCCAACTTCCCCGCCGAGATCGTTCCCGAGGGTAAGACCGCCGAGGATAACCTGGTGGTAAAACTCGTCGAGAGCTACACCAAACTGCCCGAGAACCCGCTGCCCCACTGGGAGCTGGCCCGCAAATACGACATCATCGACTTCGACCTGGGTGTGAAGCTTACCGGAGCCGGATTCCCCGTTTACAAGGGCAAGGGTGCCCGTTTGCAGCGTGCGCTGATCAACTATTTCCTGGATTGCAATACCAAGGCCGGTTACCTGGAGGTCGAGCCGCCCGTGATGATCAACGAAGCTTCGGGTTTCGGTACGGGTCAGCTGCCCGACAAGGAGGGTCAGATGTACCACGCCACGGTCGACAACTTCTACCTGGTGCCGACGGCCGAGGTCCCCGTGACGAACATCTACCGCGACGTGATCCTTGCCAAGGAGGATTTCCCCGTGAAGATGACCGCCTATACGCCCTGCTTCCGTCGTGAGGCCGGTTCTTATGGCAAGGATGTGCGCGGTCTGAACCGTCTGCACCAGTTCGACAAGGTCGAGATCGTGCAGTTGAGCCTGCCGGAGGTATCCTACGAGGCTCTCGACGGCATGGTGGCTCACGTGGAGTCGATCGTCAAGTCGCTGGGTCTGCCTTACCGCATCCTGCGTCTGTGTGGCGGCGATATGTCATTCACTTCGGCCCTGACCTACGATTTCGAGGTTTACTCCGAGGCCCAGAAGCGTTGGTTGGAGGTATCGTCCGTGTCGAACTTCGAGTCGTTCCAGGCCAACCGTCTGAAGCTGCGCTACCGCGGCGAGGACAAGAAGATGCACCTGGCCCATACGCTCAACGGTTCGTCGCTGGCTCTGCCCCGAATCGTGGCTGCCCTGCTGGAGAATTTCCAGACCGAAGAGGGTATCAAAATTCCTGAGGTACTGATTCCTTACACAGGTTTTGATATTATCAAATAAGTTTTATATATTTGCATCAAATATTCGGAATACGTGTCGGGAATCCCTCGGGATTTAAGGCACGTATTTTGAATCACACATTTCACACACACACAACTTTTAAATTTTTACGAAAATGGCTTACAAAATTACTGATTCCTGCGTTGCTTGCGGCACCTGCATCGGCGAATGTCCGGTAGAGGCTATCTCGGCCGGTGATATCTATGTTATCGATCCTGAGAAGTGCATCGATTGCGGTACTTGCGCCGGCGTTTGCCCGAGCGAGGCTATCGTTGCCGAGTAATTCCTGAGGAAAACATCGGGGGTTTCTACCCTCTCAACAATTATGAAGAGGATTGCCGATTATTGGATCGGCAGTCCTCTTTTTTATTCACGTCGGGTTTCCTTCCGTCGGTTTTTCCCTATTGTCGGTTTTCCGCTGCTGACTTCCGCTGCGATGACGAATATAAAAAAATATGCTCCGCGCCATGATCCGGCGCGAAGCATATTTTTTGTGTCGGGACGAATCCCCCGGGGCTACAAGGCGAACTTGGCACCGATGAAGTAGGTGCGTGGAACTGTCGGACCGTAGATATAGGCGGCATCCTTGCCCACGCCGCGGTCGATGTCCTTCTGGTAGCTGTCGAAGAGGTTCTTCACACCGGCGTTCAGCTCCAGACGCATCTGCTTCGAGAGGCGGAACGTGTACTTCAGACGCATACCCATATCCCAGAACGAGGGGGTCTTGAAATCGCTGTCGAATTCGATCTCCTGGCCGTCGGGGCCGATACCTCCGGCGTTGTGCTGCACGAGCATCGATCCGGTGAAGTTACCGAACAGTGAAGCCTCGAAATTCTTCGTGATGTTGTAGTTGGCCGTGAGGTATCCGTAGTGGTCGGGCGAGCGGAACATACGTCTCTGGGGCGTTACGACCAGCACTCCGCCTTCGTCAATCTGATCGGACCACTGCTCCGGATCGTCGTAGCGGCTGCGCTGGAAGGTGTAGCCCAGCTGGCACTCGAAACGGCCCGGGATACCGAGTTTAAGCTCCGTGCCGATACCGGCCACCTTGGCACCCGAGGCATTGCGGCGGATCTTAGTGATGATCTCGCTGCCGTCGGGCAGGGTCTGGGTCTCACCCGTCTTTTCGAGGGTGAAGACGTCGTCGAGCATCGTGTAGAAGCCCTCGATCAACAGGTTGGCCTGCAGACGGCCGAAATTGTGGTAGAGGTCGACCGAACCGCTGATGCTGTGCGAATATTCGGGGCGCAGGTTGGGGTCGATCTTGATGACGGCCAGTTTCTTGTCCAGGGCATCGATGTGGAGGTCCTCGTCATAGGCCTGGGGAGCACGGTATCCGCTCGAATAGCTCAGACGCAGACCTACGGCCGGGAGGGGGCTGTAACGCACGTTCACACGGGGCGAGATCACCAGGTTGTTCATCATGTTGTGCTTGTCCATACGCATACCGAGGATCAGGTTCAGCTTCTCGCTCTTCCATTCGTTCTGGAGGAAGATACCCGTGCTGTGGGTTTCCTGTGTGAAGTCGCGGTGGAAACCGATGTAGCGGTCGTGGAGTTTGTTGTAGGTGTACTCCACTCCGGCGGTCAGTTCGGCCGGCAGGAAGAGGCACTTGTTGAACGAGTAGGTGTACTGACCGCCCACGACAAAGGTCTTGTCGTCGGTCTTGCCATAGGCGTCGGCATTCTGCTCCACGCCGAAGTAGCTCTCGCGGTCGATGCTCTGGCCCGAGGCGTAGAGGTTCATGCGGTGGCGGTTGTTGGGGCTGAAGTAGTCGAATTTCAGACCTCCGCCGTTGATCTTGTGGTTGAGTTGCTCGGCGATGTTGGCCTCGTGGGGCGGACGGTCGAACTCGTCGCCTCCGCGGCGGAACTCATGGACGTGGTGGTATTCGGCCGTCAGACGCGTGTAGGCCGAGGTGTTGTAATAGGCGCGGAAGCCGACCGTCTCGGAGTTGAGCTTCGGGACATCGGAGAATCCGTCGTCGTTGCGATCATAGGAGTCGCGGTCCTTGACCATACCGAACAGATAGACCCCCGTCTTGTAGTCGTCCGACACGAACGATCCGTTGAGCGAGGTGTTCATGTCCAGCGATCCGCCCTCGAATACGTTGGTCGTGTGGCTCAGGGTCATCGAGTTGCGCACGGGCTCCTTGGTGATGATGTTTACCACGCCGCCGATGGCATTGGCTCCGAACAGGGCCGAGCCGCCGCCGCGGATCACCTCCACACGCTCGATCATCGCCACGGGCAGCTGCTCCAGACCGTAGACTCCCGCCAGCGACGAGAAGATCGGGCGGCTGTCGAGCAGGATCTGGGAGTACTGGCCTTCCAGACCGTTGATTCGGAGCTGGGTCGTACCGCAGTTGGAGCAGTTGTTTTCGACTCTCAGACCCGACTGGAAGTTCATTGTCTCGGCCAGGTTGCACGAGGCGGTCGACTCAAAGAGCTTGGTCGAGGCTACGGACACGATCGTGGGGGAGAATTTTTTGTTGGTCTCCGTGCGGCTGGCCGATACGATCACCTCCTCGACGGCCAGAGCCTCCTCCTGGAGGTTGAAGTTGACCTCGATGGTGCGTCCGGCGACGATGTTGATCACCTGGTCCATGCTCTTGTAACCCACCGACGAGGCCGTGATGGTGAACTCTCCGGCGGTGAGGTTTTTCAGGAAGTAGTGACCCGTGGCGTCGGTGGCGACACCTACGGTCGTGCCCTTGATGGCGATGGTTGCGAAGGCGATGTGCTCTCCGGTTTTGGCGTCGATGACGTGGCCCGTGATGTTGGCGTCACTCTGTCGCTTGGCGGGTTTGTCGTTCGTGTTTTCGTCGATCGTGGCGGCCATACCCAATGCAGGCAGCAGCAGGAGCATGAGTACTCCCAATATATATTTCTTCATGTTTGTTTTTTTGTTAAGGCTGAATACATAAATATCCTTGTGCCGTCCTGGAAAAAGACGGCCGGATGAAGTTTTAAGGATGTTTTTCGGTGGTGTATCAGTCCATAACGGGAGGTGCACGCAGGGCGTGGTGGCGGATGACCTCGTTCTGTCGCGGGGAAGTGGGCGGTACGCTGAAGATGAAGCGTACGGCCGGCAGCTGCTGGATGAATACGGCCAGCGTGGTGACGGTCATCACCAACAGGGAGAGGTGCTTGATGAATTGGAATTCCTGGGGGGTGTGGGTGTGGGCCGTGCCGCCCCAATCACTGTAGGGGTGGGAGTGGACGTAGACCTGGCCGTTGATGCGGTGGACGTGGGGGAAAAGCGTAATGGAGCACCAATACCCTACGAAGAGTATCAGCAGGACCAATGCACCGATATTTCTAAAAGACCTCCGCATTCCGTCAATGAATTCGTGAGGCAAAGATAGGTATTTTCATAGAAAAAATGAGCATTCCCGACCCGCCATCCTGATTTTTTTTATGTTTTTCGTGGTGTTATTCACCTGTTTAGCGGAAAAAGGGGTTGAGGCGGGGGTGCAATCTTCCCCCAAATGGGGTGTGTCTTGATGACAAAATATACGGAATCACCCCTGCCTCAGATGACTGCGACAGGGGTGTTTTTCCTGGAAAGAGCGTTCTGACTCCTCCGTCCAGTTGTGGGGCCTCGCCCCGGGGGCGGATACTTCAGAGCAGTTTCACCACCGGTTTGCGTTGCTTGAAGTTGCGGGCCAGAGGCTCGGCAAAGGGATTGGGGAAGGTCCGGGCCGACGAGGGGCACTCCTTGACGCAGGCGCAGCAGCGGATGCAGCGTACGGGGTCGGTGTTCAGCTCGTCGCTGAGCGTGATGGCCTGCACGGGGCACACTTCGACGCAGTGGCCGCAGTGGCCGCACTTCTCGGCCGAGGTCTTGGGGAGGAACACCTGCGGGTGTTTCTTCTGGGCGCGGCGGTGACGCATGATGAAGCTGACGAACCGCAGCATCGGGAGCAGGGGCGTGGGGGGATTCTTCAGTCGGGCGGCATCGACCGGCGAGAAATCCTCGCGGGCCAGCTTGGCGGCGACTTCACGGCCGAATTCTTCGGCCTGGCGCAGATCCTCTTGATCGGGACGGCCCGCGGCGATGGGGGTCGAGTCCGTGGAGTAGGAGTGCTCGCCGACGAAGGCCGCCACCGCCACCGGGACGAAGCCCAGTTCGGTCAGCAGTCCGGTCAGCTCCACGGCCGCCTTGTCGAAGGCGCGGTTGCCGTAGACCACTACTCCGATGGCGGGGGTTTCGTTGCCGTGGATCCGGCTCATGCGGTCGACGGCTTTGGGGGCGATATGGCCTCCGTAGACCGGGACAGCCACCACGGCGACCTCCTCGCGGGAGAGCATTTCGGCCGGGGAGTGGAACGTGCAGTCGATCTCTTCGATGCGGATCTCGCGGCCGTGGTCCAGGCCCCGGGCGATGGCTTGGACTATTTTGTGGGAAGTGCCCGTCGGGGAGAAAAACACCGGACGGATTTTGCTTTGTTTCATGATCGGTAAATTGAGTTCTCGGGAAAGGCAAAATTAGTGAAATCGTCCGAGAATACGAAATAAAAACACACCGCTTTGGACGAATCTTGAGGCGCGGGCGCACGGAGTGGAAAATGACGAAAAATATCGGGCGTTTGATGCCGCGGATTCCGAAAAATCATTATCTTTGTTATCAAAGATTTTTTTATATGTTGACTGAAACCGAAAGAGCAAGCATCATCACTCTGATGAAGCGAGAGATCGTTCCGGCCATCGGTTGTACCGAACCGATTGCCGTGGCACTTTGTGCCGCCCGGGCCGTAGAGTTGCTGGGCGCGAAACCCGAGAAAATTGATGTGCGCCTGAGTGCGAATATGCTGAAGAATGCCATGGGGGGGGGGGGGGGGGGGGGGGGGGGGGGGGGGGGGGGGGGGGGGGGGGGGGGCTCTCGGTGCGCTGGTCGGCCGCTCGGAGTACGAGCTGGAGGTGTTGCGCGACGTGACGCCCGAGGCCGTGGAGCAGGGCCGCCGCTACATCGAGCAGAAGTGCATCGACATCCGTCTCAAGGAGCATATTGACGAAAAACTCTATATCGAGATCGAGGTCCGGGCCGACGGACACCGTGCCGTGGCCGTCATCTCGGGCGGACACACCAACTTCGTCTTCATGAGCCGCGATGAGGAGGTGCTGTTGGACAAACGCGCCCACTCGGCCGGGGAGGAGCAGACGGAAGGGGTGCCCCTTTCGTTGAGGAAGGTCTGGGATTTCGCCACCACCTCGCCGCTCGATGAGCTGAGGTTCATCCTTGAGGCACGCCGTCTGAACAAGGCCGCTGCCGAGAAGTCCTTCGAGCATGATTTCGGTCACAGCATCGGCCGCACGCTGCGCCGCGAGCGCGAGTTGAAGGTGATGGGCGACAGTATCTTCTCGCGCATCCTCTCCTACACCTCGGCGGCGTGTGACGCCCGCATGGCGGGAGCGATGATTCCCGTGATGAGCAACTCGGGAAGCGGCAACCAGGGTATTGCCTCGACCCTTCCCGTGGTGGTCTATGCCGAGCAGGTGGAGGCCTCCGAGGAGCAGACGATCCGTGCGCTGGTGCTGAGCCATCTGACGGTGATCTACATCAAACAGAGCCTCGGCCGTCTGTCGGCCCTGTGCGGATGTGTGGTGGCGGCCACGGGATCGAGTTGCGGAATTACCTATCTGATGGGCGGTGGATATGACCAGGTGGTGGCTGCCGTGAAAAACATGATCGCCAACCTTACGGGTATGATCTGCGACGGCGCGAAGCCCAGCTGCTCGATGAAACTGACGAGCGGCGTGTCGACGGCCGTGATCTCAGCCATGATGGCCATGGACGGGCACTGCGTGACGCCCGTGGAGGGAATCATCGAGGAGGATGTCGACAAGTGCATCCACAACCTTACGACTATCGGTCGTGACGGCATGAATCTGACCGACAGTCTGGTGCTGGGCATCATGACCCACAAGTCGTAGGAGGTCCGCCATCGGAATTGCTCTTTCATGCAACGCCGGATACGGTGCGCAAGGCCCGGTTTGATTCGGGCTGATTCGGACAGAGCGGTGTTGTAAAAAGTGCGGTAAACGTATGGTAAAGCGTGCGGTAATCGTGCGAGAACGGGGCGGAACGGATGCAGGAAAAGTCAGTGGGGAGGCTCTCCGTTTTTCCGAGCATTTGGGTGATCGGCCCTTTATACAGAAATAAGGGAAGGTGTCGAAAAAAACGCTCTTCTCAAGAAAATTCCCCCTGTCACAGACAACTGTGACAGGGGGAATTCTGTATATTTGGGCATTGTGACGTATCTTCTCCGGCTCTTTCTTCAGCTCTGACTTTTCCGGATCTTTTGGAATGTTTTTCCTCTGCTACATCCATTTTCTGTTCCTCTGCCGTTGCTCTGCTTTTGGGATAATCCAAATTGGAAAATGTCCCGTTGTCATCCTCCTGGAAATCGAAAATTCCCATCCCGTGAAGCCGCAAAAAAGGGGATATTGCCCCAAAGGTATATGCCTTAAAAAACGGAAGAACCCCGAAATGGGGCTCTCCCGTTTTTTGTATGCGGCCGATGCGGAGGGCGACTCCTTGAGGAACTTTCCACCTCTGTTCCGGCGGAGGAGAATCCGACGATCTCCTCCACTGTCCCGGCCGGGGTGTTAGAATCCGAAGATCTCCTCCGACGATACGGTCTGAATCGGGCCGAGGGTCTTCAGATAGTTCAGATCCAGATCCTTGATGTCGCCCAGGATGCCATATACATAGTGGCGATCCTTGACCCACTTCTCCTGCGTGGCCTTCACGTCTTCGAGGGTCATGTTCTGTACCTGCTCGAAGATGGCCTTGTCGGGATCCTCCTTGAGGCCCAGTTCGCGCAGGGCCATGAAGCGATTCAGTACACCATCCTTCACGGTGCGCTGGGTGCGCAGACGGTTCAGGATACCCTTTTGGGCGATATCGAAGGCGGGTTGCGACTCGGGCATATTGTTGATGATCTCGTCGAATCCCTCGATGGCGCGCTGCATCTTGTCGTTCTGTGTGGCGATGAAGGCGAGGTAGCCGTAGTTGCCGGTCTTGTGGTAGGGCTCCGTGAGGACGGCCTGGGCCGTGTAGGCCAAACCGCGGGCCTCGCGCATCTCCTGGAATACGATCGAGCTCATGTCACCGGCAAAGTAGGTGTTGTAGAGCAGGATGTCGGCCGAGTTCCTGACATCGAACTGTGTGCCGTAGTTGCAAGCCTGGAGGTAGTAGAGCTGCTTGGCGTCGTACTGTGCGAGCAGCACCTTGGGCTGGTCGGTGGGCTGCATATCGCGGTATTTCACCTCCAGGGGACGCAGTTCGGCGACGGTCTTGTGGTATTGGTTCAGCTGGGCGATCAGCTCCTCTTTCGACAAAGGACCGTAGTAGCAGATCTCGTGCTGCATACCCTTGAGAGCCTTGACAGCAGCGAGCAACTCCTCCGAAGTGAGGGCCTTGACCTGCTCGTTGGAGAGGGTCGATTTACGGATGTACTCCGGACCGTAGGCCAGGTAGGTGCGCAGGGCACCGAAGCAGCTGGCCTGGTTGTGTTTACTGTCCATACGCGACTTGAACACGTCGGCCTTGACGTTTTCGAGGATCTGCTCATTGGCCACGGCCGTACCCATATAGAGATCCTCCACGATCTCGATGGCGCGTCCCATGTGCTCGCTCAGACCCGAGAAATTGATGCCGGTGCGGTTGCTTCCGACGCTCAATCCCCAGATCGATAGGGCCTTGTCGTAGATCTCGCGGCCACGCTCCTCGGCGTTCATCAGCTTCGTGTCGAGATACTCGAGGTAGTTCTCGGCATAGGGCAGTGCGGGGCAATCCTCGCGGCCGATGTTGTAGGAGTAGCTCAGTTTGAAGAGGTCGTTGTCGGTGTTCTGCTTGTAGAGCACGCGGATGCCGTCTCTGAGGTCGAATACCTCCATCTCCTTGTCGAAGTCGACGAATACCGGCTCAATGGGTTTCACCTCGTTGGCCTGGATCTCCTTGAGGAAGTCGCTCTGCTTGTCGCGGTTCATGATGATGGGGGTGATCTTCGGAGCGGCGATCTTCTGCTCGTTGGGATCGACACCCTGGCGTTTGTAGACCACGGCGTAGGCCTCGGCCTTGAGGTACTCGTTGGCCCAGTCGATGATGTCCTGCTTGGTGATCTTCTCCAGACGCTCCAGCTGGTGGATGTCGTCATTCAGATCGCTGCCGTTGATGAAGTTGTTGACATAGAAGTCGGCACGCTGGCTGTAACTGTCGAAATTCTTGATCTGCTCGACCTTGATGTTGTTGATCGTAGCCTCGATCAGCTTCTCGTCGAACTCGCCCTTGCGGAGTTTCTCCACCTCGGCGAGCAGCAGGTCGCGGACCTCTTCGAGGGTCTGTCCCTCCTTGGGTGCGGCACCCATCATGAAGCGGCCGTAGTCGGGCTGGAGATAGGTGAAGGCATAGGCGTAGAGGAGTTTCTGCTCCTTGTTCAGATCCAGGTCGATCAGACCGGCCGAGCCGTTGCTCAGGATGTAGGCGGCCAGCGTAGCCTTGTCGTTCGACTTGTCGGCGATCTTGGGCAGACGCCACGAGATGGCCAGGTTGGCAGCCTCGGGACCGAATACCTCCTTCTCGACGGGAGCCGTGATCGGGGCCTCGGCCTCGAACTTCAGCTTGGGCAGATCCTTGTTGGGGGTCATGTCGCCAAAGTACTTGTCGATGGTCTGGATCATCTGCTCGGGATCGAAGTCACCCGACACGCAGATGGCCACGTTGTTGGGCACGTAGTAGGTCTTGTGGTAGGCCTTCACGTTGGTGATCGAGGGGTTTTTCAGATGCTCCTGCGTACCCAGTACGGTCTGTGTGCCGTAGGGGTGGTGGGGGAACAACGCCTCGTCCATGGCGGCCAGCACCTTGCGGCTGTCCTTGGTCAGCGACATGTTCTTCTCCTCGTAGATGGTCTCCAGCTCGGTGTGGAAGCCGCGGATGACGGGCGTACGGAAGCGGTCGGCCTGAATGCGGGCCCAGTTGTCGATCTGGTTCGAGGGAATATCCTCCACATAGACCGTGGCGTCCTGCGAGGTGTAGGCGTTCGTGCCCTGTGCGCCGATGATCGACATCAACTTGTCGTACTCGTTGGGAATCGAGTATTTCGAGGCCTCGTAGCTCACCGAGTCGATCCGGTGGTAGATGGCCGCACGCTCCTTTTCGTCGGTGGTCTTGCGGTAGACCTCGAACAGACGCTCGATTTCGTCGAGCAGGGGTTTCTCGGCCTCATAGTTCGAGGTTCCGAAGTTGGGTGTACCCTTGAACATCAGGTGCTCGAAGTAGTGGGCCAGACCGGTTGTCTCCTTGGGGTCGTTCTTGCCGCCGACCCTCACGGCGATGTAGGTCTGGATGCGGGGTTGCTCTTTCATGACGCTCATGTAGACTTTCAGACCGTTGTCCAGGGTGTAGACGCGTGTCTTGAGCGGGTCGTTGGGGATGGTCTCGTACTTGTACTTGCTGCAAGCCGTGGTGAAGATCGCTGCGATCAGCACCGCCATCATAAGAAGTCTCTTCATACGCAGTTATTATTAAAGGTTAATTATTGTGTTCTCTGTTTAGAACAACTCCACGAACCACTCCTTGAGCGGCGACCACATGTCGTGGAGCAGGATGGCGAGCATCCAGATCGAGGTGATGAGCTTGAGGCCCGTGCCGACGATGAAGGCCGCGAACGAACCGAATCCCACCTTGAGAGCGGTTGCGGGGTCGCGCTTGTCGTGCAGCAGCTCGCCGACGACGGCTCCGAAGAAGGGGCCGAGGATGATGCCTACGGGTCCGGCCGTGAGTCCGAGGAAGATGCCGACCGTGGCGCCGATGGCACCGGCGCGCGTACCGCCGAAGGCCTTGGTCATCATGGCGGGGAAGAAGAAGTCGGCGGCGATGACGGCCAGGGATACGGCCAGCCAGATCCACATCGACACGGGTTCGATGGTGGAGTAGGAGCAGAAGAATCCGCAGAGCAGACCTCCGTAGCTCAGCACCGTGCCCGGGAGGGCGGGGATGATGCAGCCCGCCATTCCGATGAGTGAGAGCACTATGGCCGTGATTGATAGAAAAATATCCATTTTCATCAGTTTAACGAAAACAAATATATAAAAAGGGCGGGCAGGGACAAAGCAAAAACAAAAAAATCTCCCTGCAAAGGGAGATTTTTATCTTGAAAAACCTGTGATTCCGTTTCCGGTGGCGTTTTTTCTCGGAATGAAACCGTGTGCCCTCATCTTGCGGAGGTTGGCTATATCCTTTTTAAGACAGAGCAACCTCTTGGGGGAGGAGACGGCCCATACTCTTTTCAAGGTTATGCGGCCCTCGTTTTGAGACGGAGCACAAAGCCCCCGATCAAGAGGCGGGAGTGTGTTCTGCCCGGTGTTCCATAGGGGGGGGAATAACCTCGGTGAGATCCTGTCCCGAAGGGACGATGCCGTGGAGATCCAGAACTTATGGCGAGGGGAGTTTTGTCCGAACGCGGATGCTCTTCGCCAGGTGCCGTCACCCGGTGGATGTTTCCGCAGGGGGATTATTTCACCAGCTTGTTGGTCTCGGTGTCGGGGAAGATGACCCACGGACGGAACTGCTTGGCGTCCTCGAAGTCCATCATGGCGTAGGAGGCGATGATGACCACGTCGCCCACCTCGACCTTGCGGGCTGCCGCACCGTTCAGACAGATGCATCCGCTGCCGCGCTCGCCCGTGATGATGTAGGTCTCGAAACGCTCGCCGTTGTTGATGTCCATGATCTGGACCTTCTCACCTTCGATCATGTTGGCAGCCTCCATGAGAGCTGCGTCGATGGTGATGCTGCCCACGTAATTCAGATTGGCCTGGGTGACCGTTACGCGGTGGATTTTCGATTTGATTACTTCGACTTGGAATTTCATTATCGGATCAGAATGTTATCAATTAAACGAATCTCGCCGGCCTGCACCGCGATGCAGCCCTGGATGCGCTCGGCCTCGTCCCACGACGAAACCTCCTGCATGGTGCGTGCGTCGACCGACTGGTAGTAGATGACCTTCAGCAGGTCGTTCTTCTCGACCTCGGTCTTGACCCACTCCTTGAGCTGGGCGGGAGAGAGGCTCTGCGACATCTCGACTCCCTTTTTCAGCGAGGCGTAGATGTGGGGAGCGGCGGCGCGGTGCTCCTTGTCGAGCAGGGTGTTGCGCGACGAGAGGGCCAGTCCGTCCTCACCGCGTACGATCGGGCACTCGACGATCTGTACCGGAAGTCCCAACTGACGCACCATATCCTTCACCACGGCGATCTGCTGGAAGTCCTTCTCACCGAAGTAGGCACGGGCCGGGCGCACGATGTCGAACAGACGGCTCACCACCTGGGCCACACCGTTGAAGTGACCCGGACGCGTGGCACCTTCCATGACCTTGTCGATCTGTCCGAAGTCGAATTGGCGGTTGTCCTCCTGGGGGTAGATCTCCTCGACCGAGGGCATCAGCACGAAGTCTGCACCGGCCTCTTCGAGCAGGCGGGCATCGGCTTCGGGGGTACGGGGATAGTGCTTCAAGTCGTTCTTGTCGTTGAACTGGGTGGGGTTGACAAATACGCTGACCACCACGGTTTTATTCTCGCGGCGTGCGCGTTCAACCAACGAGCGGTGTCCTGCATGGAGGGCACCCATGGTCGGAACGAATCCGATCTGAGACTGGTCCACGCGATCGAGTTCGGCGCGGAGTTCTTTGACGTTTGTGATTACTTTCATCTTTTACAGCAAATTGCGCCACAAAGGTAAATATTCCGTCAGACATAATGAAGTAAAAGCGTGAAAAAATCCCAATTTGCCCCTCGTGCGGCCCTCGGATCGGGCCGGGAAGGGGTAAAAAAAGCGGATGCGGATGATTTTTTATGGACTCGGGGGTGGAGGCGGGGAAAATCCGCCGAATTTTTCGTACCTTCGCTCTTTCCCGGGAATCCCCGGGGCATTGCTCCTTGGGAACAATAACCAGACAATATATGAAAGGAAGATTACTTATGATGACATGGTCACTGGGTGCGCTGGCCTCGTGCGGGACGGCGACACAAGAGGAGAAACCCTGGATTGTCGATCGTTTCGACGACATCAAGGTGCTCCGTTACGAAGTCCCCGGATTCGAGTCTCTGCCGCTCGAGCAGAAGGAATTGATCTATTACCTGGCCCAGGCCGCCAAGTCGGGCCGCGACATACTCTACGATCAGAACTGCCCGATGAACCTGCCCGTGCGCCGCACGCTGGAAGTGCTGGTGGCCCATTACCCCGGCAACCGCGAGTCCGGGGAGTGGAAGGCCGTGGTGAAGTACCTCAAGAAGGTGTGGTTCGCCAACGGAATCCACCACCACTACTCCAACGACAAGTTCACGCCCGAATTTTCCGAGTCGTTCTTCACGGAGGCGTTGAAGACCGTCCCCGCTGCTCTTTTCGGCGACGAACTGATCGCCATGCGGGAGGAGGTCTGCCGCACGATCTTCGATGAGGAGTTTTTCAAGACCCGTCTGAACCAGACCGACGGTGAGGATATGCTGCTGACCTCGGCCTCGAACTACTACCAGGGTCTGACCCAGGCCGAGGGCGAGCGTTTCTATGCCGAGATGGCCGCACGCGATGCGGGCAATCCCGAGCCGGTGTCCTACGGTCTGAACTCCCAGCTGGTCAAGCGCGACGGACGGATCGAAGAGCGGGTCTGGAAGGTGGGCGGAATGTACACCGGGGCCATCGAGCAGATCGTCTACTGGCTGGAGAAGGCCCGCGAGGTGGCCCACGAGCCGCAGAAGACCAACATCGGGGCCTTGATCTCCTACTACCGCACGGGCGATCTGAGGGAATTCGATCGCTACAACATCGGGTGGGTGAAGGACACCCTCTCGAATGTTGATTTCAACAACGGATTCATCGAGACCTACGGCGATCCGCTGGGCTATAAGGCTTCGTGGGAGGCCAACGTCAACTTCATGGATTCGACGGCCTGCCGCCGCACGCAGATCATCTCGGATAATGCGCAGTGGTTCGAGGATCACTCGCCGGTGGATCCGGCCTTCCGCAAGAAGACTGTCCGGGGCGTGTCGGCCAAGGTGATCACCGTGGCCATGCTTGGCGGCGACTGCTTCCCCTCGACCCCGATCGGCATCAACCTGCCCAACGCCGACTGGATCCGCAAGGAGTACGGTTCCAAGTCGGTGACCATCGACAACATCACCTATGCCTACGACCGTGCCGCCCACGGCAACGGCTTCAACGAGGAATTTGTCCTGCGCGAGGAGGACCGCGAGCGGATCGACCGCTACGGCAAGCTCTCCGACGATCTGCACACCGACCTGCACGAGTGTCTGGGCCACGGTTCGGGTCAGCTGGCCGAGGGTGTGCAGGGCAACGAGTTGCGCAGCTACGGCTCGACCTTGGAGGAGGCGCGTGCCGACCTCTTCGGTCTCTATTACCTGGGCGATCCCCACATGGTGGAGCTGGGACTGGTCCCCTCGTTCGATGTGGCCAAGGCGGGCTATGCGCACTATATCCTCAACGGTATGATGACCCAGCTGGCGCGTATCGAGCCGGGTAAGAATATCGAGGAGGCCCACATGCGCAACCGCAAGCTCATCTGCGAGTGGTGCTACGAGCGGGGACGGGAGGACAGGGTCATCGAGTGGCGCGAGGTCGACGGCAAACGCTACATCGTGGTCAACGACTTCGAGCGTCTGCGCGGACTGTTCGGCGAGATGCTCCACGAGATCCAGCGCATCAAGTCGGAGGGTGACTACGAGGCCGGACGTCTGCTGGTCGAGCAGTATGGTGTGAAGGTCGATCCCGATCTGCACAAGGAGGTGCGGGAGCGTTACCAGGCCCTCCATATCGAGCCTTACGGCGGATTCGTCAACCCCGAGTACGAGTTGGTGAAGGAGGGTAACCGCATCGTCGATGTGAGGATCTCCTATCCGGCCGACTACTCGGCACAGATGATGGACTACTCGAAGAATTACAGCTTCCTGCCCAACAGGAACTGATTCCGGAGTGAAGGGGAAGGGCTCACACCCTCCTCCCTTTGAAAACATACCTGATGAAAAAAGCCAATGCACCGACATCCGGTTGCATTGGCTTTTTTGTGGGTTGGAGAGGGGAGTTTTTCCCTTGTCTTGTTGGTGAATCTTTTCTCGGAGAGTATCTTTTGTCGGAGGGGAGGACCTCGGTGGGCTACTTCCTTGCGCAGGACTTTCCGCCCCCCCCCTCGGATCAACAATAGATCAGTATTCCGGCCAGGGCCGAGAGCAGGATCAGCAGGATGACGTTGATCTTGCAGAGCGCACCGATGAAGACCCCTCCGAAGAGGAACCAGCTCCAGCTGTCGATGAAGTTGATCTCGTCGGGATCCGATCCGCGGGGCGAGATGAGCAGCAGGGCGGCCGAGGCGATCATGCCGATGACGACGGGACGCAGACCCATCATCGCACCCTCGACATAGCGGTTGTTGTGCAGTTTGAGGAAGAAGCGTGTGATCAGCAGCATGAGGGTCAGCGAGGGAAGGCTCACGGCGAAGGTGGCCACGAGCGACCCGAGGATTCCCATCAGTGTGCCTCCGGCCTGCACCCCCACGGTGTAGCCCACATAGGTGGCCGAGTTGATGGCGATAGGTCCGGGGGTGATCTGCGACACGGCCACGATGTCGGCAAATTCGGCGTTGGTCATCCAGGTGTGCTGCACGACCACCTCGTTCTGGATGAGCGAGAGCATGGCGTATCCTCCGCCGAAGCCGAAGAATCCGATCTTGAGATAGCTGAAGAAGAGTTGGAGGAAGAGCATCATTTTCCGAGCTTTTTAGAGGTGTACCACATATGGAATATTCCGCCGGCGGCGGCTGCACCCAGCATCCACATCGGCGACCACTCCAGTTTCCAGATGCTGAGGGCCACACCCACGATCACGGGATAGACCCAGCGGTTCATCTGACGGACCAGCGAGACCAGCGGGATGAGGATCAGGGCCACGACGGCCGGGCGCATACCCTTGAATGCCGCATCGACATAGGGGTTGTGCCTGAAGTCGGCGAAGAGGATGGCGATCACCAGGATGATGACAAACGAGGGGATGACCACCCCCAGCAGCGAGGCCAGGGCCCCCCTCAGCCCGCGGACCTTGTAGCCGACAAAGACGGCGATGTTGAGGGCGATGGGTCCGGGGGCGGACTGGGCCAGGATCAGCATGTCGAGGAATTCCCGCTCGCCGATCCACTTCTTGCGGCTCACCTGCTCCTGGATGAGGGCCACCATGGCGAAACCTCCTCCGAAGGTGAAACACCCGATCTTGAAGAAGCACACGAAGAGTTCAAAAAGCGTACGCATCATTTTTCGAGACGATATTGGGGGCTTGTAAAAAAGTTTGCGACCGGATCGCTCCGGCCGCAAACGGGTCTATTGGCGTTGTTTCTTGCCGAGCATCGTGCGGATTCCGTCGATGAAGACCATGGGGTGCGTCGGCGTGCCGGGCATCCACAGATCGACGTGATGGTGCTCGAAGAACGAGCGGTCGATGGCTTTGCTCTCGGAGAAAAGACCTCCCGAGCAGGCCTCCGTGCCGCAGGCGATCAGGATCTTGGGCTCGGCCACCGAGTCGTAGCAGATCTGGAGGGCCTCGGCCATGTTGCGCGTCACGGGACCCGACACGACCACTCCGTCGGCATGGCGCGGCGAGGCGGTGAAGCCTACGCCGAAGCGTCCGAAGTCGAAGTTGACGTTACCCGTGGCACCCAGCTCCATCTCCACCGAGCCTTCGCCTCCGGCCGACACCTCGCGCAGCTCCAGTGCCTCGGAGAAGTAGCTCCGGATCTCGGGGCGCACCTGTTTCATGTCAAACTCCACGCGCTCCATGCCGGGACGCATGACGAGTCCCTCGCGCGTGGGCGAGCTGAGGCGGTAGTCGTTCGTGAAACGGATGTTGCGGGCGGCGCAACGCGCACACTCCCCGCAGAAGATGCAACGCCCCAGGTCGAGCGTGAAGGGATGGGCCGAGAGGGCCTGTGTGGGGCAGATCTCCGCCGCGCGTTCCACATCCGAGAGGTCGTCGGTTGCGGTCAGCACCGGACGTCCACGGAATTCCGAGGTCAGTTCCACGGTGTCCAGGTCGGGAATGGCCTGACGTCCGTGGCTTTTCAATATTTTAATCTTGGGAAAAATCATAAGTCGTGTCCGCAATAAGAAAGGTTGAAACTCTTGTTACAAATCGGGAAATCGGAGATTCCCTCGCCGCGCACGGCCAAAGCCAGGGCCGCCCAGTTGTGGAGGCTCGGGTCCTTGATGCGGGCGGTGGCGATGCGGCCCTTGGCGTCGGTGATCACCACATGGCAACACTCGCCTCTCCAGCCCTCGATGAGTCCGAACGAGAGGTGCGAGGCGGCCAGGGGGGCCGTGTAGTCGGGAGCCGGAAGGGTCGTGCCGCTGGGGACGTACTTCTGCTCGTAGTTCTGCAACAGGGTGTCAATATACCCGGCCGACTGCTCCACTTCGCGGCAGCGCATCATCAGACGGGCCATCACGTCGCCCTGGGTCTTGATGATGCTCTCGTGGTGCTGACACTTGGCAAACACGCCCCAGGGGTGTGTCATGCGGATGTCGCGTTTCAGACCGCTGGCCCGGGCCGCCTGGCCCACACCGCCGATCTCGGCCATCTGGTTCAGCGGCACGATGCCGCACTGCTCCAATCGGGCCAGAACCGTGGGCGAGGACTTCAGATCCTCGTGCACCTCCTTGTAGCGGCGCACGATCTGGCCTACGTTCTTGCGGATCATGGCGGCCTTCTCGGGCGTGAGGGGGTGGTTGGTGCCGTGGGGGCGGATCAGCGTCTTGCCGAAGCGGTTGCCGCACCAGGCCTGGGTGGTGTTGATGGTCATCGTGCGCAGGGCCTCGCAGGCCACCTGTCCGAGCTGGTAGCCCACATCCATCGACAGGGCTCCCGTGTCGGCAATCTGCATTGCCATGCGCTCCAGCTCGAGGGCCACGCCGCGCTCGCGGTCCAGTTCGGTACGGCGTTCCACACCCGTGAGTTTCTCGACGGCCTCGGTGAAGGCCGTGGCGTGCGTCACGGAGCTGTCGCCCGCTACCGACTCCGCGAGGCAGATCTGACGCAGGCGGTTGTCCGTCGTCTCGAACTCGTGTTCCACGCCGCGGTGCTGGTAGCCCAGGGCGATCTCAAGGTGGAGGACCTCCTCGCCGCTGCAGATGAAGCGGAAGGCGCCCGGCTCGATGATGCCGGCGTGGATCGGGCCGACGTTCACCTCGTGGAGGTTCTGACCCTCCATGTGGTAGAAGGGGTAGTTGTCCATCGAACTCTTGCGGTCGAAGCGGTCAAAAGGAAAGCGCAGGGGCTTGTTCCAGGGCATGGCGTCGAAGCGGATGCCGTAGCGTTCGGTGATGTCGCGCTCGAAGGGGTGGACCTGGGGGTGGAGGGCCGTCAGAGAGGGCAGCTCCGTCTCGTCGTAGTAGTCCGTGGAGTAGGAGGTGATCATCACGCGCGACTCCTCGTCGTCGAGCAGCAGGCAGTACATCTTCATGCGCCCCTCCTCGGGGCGTGCGAAGTAGTGGGCTATGTGGTAACGCTGTTCGGCCAGCTTACGGTGCATGTCTTCGTAGAAGGCGGCGTAGGGGATTTCGGGAATCCGATCCAAAGGTACGGCCGCCGACGTGTTGTTGGTAATATAGTAAAGTTCCATCTTGTTTTTCGGATTAATGATTGGACCTTCCGTGGGATCAGAGGCTGACAATCCTGTCAATCAGATCTGTGAGCGCCTCGGGCTGCCACAGACCGACGACCATGGCTCCGCACAGCAGCAGCAGGGCCGACCAGGACAGTGTGCGGTCGCTCTTTGAGGGGTGCAGTTCGTCCTGGTTGGGCTGGTAGCACAGGCGGATCAGACGCGAGCAGAACGAGTAGATGACGATGCAGACCAGAAGGATCATGGCTACTACGATCCACCAGCGTTCGTCGGCGACGATCTGCTTGAGGATCATCAGCTCCGAGACGAACAGGGGCGAGGGCGGAAAGGCCACCAGCACGACCATGCCGATCAGCAGGCCGATGGCACCCGTGCGGTTGATGCGGATGTAGTCGCCCAGACGGTTGATACGGTAGCCGTTGTAGATCTGTCTTACGACGGCCATCTGGAGGAAGAGGCTGCTCTTGATGAGCGTGTGGCAGGCCACGTGGAACACGGCGGCCCAGACGCCCAGGCCTCCGATGCCCAGACCGATGGCGGCGATACCCATATTCTCGACCGTGGAGTAGGAGAGGAATCGCTTGTAGTTGTTCGTGCGGCGCAGGAACAGCGCACCGATGACCAGCGACAGCACTCCCGTCAGCAGCAATACGTTCTGCACCCAGGGGAAGATCTCGGTCGGAGTCAGTACCTTGTAGACGCGGTAGATGGCCAGGAATCCGGCGTTGACCAGACCGGTCGAGATCAGGGCCGAGGCAGGCGAGGGGGCGGCGAAGTTGGCGTCGACACCCACGGTGTAGAGCGGGAAGAGTTCGGCCTTGCAGCTGTATCCCGAGAGGATGAGCAGAAAGGCGATCTTCAGATAGAGGGGGTTGCCTCCGGTGGCGGCGGCGCGGACGGCCTCATAGGAGAGCGAACCGCTCGAAGTGGTGGCGCAGAGCAGCAGGATGCCCAGGTAGGCGATGGCGATACCCGTCGAGCAGACGAACAGGTATTTCCAGGCGGCCTCCAGGGCATCGGCCGTGCGGCGGTGGTAGACGATACCTGCCGAGCAGAGCGTCGTGGTTTCGAGCAGGATCCACGTCACGGCCAGGTTGTTCGAGAAGTAGACACCCGCACAGGCCGTTGTGAGCAGCATGAGCAGGGCCGAATAGACGGCCGTCTGGTCGGGGTCGTTCTGTTTGAGGTAGGCCTCCGAGTGGAAGAAGGCGAAAGCCGATACGACGGTCAGAAGCAGGTAGAAGAGCGTGCCTGCGGCGTCGAACGTGAAGATCTCGGCCGAGGTCTCGCCGTAGAGTCCCGTGAGCAGACCCGCGGCCAGCAGGATCTGGACGGTGTAGAAGGCCGCACCGATCATGTAGATCTGTCGGCGGGAGCGCAGCACGAAGGCCGAAGCCGCGATCAGGGAACTGATAATCAAATATAGAATCATGGCGTCAATCTTTTACGTGGGTGAGCGAATCGGCATCGTCGGCGTGGATCTTGTGGTCGATGCGCGTGAAGAATATGCCGAGCATGAGCACCGACATGAGGATGTCGAGCAGGATGGCGATGTTGATCACCAGCGGCATCTCCACACCGATGGCCATCGAGAAGAGGAATACTCCGTTTTCGATGACCAGGAATCCGATCATGTGGGAGAACAGGCGCGTGCGCAGCACGATGAGCGAAAGTCCGCTCAGAAGAGCGTAGAGCGCCACTCCGAAGAACACGCGGTCGACGATTGAGTCGGCGATGCAGTAGGTGATCGACGCGCTGACGATCAGTGCCGTGAGCGACATGAGCAGCGATCCGAACTGCGAGGTGCCCGACGTGCTGACGCGGTTGATCTTCGTGCGGCGGATCACGGCCGTCAGGATGGCCGGCACGAGGATGGCCTTGAAGACCATCGTCTCGACGGCCACGAAGGCCAGTTCGGCGGGGTGGATGGCCTGCAGACGCAGGAGGGCTATGGCAAACAGGATCCAGCCTTGCAACGACATGATCGAGGCAAAGTTACGGAAACGCTCGGTGATCGAGATATGGACGAGCGTGACCACATAGAGCAAGATGAGAGCTGTAATCATTATTCCAGTACGATGTTAAGCTGCATGAGGTAGCCCGTGAAGAAGACCAGGGCGGCCAGTGCGGCGATGGTGAGAATGAAGGTGGTGTTGCGCACCAGTTTGTTGCGGGCCTGGGTCGATTCGACCACGCCGATCGGCACTCCCGACAGCAGCACGGCCAGGGGGGCGGCGGCCCACCAGCCCCAGCCCACGGCGGCGCAGAACGTGTCGGCGGCCAGCATCGACAGCGAGGCGGTCTTGAGCCATCCGGCGATCTTGATCATGCCCAGGTCGACGCCCGAGTAGTCGAGGCACATCACCTCGTGGATCATCGTCAGCTCGAGGTGTGTGCGCGGATCGTCCACCGGTACGCGGCCACTCTCGGTGAAGACCAGCTTGATGAGGGTGTAGGAGGCCAGCAGCAGCACGATCGTGTAGCGCAGTTCCACGCCCTCGCCCTCACCGAAGAGGCTCTCGAAGGAGGTGTTGCCCGAGATCAGGGCCATCGTGGCCATGATGAGCATCATGGCCGGTTCGGCCAGGGCGCCGTAGAGGGCCTCGCGGCTGGCACCCATGCCCTCGAAGGGGCTTCCGGTGTCCATGGCGGCCAGCACCAGGGCTACGCGCCCCAGAGCCAGGGTATAGGCAAAGGCGATCAGGTCGCCGTCGAACGACATCACGGGCGGCAGGTCACCCACCGGGACGAACAGCAGGGCCATGACGGCCGCACCGAGGTAGACCGACGGCGTGAAGCGGAAGAGGGCCGAGGTGGTCGTCGAGTAGACGGCCCCCTTGCGCAGGAGCAGACGCACGTTGTAGAGGTGTTGCACGAAGCGGATGCCCTTGCGTCCGGCCAGGAGGGCTCGCGTGCGGTTGATCACACCCGGGATGGAGATGGCTACGAGCAGTAGCAGTAAGATATTGAGTAGGGTCATCATTACAACTTGTTGAATAACGATAAGACGAATACCAGCGCCAGGAAAGCCAGGGCGAAGAGGATGTAGTGGTTGATCTTACCCGTGCGCAGGCGCATCACGCGGCTGTTGATCACGTGCAGCGAACCGACCCACCATGCCGAAAGCAGACGTCCGATCCGGTCGCGGTGGTGGATGTGGAACTTGTGTTCGCGGGGGAAGATTTCGCCCTTGCCGATCGATTCTCCGGTGCCGAAGTTGTGGGTCAGCGGGCGGGCGATGGATTGCAGGCCCTCGGAGAAGGACTCTCCGGTGTACTGCATCCTGACATTGGTGGCCGTGAAGCCGCAACCCCATGTGGGGCCCGTCGTAACGGTGCGGTTCTTCATCAGACGGTGGCGCACCCAGGCCATCAGCGCGATGATCGCCACCAGCACCCACGCCGCACGGCTCACCGACGTGAAGGTCGGTATCAGTTGTGCGATGGGTTGGAGCGCATCCCCGCCGAGGAAGAATCCTGCGGCGCGGGCGATCAGGGCGATGGCCACATTGGGGAAGAGGCCCACGAAAAGGATGCCGGCTAGGGGCAGGACCATGGCGGCGATGCGGGTGTTGTCCACTTCCGAGGCCTCGGCCACCTCATGGGTGCGGGGCGAGCCGAGGAAGACGATGCCGTAGAGCTTGGTGCAGGCGATGATGACGATTCCGCCGATCAGGGCCAGCGAGCTGAGGGCGGCCACCGAACTGAGGGTGTTGCTGCCCGAGGCGATGCCCTTGAGCATACCCAGGTAGATGAGCAGCTCGGAGACGAAGCCGTTCAGCGGCGGCAGGGCGCAGATGGCCACCGTGCCCACGAGGAACAGCAGGGCCGTCATGGGCATATGCCGGCCCAGTCCGCCCAGCGAGTCGAGCGAGGTGGTGTGGGTCTTGGAGAGGACGTTGCCCGCGCCGAAGAAGAGCAGCGACTTGAAGAAGGAGTGGTTGGCCGTGTGGAGCAGCGTGCCGACCACACCGGCGGCGGCCATGGCCTCGTTGCCCGAGGCCTTGCCCAGGACGGCCACGCCCAGACCCAGCAGGATCACGCCGATGTTCTCGATCGAGGAGTAGGCCAGCAGGCGTTTGATGTCGTTCTGTGCGGCGGCCAGGATCACGCCCCACAGACCCGTGACGATGCCGCCCAGGAGGATGATCAGACCCACGTTCTGGAGCATCTGACCCTCGGGCACGGCAGCCGTGACGCGCAGGATGCCGTAGACGCCCGTCTTGATCATCACGCCCGACATCAGGGCCGAGACGTGCGACGGTGCGGCGGGGTGGGCCTCCGGGAGCCATACGTGCAGGGGGAACAGTCCGGCCTTCATGCCGAATCCCAGGAGGAAGACCAGGAACAGGGGCAGGGACTCCACCTGGCCGAAATAGTGGGCCAGGGCCTCGAACGAGGCCGATCCGGTGAGGGTCTCCAGGCGGGCGAATCCGATGACGAGCAGGACGAATCCGATGTGCATCATGATCAGATACGACATGGCGGCACGCTGCACCTCGCGGCGTTCGGCGTCGAAGAGGATCAGGATGAACGAGGCGATGGTCATCAGCTCCCAGAAGAACAGGAAGGAGAAGCCTCCGTCGGAGATCACCACGGCCATCATCGCCAGCGACATGATCGTCAGCGAGACGTAGTGCAGGGAGATGTGCGCCGGGGATTTCTTTTCGAGGTAGTGCGCCAGGTATCCGCGCGAATAGAGGGTTGCGGCGATTGACCCGATCGAGATGATCACGACAAAGAGTGCCGAGAGGGGATCCATCGATCCGGTGTCGATGCCGAATGGGGTGCCGAAGAGCGTCCACAGATGGGTGGTCTGGCCCGTGAGGAGGGTTTTGACGGCGAGCGTCGAACCGACTGCGGCTCCCGCGCCCGTCAGTGCCAGCGACACCCGGCTCTTCCAGCGGAGCGGGGCGGCAAAGATCAGGACGATGACTGCCACGAAGGCTGATAATGTGTAGAGATAAAGCATATTGTGCTGTTTGTTACTGACTGTTTCGGTTTATGTTCAGCGACGAAATCCCCCCGAGTGTTACTTGGGAGGGGTAAGCGTCGCAAACGGGTTGCGGTCTTGGGGTATTCAGAGGTTGTTGACCACCGAGGTCATGACCGTGGCGATGACGGCTGCCGTCTCGGTGCGCAGACGCTGGTTGCCGAGGGTGATCTCCTCGAATCCGTTGGCTACGGCCAGGTCGATCTCCTCGGGGGAGAAGTCGCCTTCGGGTCCGATCAGAATCAGGGCATCCTCGCCTTTTCCAAGGGTCGAGGCCAGGTAGCTCTTGCCGCGGGGCGAGCGGGGGGTGTCGCAGTGGGCGATGAACTTGCGTCCGGGGAACGGCGAAGAGAGCACCGTCTTCAGTGGGGTCATTTCTTCGAGTCGGGGCAGGTATGCCTTCAGCGACTGCTTCATGGCGGCGGCGAGGACCTTTTCCCCGCGCTCGGCCTTGAACACGCGGCGTTCGCTGTGGGCCGTGTCCAGGGGGATGATCCGATCGACGCCCACTTCGGTGGCCTTTTCCAGAAACCATTCGTAGCGGTCGTTGTTTTTGGTGGGGGCCACGCCCATCGTGAGGCGGTAGGGCAGTCGTTCGAACTCCTCGCGGGTGTCGATGACGCGGACGGTGCAGTGTTTGGGGGTGGCGTCGGTTACTTCGCAGTGGTACAAATTACCGCGGCCGTCGGTGATGTGGAGTCCGTCGCCCTCCTTCAGACGCAGAACCCGCACACAATGTTTGGACTCTTCCTCGCTGAGTGTGTGGCAGGGAGGAAGGATGTCGGGTGCATAAAAAAGTTGCATGGCGTTGATAATTTATTAACTTTGCAAATAATATTTCGGCTTGTTTTTCGTTAATTGGGCCGATACAGGTCGCAAAGTTACATAAAATACACGAAATTATAGCGAATAGATGAAACGTATTGCAGGTTTATTGTCTTCAATGGTATTGCTTATGAGTCTGGGAGCATGCGGAACCTCGGAAAAAGTCGGGGAAAATCCGTTCTTCGTGCAGTGGGACACGCCCTATGGAGTGCCTCCGTTCGATCGCATCGAACCCGCACATTTCCTGCCTGCCTTCGAGCGGGCCATGTCGTTGAACAACGCTCAGATCGACGCCATCGTGTCGAATAACGACGAATCCACGTTCGAGAACGTCATTCTGGCCTTCGACGAGGCGGGGCGCGAACTGGAACAGGTATCCTCGGTTTTCGGTATGCTCTGTGCGGCCGAGACCAACCCTGAGATGCAGTGTCTCGAAGAACAGATCATGCCCCGGTTGTCGGCCCACGACGACCGGATCCTGATGAACGAGCGTCTGTTTGCCCGCATCCGCGAGGTGTATGATCGCCGCGGGGAGTTCCGCCTCTCTGCCGAGCAGATGCGTCTGCTGGAGAAGACCTACGAGCGTTTTGTGCGTTCGGGTGCGGAGCTCGACGCAAAGGACAAGGAGCGTTTGCAGCAGATCAATTCGGAGTTGTCGCTGCTCTCGGTCCGCTTCGGCAACAATATCCTGGCCGAGAACAACGCCTTCCGTCTGGAGTTGGGCGAGGATGATCTGGAGGGTCTTCCCTCCACGGTCCGCGAGCAGGCCCAGCACACGGCCCGCGAGCTGAAACTCGGCAACAACAAATGGGTCTTCACGCTCCACCGCCCGAGTCTGTTCGCCTTCCTGAGCAACTCCTCGCGCCGCGATCTGAGGGAGCAGATCTACAAGGCCTATCTGAACCGTTGCAGCAACGGCAACGAATACGACAACGGCAAACTGGTCAATGACTTCGTGCGTCTGCGTTGCGAGAAGGCCCACCTGCTGGGCTACACCTCCTATGCGGCCTACGTCACGGCCGGGGAGATGGCCTCGACGCCCGCCGCGGCCTATGAGCTACTCGATGAGATCTGGACGCCGGCCCTGGAGTCGGCCCGCAAGGAGCTGGCGGAGATGGAGCCCCTCTTCAGAAAGGATCACCCCGAGGAAAAGTTCGAGTCGTGGGACTGGTGGTACTACGCCGAGAAGGTCCGCAAGCAGAAATACGCCCTTGATGAGGATATGGTGCGTCCGTACCTCACGCTGGGCAACGTCCAGGAGGGTATCTTTTTCCTGGCCAACCGTCTCTACGGCATCACCTTCCGCCCGATCGGAGTGCCGGTCTACCACACCGACGTGACGGCCTACGAGGTGCTCGATGCCGACGAGTCGCACCTGGGTGTGCTCTATTTCGACTTCTTCGTGCGCCCGGGCAAGAGCCAGGGGGCCTGGTGCGGCAACTATGTCGAGCAGTCTTACGCCGACGGCAAGCGTGTGGCTCCCGTGGTGTCGATCGTCACCAACTTCACGCGTCCCGCTCCGGGAACGCTCGTCCAGCTGGACATCGACCAGACACAGACCCTCTTCCACGAATTCGGTCACGCGCTCCACTTCCTGTTCCACGATGTGAAGTACCGCGGCTTGTCCGAGGTGGAGGGCGATTTCGTGGAGCTGCCCTCGCAGGTGATGGAGAACTGGGCCTTTGAACCCGAGATGCTGCGTCACTATGCCATCCACTTCCGCACCAACGAGCCGATGCCCCAGTTCCTGATCGACAAACTGCGCAACAGCCGTCTGTTCAACCGGGGATTCATGACCACGGAGCTGATCGCCGCCTCGCTCACGGATCTGGACATCCACTCGATCACCGACTACTCGGATTTCGACCCTGCGGATTTCGAGCATAACGCCTTGAGGGAGCGTCGCGAGCTGATCCCCCAAATCGAACCCCGCTACCGCTATCCCTATTTCGCCCACATCTTCGCGGGCGGCTACTCCTCGGGCTACTATTTTTATACGTGGGCCGAGGTGCTGGACAAGGACGCCTTCGAGGCCTTCCGCGAGAGCGGCGACCTGTTCGACCGCCGTGTGGCCGACCGTTTCCGCCGCCGCATCCTGGAGCGCGGAGGATCCGAGGACGGAATGTCGCTCTACCGCGCCTTCCGCGGCCGGAACCCCGACCGCAAGCCTATGCTCAAGGCGGCAGGCCTGTGGACCGAACCTGGGGAGGAGGAGTCCGTGGCGGCCGATTCGGTGCGGGTGAATGCTCCCGTGGGCGGTGATGCCCGCACGGAGGCTCCCGCTGCCGGGGATTCGCGCCGTGTGGCCGATCCGATCGGACTGTAAAGGAGACGAAGAATCCGCCCGATGCCCCCTGTACCCCTACTGCACCTTAAAACTCACACATCAGAATAAATTAACCCTATGAAAAAAGCGATTTTAATGATGACATTTGCTGCTTTCACGGCCGGATGTGCCGACAACTCGATCCCGAAGGCCGTGCTGCCCGAATTGGACCGGTCGAATCCGCTGCTGGTCGAGTGGAATACTCCCCATGCAACTCCCCCGTTTGATCTGATCCGGGTGGAGCATTACGAACCCGCCTTCGATGCGGCCATTGCCTGCTCGCGTGCCGAGCTGGTGGCCATTGTCAATAACCCCTCGAAACCCACGTTCGGCAATACGATCGTGGCCCTCGAACGCCAAGGGGCGCTTCTGAACCGCATCAGCGGACTGTTCTTCAACCTCCTGGAGGCTGACGCCACGGAGCAGATGCAGCAGATCGCCGAGCGCGTGCAGCCCAAGCTGGTGGCCCTGAGCAACGACATTCTGCTCAACCCCCGCCTCTTCGAGCGCGTGAAGCAGGTCTATGAGCATCCGGGGTGGAGACTCTCGAAGGAGGATCGCAAGCTGCTGGAGAATACCTATAAGGGATTCGCACGCGAGGGCGCGGCCCTTTCGGACGAGGACAAGGTGCTCTACCGCCAATATTCGACCGCACTGTCGAACCTCTCGCTGAAGTTCGGTCAGAACGTGCTGGCCGCAACCAACGCCTATGCGCTGAACATCACCGATCCCAAGGTTGTGGAGGAGATCCCGGCCCTGATCCGCGAGGGTATGGCCGAGGAGGCCCGCGAGCGCAAGCAGAAGGGATGGACGGTGACACTTCAGGCTCCCTCGATCTTCAATTTCCTGCGTTACAGTTCCAACCGCGAGCTCAAGGAGCAGGTCTGGCGGGCCTACAACACTCGCGCCCTGGGCGGCGAGCATGACAATACGGAGGTGGTGCGCGAGCTGGTCAACACGCGTCTGAAGATCGCCCGTCTGTTGGGCTACGACTCCTATGCCGACTATACGCTGGAGGATCGCATGGCGGAGTCAACGCCTACGGTCACGGCTTTCCTGAAGGAGCTGCTCGACGCCACCCGTGACTACGCCCGCAAGGACTACCGCACGGTGTGCGACTATGCCGCCAAGCAGGGATTCGAGGGCGAGCTGATGCCCTGGGACTACGCCTATTACAGCGAAAAATACAAGGACGAGACCTATGCGATGAACGATGAGATGCTGAAGCCCTACTTCAAGCTGGAGAACGTCCGCAAGGGTGTCTTCATGCTGGCCAACAAGCTCTACGGTCTGAACTTTACGCCCAACAGGGACATCACGGTTTATCATCCCGAGGTGACGGCCTACGATGTGACCGACGAGCAGGGACGCTTCATGGCGGTCCTCTACCTGGACTTTTTCCCCCGTGCCACCAAGCGCGGCGGGGCGTGGATGACCGAGTTCCGTGGCACGAAGATCGTCGACGGCAAGGAGACCCGTCCGCTGGTGTCGCTGGTGATGAACTTCACCAAGCCCGCGGGTGATACCCCCTCGCTGCTCACTTTCGACGAGGTGGAGACCTTCCTCCACGAGTTCGGACACTCGCTCCATGGTATGCTGGGTGAGGGACAGTATGAGTCGCTGACCGGAACGAACGTCTACCGCGACTTCGTGGAGCTGCCCTCGCAGCTCATGGAGAACTGGGCCACCGAGAAGGAGTTTCTGGATCTGTGGGCCGTGCACTACCGGACGGGAGAGCCGATCCCCGAGGAGCTGGTCGACCGAATCGTGGCCGCCAAGAACTACCAGGCCGCCTATGGCAACGTGCGTCAGCTGACCTTCGGCATGATCGATATGGCCTGGCACACGCTCCGCGAGCCGTTTGAGGGCGATGTCGAGCGGTTCGAGAAGCAGGCCCTGGAGCCTACGCGCATACTGCCGTCGGTGGAGGGTACGTCGATCTCGACGGCTTTCAGCCATATCTTCGGTGGTGGCTACGCCGCGGGTTACTACGGCTACAAGTGGGCCGAGGTGCTGGAGGCCGATGCCTTCTCGCTCTTCGAGCAGAAGGGAATCTTCAACCGCGAGGTATCGACGAAGTTCCGCGAAGAGCTGCTCTCGAAGGGCGGAACGGATCACCCGATGACCCTCTACGTCAACTTCCGCGGCCACAAGCCCGAGACGAAGGCTTTGATCGACAAGATGGGCCTCGGTAAATAGAGAGGGCGTCTTTTGTAATGTAAGACTTCCGGTCGGAGGACATATTCCCCCCCCCTCCTCAGCCGCCGTCCTGCGGGCAGGAGGCAGAGGGGGAGGAGTGGAAAAGAGGAGCGTTTTCTCGGTTGCGGGGGACGTTCCTCTGTTCTGTCGGGAGGGGGCATCTCGCGGTGTCGGAGCGGGACTTGGGTTCTATCGGGGGCGTTCGGTCCTGTCGGGAAGTCTTGGGTTCTGTCGGGGGCGTTGTTCGGTTGGGACGGCTTTCGGAGCGGAGACCTTCGGGGTATCGCCTTCCGGGAGGGGCGGGCCTTTGCGGGGTGCAGGCTCTCGGATGGAGTATTGCTCCGGGAACGTTCGGGGCGGGCGCACCGATGGGGCGTGTTGAGGATAATATTAAGGATTGGAATTATGATTGAAGGATTGCGCAGATATTGCTCGCGGGGGCTGTGGTGGCTGGTTGCCTTTGTGGCGGCCGTGGGCGGAACTTTGGCGGGCGAATGCCGATACCGGGAGGCGATGTCCCGTGTGGAAAAACGGGAGGCGGAGGTGTGTGCCGCGGAAAAGGATGCTTCGATGCGGGGCTGTGGAAAATATGCTCTACGGGGTGTTGGCAAGGATGCTGTGCTGCGGGCTTCCGCCCACGCATCGGAGCAAGCGTCCGGAACCTCACATCGGATGGATGGGGAGCGTTGTGTGCGGTTGTGCTTTGCGGGGGATCTGATGGTCCATACGCCCCAGCTCACGGTGGCACGGCGCAGGGAAGGCTACGACTTCACGGGGCCGTTTGAATGGGTGGCCGACCGCTTCCGCCGCAGTGATCTGGGGGTGGTCAACCTCGAAACGACGCTGACCGACGGCGGTCGATATACGGGTTACCCGTTGTTCCGCTCGCCGAAGACCCTGGCCGACGCCCTGGTCTTCATGGGGGTCGATGTGGCCTTGCTGGCCAACAACCACTGCTGCGACGGCGGTGGGGAGGGGATCGACACGACCGTCCGCGAACTGAAGCGGAGGGGCATGGCCCATACGGGTGTGTTTGTTGCCGGGGAGGACTTCGAGGACAACCATCCGCTGATGATCGAGCGGGGCGGCATCCGCATCGCCCTGCTCAACTATACCTACGGCACCAACGGAATGCCCGTGCCGCGGGGGCGGAGGGTTAACCCGATCGACACGCTCTCGATGCGCGGCGATATTGCCCGGGCGTTGAGGCTCGGGGCGGAGTGTGTAGTCGTCTGCCTGCACTGGGGCGTGGAGTATGAGCGTACGCCTTCGCGGGAGCAGATCCTCGTGGGGGAGTTCCTGCGCCGCGAGGGGGTCGATCTGGTGATCGGCAGCCATCCCCATGTGGTGCAGCCCGTCGTGTGTGACGACAGAGGCGTGGTGGCCTATTCACTCGGCAATTTCGTCTCGAACCAGCGGCAGAGATACTCCGACGGAGGTCTGGTGCTGGAGGTCGAGGTGGGGATCGGGGCCGATGGCGGGAAACGCTTCCGGGCGGAGGTCACGCCCGTGTGGGTGCGCCGTCGCGATTACCGGCTGATCCCGCCCGAGGTGGGCGACACGCTCGGGATGACCGCCGACGAGCGCCGGGCCTACGACCTCTTCATGGACGACACGCGCCGAGGGGTGAAAATTTGATCGCGCGGGAAAATTTTATACTTTTGTCCCCCGGAAACAACGAATCTGAGAATTTAGGAAAATGATGAATACGGAACTGGTGATTTTCGACCTGGACGGCACGCTGCTCAACACGATCGGCGACCTGGCCGCTTCGTGCAACGTGGTACTGGGAATGCACTCCCTGCCGCAGCATACCTATGAGGAGTATTGCGGATTTGTCGGCAACGGTATCCTCCGCCTGGTGGAGCGGGCCTTGCCCGAGGAGATGCGCACGCCCGAATTTGTGGCTGCGGTGCGCAACGACTTTGTGAAATACTACACGGCCCATATCGACATCAACACGAAACCCTACGAGGGTATCCCCGACCTGCTGGCCGAGCTGGTCCGCCGCGGGGTGAAGGTGGCCGTGGCCTCAAACAAGTTCCAGGCCGGCACCGAGAAACTGGTCGGACGCTTCTTTGGCGGGATTCCGTTTGCGGGGGTGCTGGGCCAGCGTCCCGATGTACCCCTCAAGCCCGATCCCCGCATCGTGGAGGATCTGTTGGCCATGACGGGTGCAGACCGCAGTCGGGTGCTTTATGTCGGTGATTCGGGAATAGATATGCAGACGGCCGCCGCCGCACGGGTGCGTTCGGTGGGCTGTTCGTGGGGATTCCGCCGCCGCGAGGAGCTGGAGGAGTGCCACGCCGACCACATCGTCGACCGTGCGGAGGAGATCCTCGCCCTGTTGTAGGCGGTTGAGGGTCTGTCGCTCGTGGGCTGGGACTTGAGGCCGGAGGACAGGGGTTGTCGCAGCCGGAGGATCAGACCTTGATGCAGGCCGGGTTCTGTTGCAGGGATTCGGAACATATATAAAACATCGGAGACGGCTTGCCGTGTTCCCCGGTTGGGGAGCGGAAAGCCGTCTCCGATGTTTTTCCCGAAGGGGCGAAAATGTGTCTTCGAAAGTGTCTTTTTGTGGGGCTCGGAGCAGAGCCGACGGTGCAGTACGGTGCGGCCGGGGCGGTGCTGTGTGTGCGGTGCGGGGATCTTGTGCGGAATGAATCTCCGGAGCGGGAGTTTTACTGCCCATACGGTTTGGGAAACAGGGCTTGCGGGGTGGGTTTTGCGGGGCGGATTAGCCCTTGTCCCTGTCCTGGCTTTGTTCCTGTCCTTTGTTTTGCCCTTGCCGCGGGGCTAACAGTAGTTGTGGACGTCGTCCAGCGTGATGCGCTCGTCGGAGAGGACGAGCAGGCGCTCGATAACGTTTCTCAGCTCGCGGATGTTGCCGCTCCACGACATACGGCTCAGGGCCTCGACGGCCTCGGGCGTGATCTCCTTCTCGTCGCGGTGGTACTCCGACGAGAGGGTGCGGATGAAGTGGCGGGTCAGCTGGGGAATGTCGGCCGAGTGTTCCCTCAGGGGCGGCACCCGCACGATGATCACCCCGATGCGGTGGTAGAGGTCCTCGCGGAAGTTGCCGCGGCGGATCTCCTCGCGCAGATTCTTGTTCGTGGCGGCGATCACGCGCACATCGACGTCGATGTCCTTGTCGCTGCCCACGCGGCAGATCTTGCGCTCCTGGAGTGCACGCAGTACCTTGGCCTGGGCGCTGAGCGACATGTCGCCGATTTCGTCCATGAAGAGCGTTCCGCCGTCGGCCTGCTCGAATTTGCCGCGGCGTTGTTTGATGGCCGAGGTGAAGGCACCCTTCTCGTGGCCGAACAGCTCGCTCTCGATCAGCTCGGAGGGGATGGCCGCGCAGTTGACCTCCACGAAAGGAGCGTCGCGCCGCGGGCTTTTGGCGTGCATCCAGTGGGCCACGAGCTCCTTGCCCGTGCCGTTCTCGCCGGTGATCAGTACCCGCGCCTCACACGGGGCGACCTTGTCGATGAGGCGTTTGACGCGCTCGATCTGTGGCGACGAGCCGATGATCTCCTCGGCGCGGAACCCGCTGCGGGAGGGGTGGCGGCGCGGTGCGGGGGCAGAGGGTTGAGGCTCGGAGGCGGGATGGTCGGTCAGGTGGTGGATCGAGCGCAACAGGCGGTTCATGTCGATCGGACAGGTCAGGTAATCGCTCGCCCCGTTGCGCACGGCCTCGACCGCCGAGGGAATCGAGCCCTTGGGCGTGAGGACGATGTAGGGGATGTCGGTGTCGGGGATGCGGCTGCCCGTGTCGGAGAGGATCAGATCGAAGGGTATCTTGTGGCACAGACGCGAGGCGATCCGGGGGTCTTCGACCGCCTCGGCGGTGAATCCTTCATATTCGAGCCGCTCGCGCAGTGTGTTTCGCATACTTTTTGAATGGTCGACGATTAAAACTTTTGCCATGTCTTGTATTTCCTATTTTTTTATTACATTTGTCCGATTTATTGACGATAAAGCAAGCCGTCGGGGCAAAACCGTCCGATATTTTGATTTTGGCCCGGGTTGCGCTATCTTTGTCCCAAAGTTACCGTTTTCTCTGCTGCGAAACCAATCCGTAATCCTTCGCCATTAGGAGTAAATCGACTGTAAAATTCATCTGAAACGACTCATGGGGGCGGCCCTCCCGATGCTTTTTGCGGACCGTGCCCAATAGAGATCCGAACCATAACAACTATATGAAAAAAAACTATAATTACACGCGCCGCAAGCTGTTCCTGCCCGAGTACGGACGTCACATCCACGAGATGATCGATTCGCTCATGGAGATCGAGGACCGCCACGAACGCAACCGCCAGGCCCGTGCCGTGATTGCCGTGATGGGCAATCTGAACCCCCTGCTGCGCGATACGGCCGACTTCACGCACAAGTTGTGGGACCATCTGTTCATCATGTCTGATTTCCAGCTGGATGTCGACTCGCCCTATCCGCGACCCTCGCGCGAGGAGCTGACCATAACGCCCCGCAAGCTGGACTACACGCAGGGACGTGTCGAGTCGAAGCACTACGGCAAATACGTGGCTCGCATGATCAAGAGCCTGGCCGCGATCGAGGATCCCCAGGCCGTGACCCGCGCCGTGGGCAATCTGGCCCGCTATATGCGTGCCAAGAGCTACGAGTACAACCAGGAGCATCCCAACAACGAGGTCATCATAAAAGATATAAAGCGGATGTCGGAAGGTGGCATCGAAATCGATGAAGTGGCGCTGAATAACCTCCGAAGCGACTATAAACAGCACTATATGGCGCGTCCCCAGAAGAACTACCAGCGCCAGCAGCAACAGCGCCAGCAGAAAAACCGGAATCAGCCCTACAATCGCAATTTCCAGAAAAACAATAACCCCTACCGCAATTCGTCGAAATAATATGCTTGTTTTATCCGACTATTTTGGTATCTTTGTAAGATAGAACACAACATTTATAAAGGTAAATGAATAAAATAACGCTTTTTACTGCTCTCGTGGCAGCTGTCCTGTTGTGCGGTTGCCAATCGTCGAAGGTGAGGATTTCGGGTCGTTTCGTGGGTAGCGATGCCACGATGGTCTACCTGGAGGAGGCTTCGGTACTGTCTCAAAAACTGGTCGACTCGGTGAAGTTGGATCAGGATGGAAACTATCGTCTGGAGGTTGATGAGGTGGGCAAGACCCCCTCGCTCTACAATTTGGTCTATAATGGTGACCGCATTCCGCTGCTCATTGCCGGCGGAGACCGTCTGACGGTGAATGCCGTGGGGGCGGTCGTGCGCAACTACACGGTCGAGGGGTCCGAGGAATCGGAACTCCTGGGCAGTTTCTACCGTTCGTTTGTCATCGGTGCGCAGAACCTGGAACACATAGCCCGCAAGTTCGGCCGCGGAAACCTCTCGGAGGAGGAGAACCGCAAGCTGGCCGAGGAATATACCCGGGAGTATTACCGTGTGCGTCGCGAGCAGTTGCAGTTCATCATCACCAACAAGTCGTCGCTGGCGGCCGTCTATGCCCTCTATCAGCGTCTGCCGGGTGATCGCTTCCTGTTCAACGGCGACAGCGATGTGGTCTACTTCCGCACGGTGGCCGAGGCCGTGGGCGAGCGTTATCCCTCGTCGCCCTATCTGCAGTCGCTCCTGGCCGAGATCTCGCGCATGGATAACCGCATAAAGCTCACCTCCGAAATCAAGGAGACGAAATACCCCGAGCTGGAGATGACCGATATGTTCGGCAAGAAGATTCTTCTCTCCTCGTTGCAGGGCAAGGTGGTGCTTCTGGACTTCTGGTCGGCCGAGCTGGGCAACAGCAACGTCCTCAATGCCGAGTTGAAGGATCTCTATAAGAAATATGCCGATGCCGCAACCCCGCTGGAGATCTACCAGGTGGCCATCGATACCTCGAAGGCGCTGTGGATCAACGCTGTGCAGGAGCAGCAGCTGCCCTGGGTGTCGGTCAGCGATCTGAGAGGACGTCTCTCTCCTGCGCTGGGTCTGTACAACGTGCAGAAACTGCCCGCCAACTTCCTGATCGACAAGACGGGAACGATCGTGGCTCGCGACCTCTACGGCAAGACCCTCGATGCCAAACTCGAGGAGCTGACCCGCTAAATTTCTCACCCCTCACTGCGGTGCGGAGTGTCTTTGCACCGATGGGTCAATCGATTATAAGAAAAGATTCGGACAAGAGGCTTAAAATGCCTCTTGCCATTTTATAGAACCCCATGATCTACTTTGCATCCGACATACATCTGGGCGGTGGTGACGAACCCGGCTTCCGCGCCCGCGAAAAACAATTCGTCGCCTGGCTCGATTCCGTGTCGGAGGATGCCGAGGCGATCATCCTCGTGGGCGATATCTTCGACTTTTGGTTCGAGTACCGCCGCGTTGTCCCCAAGGGTTTCGTTCGCACGCTGGGCAAACTGGCCGAGCTGACCGACCGCGGAATCCGCATCGTGTTCTTCGCCGGAAACCACGATATGTGGCTTAGGGATTACCTGTGGAAGGAGTGCGGGGTGGAGATCCGCCTCAGACCCGAGGTGATGACCCTCGGCGGGCAGAGGATCTTCGTGGCCCACGGCGATAATATGAACATCGACGGGAAACCTCTGTTGAAATTCATGAACCGGGTGTTCCGTTCCTCGCTCCTGAGGTGGCTCTTCTCGTGGCTGGTGCATCCCGACTGGGCGATGGCCTTCGGGCACTGGTGGAGCAACAGTTCGCGCCGCTCGCACAGCGAGGAGGAGTTCACGGAGGCGGTGACCGAGCCCCTGATCCGCTACGCCCGCGATTATGAGGACGAAAACGGTCAGATCGACCACTTCGTGTTCGGACACATGCACTTCCCGCGGGATTTCCGCGAGGAGGGGATTCATGTGGTGCACCTGGGCGGGTGGGAGAAGTTCCCCTCGTATGGTGAGCTGGACGGAAAGGGCCGTTTAATGCTTAAAATGTTGAAAAAGTGAAACAATATCTCGATCTTTTGGAGCGTATCATGCGCGAAGGCGTGGTGCGCGGCGACCGCACGGGAACGGGCACGAAGAGCGTGTTCGGCCATCAGATGCGCTTCGACCTGGAGGCCGGATTCCCGCTGCTGACCACCAAGAAGGTCTTTCTGAAGGGGGTGATCCACGAATTGCTGTGGTTTCTGAAGGGCGACACCAACATCCGCTATCTGGTGGAGGAGGGGGTGCATATTTGGGACAATGACGCCTTCCGCTACTACGGGGAGCGTTGCCGCGAGGAGGGCCTTGTGCCGCTTCCGCGCGAGGAGTTCCTGGCCCGTGCGGGCGAAGAGTCCCCGATGGAGGGCTACCGCTACGGGGATCTGAACCACGTCTACGGCTACCAGTGGCGGTCGTGGCCCCGGTCCGACGGAGGGGCGATCGACCAGATCCGCCAGGCGGAGGAGCTGATCCGCCGTTCGCCCGAGTCGCGGCGCATATTGGTTTCGGCATGGAATGTGTCGGAGGTGGAGCAGATGGCCCTGCCGCCGTGTCATGTGTTGTTTCAGTTCTATGTGGCCGAAGGTCGGTTGTCGTGTATGTTGTACCAGCGCAGTTGCGACACGTTCCTCGGAGTGCCGTTCAACATCGCATCGTATGCCCTGCTGACGATGATGATGGCCCAAGTTTGCGGACTGCGCCCCGGAGAGTTCATCCACACGCTGGGCGATACGCACCTCTATCTGAACCACCTGGACCAGGCCCGCGAGCAGCTCGCACGTACTCCGCGACCCCTGCCCCGCATGAAGCTCAACCCCGAGCGGAAGTCTATTTTCGATTTCCGCTATGAGGATTTCGAGCTGGAGGGTTACGATCCGTGGCCGGCGATCAAGGCGCCCATGTCGTTTTAGATGTCGTACCTTAAACCCTATTCTGGACTATGATCTCGATCATTGTGGCCGTGGCCTCCAATGGCATCATCGGCAACCGCAACAGCCTTATCTGGCATATATCGGAGGATCTGAAGAATTTCAAGCGTCTCACGACGGGTCATCCCGTGGTGATGGGGCGCAAGACCTATGAATCACTCGGGCGTCCGCTGCCCAACCGCACCAATGTGGTGATCTCGCGTCAGGAGGGACTGCAAATCGAGGGGTGCCGTGTGGTGTATTCGCTCAAGGAGGCTGTGGGGATGTTCCCCGCAGACGAGGAAGTTTTTGTAATCGGAGGCGGTCAGATCTACCGCGAGGCTTTGGACGTGGCCGACAGACTCTACATCACGCGGGTGGAGCATCCCTACGAGGGGGATACCTGTTTCCCCGAATGGAGGGAAGAGGAGTGGACGCTGGTCGAGGAGGATGCGTTCCCTCGGGGAGAGAATTTCCCTTACCCGTTCTCCTTCTGCCGCTACGACAGGCGGTAGGTACATACCGGTATATAATATGGATCCGCATATCCCTTTTTCGGGGTGTGCGGATTTTTTTGCGGGGGGCTGCCGGGACGAAAGGGGCGGACGGTGGAGGGGCGGTGTGGAGGCGGCAAGCGGGCGGAGACCGTAGGGCGGGGCAGGAATGGAGGGCGGACGGGGAAACGAGGGGCGGAAAGGTCGTCGGTTGACGGGTCGGGAGAAGGTCCCGGGACGATAAGGCGGAAAGGGCGGAGGTGGATATGGCCGTGAGAGCGGGACGGGAGCGGAAAAGGCGGTGGTGGCAGGCCGTGCATGGAGGACGGAATGCGGTAGGGGAGGGGACGGGCCGAGGAACGGATTCCATATTTAGGTATTTATACCACCCCCGGACCGTGAGTTAATCCGTACCTTTGCACCGCAAAGGTTTTATAGCTATGGGAAAATATTTTGATATGCTCATGGAGGACGTCCGTATGCAGGAGGGATTGCACGCGTGCATGAACTGCGGAATCTGTACGGGTGTCTGTCCGGCGGCCGAATTCTATAATTACGATCCCCGTCAGATCGTCTGCGCCGTGCAGACGCGCGATGACGAGACCATCGAGAATCTTCTGAAAAGCGATACGATATGGTATTGCGGCGAGTGTATGTCGTGCCGTCCGCGTTGCCCGCGCGGCAATGCCCCGGGTTATGTGATCCAGGCCCTGAGAACCCTGTCTCAACGTCTGGGATTCTTCGTCGAGAGCGAGAAGGGCCGTCAGCAGCTGGCCCTCAAGCGCACGGTGGGCGACAACATCCTCCGTACGGGTTATTGCATCGTCCCGAAGGTCATCACCCCCGAACTGCACCCCGAGCAGGGTGCCGTCTGGCGTTGGATCTACGACAACGACGAGGAGGTGTTCGGACGCTTCACCCCTTGCTATCGTAAACCCGGAGCGGGCGCTTTGCGTAAGATCGACGATGAGTCGATGGCCGAATTGCACAAGATCTTCGAGGTGTCGGGCGGACAGAAGATGTTCGACACGATCGAGCGGTTCTCCGACGAGAAGGCCCGCGAGATGGGCTACGACGGAGCCGACGACCAGTATATGATGGATGTCTTCACGACAAACAGCAACAACCACTATTAGCAGCCAAGGATTATGAGAGGAAATAACTGGAAAGATTATCAGAAACAGATTGCCGACGACCGGTTTTACTACGGTCGCAGCTGCATCCGCCAGAACTTCTTCCCCGGTTCGGAGAAGGCCTTCATCAACATCCTGCAACGCGACCTGGGAAAGGATCTGTTCGACGATCCGAAGCACTCGTCGTGTACGGGTATCGGTTACCACGCGGATGTGGTGCCGCTGGAGACGACGATGACGGTGGTGGCGCGTCAGTTCTCGCTGATGAACGAGGCGGGGTATGAGAATTTCACCACTTCGTGCATCACCTCGTTCGGTATCTACACCGAGATGCTCGCCACCTGGAAGGAGTTCCCCGAGACGCTGGAGCGCACGCGCGAAAACCTCTACAAGGCCACGGGCCGCGAGTTCGAGGTGCCGAAATGTATGTCGCACACCTCCGATGTCGTGTTCCACTTCCGCGACCAGATCGCCGCAAAGGCCAAGCACCGCCTGATCAATGCCGCCACGGGCGAGCCGCTCCGTGTGGTCGAACACATCGGCTGTCACTACGCCAAGATCTTCCCCAAGGCGGGTGTCGGCGGATCGGAGTTCCCCTACGTGTTGGCCGGAATGGTCGAGTCGTGGGGCGGCGAATGTGTCGATTATCCGGAGCGTCGCCACTGCTGCGGATTCGGATTCCGCAACTACCTGGTGCAGGCCAACCGCGGATATTCGATCGCCAATTCCCAGAAGAAACTCGAAAGCATGGCCCCCTACAAGCCCGACTTCATCGTGGCCAACTGCCCGGGATGCTCCATGTTCCTCGACAAGTGGCAGTACACCATCGCCGAGATGGAGGGTACGACCTACGGCCAGAACGGCCACGGAATCCCGGTGCTGACCTACGAGGAGATGGCCGGTCTGGTCCTGGGCTACGACCCCTGGGAGCTGGGTATGCAGATGCACCAGGTCGATGTCGAGCCGCTGCTCGACAAGATGGGCATCGACTACGACCCCTCGGCCAAGTACCTGGGCCGCAACGGCAGGTACATCGGTAAGCCCCAGTCGGCGGTGGTCAATGCCGGAAAAACGGTCTACGACATCCGCGAGTGATCCTTTGGGGGGAGCAGGTCACGAAGGTAGTCCCCGGCCGGAATCATGCGGCGGCGGGGAGAGAAACGAGTAAGAATTTTAGAAACGAAATAAAGCAGAAGACGTTCATGAAACGTGTAGTCGTCATAGGAGGCGGAGTTGCCGGAATGCAGACAGCATTGCGACTCTCGGAGCAGGGTGTGCAGCCCGTGATCATAGAGAAGGAGGCCGAGTTGGGCGGGAAATTGCGTGGTTGGCACGTGTTGTTCCCCTCGTTTACGCCGGCCGATGAGGTGTTGGGCGAATTGAAACAGCGCGTAAGACAGGCCGGAGTGGAGGTGATGCTCTCGACCGAGGTCGGGGAGTTCTCCTCCAACGAGGTGAAACTCACCGACGGTCGCCGCATGGCGTGTGATTCGGTGGTAGTATCGACCGGCTTCACGCTCTTCGATGCCCGCATCAAGGAGGAGTACGGCTACGGCATCTACGACAATGTATATACGACGGTTGATATCGAGCGGATGTTTAACGAGGGTCGTGTGGCCAAGGCCGACGGCACGGCACCCAAGCGCATCGCCTTCCTGCACTGTGTGGGTTCGCGCGACGAGAAGGTGGGACAGAAGCACTGCTCGCGGGTGTGCTGCATCACGGGTGTGAAGCAGGCCATGGAGATGAAGAAACGCTTCCCCGAGGCGGATGTCTTCAACTTTTACATGGATATCCGTATGTTCGGCCCGGGCTACGAGGAGATGTACCGCGAGGCCCAGGTGCGCTACAACATCCACTTCGTGCGCGGACGTATCTCGGAGGCCGCCCCGACCATCGACGGACGCCTCCAGATCAAGGCCGAGGATACGCTGACGGGCCGTCCGCTGCACATGAGCGTCGATATGCTGGTGCTGATCGTCGGTATGCGTGCCAACGACGACAACGCTGCGCTGGCCGCATCGGCCGGGCTGAACCTCGCCCCGAGCGGTTTCCTCGAACCGAAGAACCTCTTCCTGGACAACGTGAAGAGCAACGTCGAGGGTATATTCTATGCGGGTACGGTCTCCTCGCCCAAGAACATCGGCGAGTCGCTCAACGAGGCTGTGGCTGCGGCCGATGCCGCGGCAAAATATGTGGAGGAGTAGGATTATGGCCATCAATTTCGGATTCGCGATCTCGAAGCCGCGTGCCATCGACATCGATCGCAACAACCTCAGAAAAAGCGACGAGATTCTGCGCGAGATGCCCGAGTTGCAGACTTGCATCGGCTGCGGGGCCTGCACGGCGTCGTGTACGGCCGGGCAGTTCACCGACTTCAACTTTCGGCGGATGCACACCCTGGTGCGCCGCGGGGAGTATCAGGGCATCTATGAGGAGATGAATAAATGTATGTTGTGCGGAAAGTGCCGTCTGGTGTGTCCGCGCGGTATCAACACACGCGGTGTGGTGATGCTCATCAAACGTAAACTGGGAGATTTTTGACATGTCGTTTTTTGCACCGTTCTGTCTGCCCTTCATCATCGGGGCGGTCTTTATGTTCCTGGCCGTGGGGTGGAAGTGGATCCGCTGGATCTACTGGCTGCCGCGTGCCGACAAGATGTTGATATTGAAGGGAATCCCCTCCACCAGGACCTTGGGTGCCATCCGCGAGGTGGTGATGGAGTCGCTGCTCCACCGCCGCATATTCCGCGTGAATCGCCTGCTGGGCTATATGCACATGTCGCTGGCCTTCGGCTGGTTCCTGCTCATCGCCGTGGGGTGGATCGAGACGATGGCCTATATGGGCATCCGCTGGATCCCGATCCAGGGTCACGTATTCTTCAAATACTTCTCGACGGGGCTGGAACACAAGCCCTTCTTCACTTTTGTGATGGATCTGCTGCTGCTCTTCGTCCTCTCGGGCGTGGGGCTGGCGTGGGCCAAGCGTTTCATGTCCCGGAAGATGGGGATGCGCCGCACCACAAAGCACGTCCCGGGAGACCGCATCGCCCTGTCAGCCCTGTGGTTCATCTTCCCGGCCCGCCTGCTGGCCGAGAGTCTCACCTCGGCACTTCACGGCGGAGGCGGTTTCCTCACGGGCACCCTGGGCGACGGCTTCGGGATGATGTTCAGCCCCTTGACCCTCTACGGCATGGAGCAGACCGCCTGGTGGTTCTACTCCTCGTGCCTCGGGGTGTTTTTCGTGGCGATGCCCTTCTCGCGATACATGCACATCTTCACCGAGATCCCGCTCATCTTCCTGCGCCATTACCGCCTCCGCTCCACGGAGAAGGAGTCCTCGCTGGATAATTTCCAGGTGGAGGCCTGCTCGCGCTGCGGTATCTGTATCGATCCCTGTCAGTTGCAGAGTGTGCTGAATATCAATACCGTGCAGTCGGTCTATTTCCTGCGCGACCGCCGCTACGGAATGCTCTCGCGCGAGACGGCCGACAACTGCCTCATGTGCGGACGCTGTGCCGAGCGTTGTCCCGTGGGGATCGACCTCAATACGCTGCGTATCAGTTCGCGCGACAAGATGCGCAACCTGCCCGACGAACGCCGCTACGGCTATCTGAAGGGCGTGGACCGCTCGTCGGGAGCGGGCAAGGTGGGTTATTTTGCGGGTTGCATGACGCTGCTCACCCCGCGGATCCTTCAGGCCATGACCCGCATTTTCGACGCCGCGGGCGAGGAGGTGTGGTGGGCCGACCGCAACGGTGGGGTCTGCTGCGGACGTCCGCTGAAGTTGTCGGGCGAGACCGATGCCGCACGGAAGATGATGGAGTACAACACCTCGTTGTTCCGCACACACGGCATCACGACGCTGGTGACCTCCTGCCCGATCTGTCTGAAGGTTTTCCGCGAGGATTACCACCTGGAGGGTATCGAGGTGATCCACCATTCGGAGTATATTCTGAGGATGGTCAAGCTGGGACGCCTGCATCTGAAACACGGTGCGGATCGTTTCACCTACCACGATCCCTGCGAGTTGGGACGCGGATGCGGCATCTACGACGAGCCGCGTGAGGTGATCGAGGCCGTGGGTGAGTTGCTGGAGCCGGAGCAGACGCGCGAACACGCTCTGTGTTGCGGTTCGTCGGTGGCCAATACGGCGATCAGCGATCAGCAGCAGGTGCAGCTGGCGCGGTCGGTGACCTCGGAGCTGGAAAAGACGGGGGCAGAGGTGATCGTCACGGCCTGCCCGTTGTGCAAGAAGGCTCTGGGACGCGGCACGAAAGCTCCGGTGCGTGATCTGGCCGAAGTGGTGGCCGCTGCCGTGAAGTAGGTGTCTGGGCCCCCGAGGCCGATCCGTATAGGATGTAGGAACGGGGGCTCGATGGACTGAAAAATCGGGAGGGCGGATAGATAACGATAAAAATCTTGATTTTTTTAACGTTGAATATCAGGCTACTGTAAAATTTTGTAAAATATTTTACGAAATATATTTGGTAGTTCCGAATATTTGCCTTATCTTTGCAACGCAATCAAGAGATAGATCGCCTCGCCTGAGGCACTGAAGATATATCGCGGGATGGAGCAGTTGGTAGCTCGTCGGGCTCATAACCCGAAGGCCGGAGGTTCGAGTCCTTCTCCCGCTACCTTAACGGACAACTTTCAGGAGTTGTCCGTTTTTTTTGTATATGCCGTAGCGAAGCAGGAAGCCCGGGAGTTCACGGGTGCAATCCGCTGGGCTCAGTTTGTATCCGCAGTTCGCGGTGAGGGACAAACCGACCGAAAAAAGATGAAGCTGCCGGAAAATAGCAGGGAATATTGGGCGTGCGCAAAATGACCGATGGCGAGGTTATGGAAAAAATGGACGAAAATATTTGGCGGATTGGTATAATTTGCCTAACATTACTATTGGAATTGCTGTTTTTTCGGAAACACACTTTGGATTGATAAATTATAAAACTAATTTATAATCGGAGATTATGAAAACTTACAAGAAAAGAGTCTGCTTTTTGTTGAGCATTCTCTCTCTCTCTCTCTCTCTCTCTCTCTCTCTCTCCTATTAATGCCCAGGAGCATCAATCACTGCGAGGGCGAGTTCTTGACCCGGAAGGAGAGGCTGTTGTGGGAGCTGTCGTCTCCTGTATCGAATTGCCGGACAGTACTGCCCTCGCTCACTGCGTGACAAGCGTGGAGGGTGTCTTCCAATTTACAGGATTGAACGGACCCGGTGAGAAGTACCTGCTTGAAGTATCCCACCTGGGATATGAGCGGGCCTATGTGAAACCCGCATCCGAAGAGACTGTCATTACACTCAGGGAGTCTGCCACGGCCATGGAAGAGGTGGTGGTCAGAGGAGCGGCTCCGCGGTTGAAGCAAAAACCGGGTAAGTTTATATATACCCCTCATCTTACGGAGGTCGAGGGCCTTGACAGTTATGATCTGTTGCATTACACCCCGCTGGTAACATTGGAAAACAACTCCGTCAGCATATTGGGCAAGGGTACATCTACGATATATGTCAACGGACGAAAACCTCTGATGGACAACGCCTCGCTGATGGAGATGCTGCGTTCCGTACCGGCCGGTCAGATTGAGAACATTGAGATTATCATGTCGCCCAACAGCTCTTACAGTGCATCGACCACGGGAGGCGTCCTGAATATCGTAATGAAGAAGAATCCCAGTCAGGGATTTAACGGAAGTGCGAGTATCAGCGGCGAATATCTCGGGGAAAGAGTATCTCCGAGAACGAGCCTCTATGTGGGTTATTCCAAGAAAAAGTTCAATGCCTCGGCCAACCTGAGCTATTCCTATCATAATTCTAAAAGTGAAACCGATGAGACCTATAACTACACCGCTACCTCTACGGATATTCTCAATTCCAACCGCCAGGAATCATCGGGTCACTTCCTGGGGGCGAATCTCAATATGACCTATGATTTGACCAAACGGAGTGTCGTGGGAGCATCATTCCATGTCGGGAGTTCGAAATATAACAGCAATTCGACCACCGGAAGTTCAAATTATCGCAATGGTGTATTGGACAAGTCTTCGAGGGCGGTCAGTCAGACCGACAATCCGTTCCGCAGACCGGAAATGAGTGTTGTGGCATACTACAATCTCAGGACGGATAACAAGGGCAGCAATCTTGATATAAGTGCCAACTATTCAACATCACTGAACACTTCTTTGGGACAGATGGAGTATGCAAATGCGACCGACACAACCGGTTTCATTCCCTATTCCCTGTTCCGGCAGAACAGCACGGTCGATAGTTATGGATATGAGTTTAAGGGGTCTTACAAGCATCGTTTTGATGAAGACAACAATCTCTCGGCCGGATATGCCTTCAATGCCTCACATCTGTCGAACGACTTTATCCGCAATGATTTCAACGGCAGCGAGTATGTCCCCAATACGACCCTCAGCAACCATTTCATTTATGAGGAGAAAGTCCATGCGCTGTATGTTTCCTGCGAAAGAAAGTGGGGTGATGTGTTGAGTACCTCGTTGGGTATGCGCGTGGAAAATACCGCTATCGACGGCAATCAGATTACTTCCAAGGAGAAATTTCATCGGAACTATTGGAATTTCTTCCCCGAGTTGAGCATCTATGTGGATTTGGCCGACGGGGATCATGGTATCTCACTGGATGTTTCACGTTCGATAACAAGACCGTTCTATAACAATCTTAATCCGTTCAAGACCTGGACCTCGGAAAACACTTACACAATGGGTAATATCCATCTCAAACCCATGATATACAACGATGTGGATTTAAGCTACTCGTTTTTGAACGATTACATCATCGGTGCTTCCTACAGCTATGGCTCCGACGCTTTCAGTGACTACACCTATTCGGCAGAGGACAATACAACGGTGAGGAGTATTGCGAATTTCGATCACGAACAGTCGCTCTCTTTCTATTTCAATATGGACAAGGTCTTCTTCAAGGGGGTATGGCGAATGTCGCTCAGCGCAAGTGCCGACTATGATGTCACCGATGGAACTATCGACGGCAATGATGTCAGCTACAAATCGTGGATGGGCAGTGCCGGCATTCGTAATGTATTCAGAATTTCACAAAAGAGAAGTATCAGGGCTTCCATGAGCTACAACTACTATACTCCCTCACGGGGTATTCTGAAAAAAGGCCACCACAAACATCTGCTCAATGTCTCCTTGAGCAAGGTGTTCAAGTTCGGAGGTGCTTTAAGTATCGATGCGCTGAACCTGCTTAATTACAGGCCGTCGGATCACTATGACACTGACGCCTATTCGTATAATGTCGATCCCAAAACGAATAACATAACCATTCAGATGAGATATTCGCACAAATTCGGAAGAAGCCGTGTGCGTGGAGCCGATGACCATTCCGATACAAAGCATTTGGGACGATTCAAAAACAATGTCAACTGAGAGGCGTAATCCTTGGAGTCATTAGGAGAACAGATCCCCGATTGATATACCTCGGGATACAGGCCGTAGCGAAGCGGAACGCCCGGAGGCCGCGGGTACGGGTTGCAGGCGTAGTTCGCGGGTGCGGTTCGTGGCCGCAGTTTGTTTCTGCGGTGCAGAGCGATCCGACCGAAAAAAGATACCGCCCCTTGATCCTTTGCGGGATCAGGGGGCGGCTGTGTTTGCATACGGACAGGGCTGAACCCGTCGGTGGAATCGGATCGGTGTATATCCGACCTTTCCGATAAAGGGGCGGGGCTACACTTCCGTAAAGCCTCTTCCGTGAAGTTCCTCGTTAAACTTTTCGGGAACTTTTTTTGTGAAACCTTTCGGAAAACTTTACGTAGTCTTCCGAGATGTTTCCTGTAAACCCTCTCTATAAAACCTTTCGTGGGTCTTCGTTAAGCCTCCGCATCGGGTTGTGCGGGGTCGATGCCGATGAATCGGAGCAGGGCCCCGGCCGTGGCTTCGGGCTCCTCGATGAAGCCCATGTGGCCTGAATTTTCGAGCCATACGACCTGTGCCTCGGGGTGGGCATCGACCATCTTGCGGGCGACCTCCTCCGGGATGTACTCGTCCTTGCGGCCCAGGATGAAGAGGGTGGGAACGGCGTTGCGGCTCAGTACTTCGTTGCGGTCCTTGCGCGAGATCATGCCGTTGAGCAGGGCGATGATGCCCGCATCCTCGGTGATGAATACCTGCTCGGTGAGGTCCTCGATGTAGTCGGCCATACGGCGGCGGTTGTCGGCGGCAAAACCCGCTCCGGGAGCGATCCGCGCGAGGAGTTCCTTCTTGCCCGAACGGATCAGCTCGATCTCGCGGTGGCGCATCTCCTGCTTTTCGGTCGTGTCGGCATTGGGTGTGGAACTGAGCAGCACCACACCGTCCAGCAGATCGGGATGACGCTCGGTGAGGGCCAGGGCGACATATCCGCCCATGGAGTGACCCACGACGGTGCATTGTGCGATGCCCAGCGAGCGGATGGCCTTCGCCACCGTGTCGGCCAGATACTCCATCGAATGCTCCTCGCCCTTGATCTCCGAGATGCCGTGACCCGGCAGATCGAGCGTTATGACGCGGCACTTCTTATAGAGATAAGGCACGAAATCGTCCCACACGAGCAGCGATTCGAGGTAGCCGTGCAACAGCACCAGTGTGCGGTCGCCCCGCTCCGAGTCGCAGATGTGGAGGGCCGTATCTCCGGCCATGATGAATTTTTCGACCATTGTCTTTTCGGATTATTTTGATGTCGGTGCAGCTGTTCGGGTACGGGGCTTGGCCATACCGGGCGAAACAACCGCACCGTAGGGATCTGTGTCGGGGGTTAGCGTATCCTGCGGCGGGGGAGTTCCTCCTCTTCGTCCTCGTCCTCCTCGTCGTTTTCGGCATCGTCCTCGTCGAAGTCTTCTTCCTCGTCGTCGAATTTCTCGGCCTCGGGGTCGTTCTCCTCGTCGTCGTAATAGTCGTAGGCCGATTCACGCTTGGTGTAGGTGATCATCTCCTCGTCGTCTTCGTCGTCGTAACGGTTGCGGTGCGAGATACGCTCTTTGCCGCTTTTGTGAATGGGTTCCAGACGGCGCGGTTTACGCAATTCGTCGTTGTCGTCTTTACGGTTGTTACCCTTCAGTGTTTTCATGGGTCGGGATGAAAAAATGTTTTAGAAATTTTTAGTATTGAACGTACCGCCAAATACACGGCGTGCAGGCCCTGTAAGGCGGATATTGGTGTAGGTTTGATGGTCCTCGGAGGGGGTGAAGCTCACGCGGAGCAGGCCGCCCCGGACTCTGAGGCTGAAGGAGGTGACGTCGGGCTGGTGGAGGTGGTGGGTGGCGATGGCCACGGCCGTGGCTCCCGTGCCGCAGGCCAGGGTCTCGTTCTCCACGCCGCGCTCGTAGGTGCGCATGGAGACCTCACCCCGCCCCTCGATCCGGGCGAAGTTGACGTTTGTCCCCTCGGGGAAACGACTCGTGTCGTAGCGGATGGCGCGTCCGCGGGCGATCAGGTCGATCTTGTCGAGCGAATCGGTGAATTCGACATAGTGGGGTACACCCGTGTTGAGCGAGAGGTAACCCTCGCCGCGGATGATCTCGCCGACGGGGATCATCCCCAGGCAGATCTCGCCGCTGTCGCCCTCTGTGGACAACACCTCGGAGTGGTGTTCGCCGTCGGTGGCGCGGAAACGGCACTCCCCGTGGCAGAGGCCCAGGTGGTGGAGGAAAAGGGTGAAGCAGCGGGCACCGTTGCCGCACATCTCGCCCTGCGATCCGTCGGAATTGAAGAAGTGCATCAGGGGCATCCCTCCGCCATCGAGCGAGAGGGTCATCAGTCCGTCGGCACCGATGCCGAAGTGGCGGTCGCACAGACGGGCGATCAGACGGGGATCTTCCTCGAAGTTGCCCCCGCGGGCGTCGATCAGGATGAAATCATTGCCTGCGCCTTCGTATTTTTGGAATTCTGTCAGCACTTACTTGTCTCTAAGTCGACACAAAAATAATAAAACTTCTAAAAGTTTTACTACTTTTGTAGAAAATTAGCATCTTTCCGCGGAAGGGTGCCGAATAGTATTGTTTTTGTAAAGAGTTATTCCGAAATGTCAAATATGAAAAGAGTGTTGTTCAAGCACCGATCCATACGTAAATTCCGTTCTACGCCCATCCCCGAAGAGATGTTGCGCGATATTCTGGAAGGGGCCACCCGCGCCTCGACCTGCGGCAATATGCAGCTTTATTCGCTGGTGGTGACCCGCGACGAGAAACTCCGCGAGGAGCTTTCGCCCTGTCACTTCAACCAGCCGATGGTGCGCCAGGCCCCCTGTGTGGTGACGGTGTGCGCCGACGTCCACCGCTTCTCGATGTGGTGCCGCCAGCGTGAGGCCGAGCCCGCCTACGACAATTTCGCCTGGTTTCTCAATGCCTCGACCGACGCTCTGCTGGCCGCCCAGAACCTGGCCCTGGCCGCCGAGGAGAACGGCCTGGGCATCTGCTTCCTGGGTACGACCATCTACACGGCCCGCGAGATTGCCCGCATCTTGAACCTCCCGGGGGGGGTCATCCCCCTCACGACCGTCGTGATGGGCTATCCCGACGAGGAACCCGGACTGACGGACCGCCTGCCGCTCAATGCCGTGGTACATTATGAGAAATACGAGGATTATACGGCCGCCGAGATCGACGAGCTGTGGGCCGAGCGCGAATCCTCGGAGGAGACCCGCCGTCTGCTGGAGGAGAACGACCTCCCGAACCTGGCGCGGATCTTCACCGAACGCCGCTATGTCCGCAAGGACAACCTGGCCATCTCGGAATCCTACTTCGAGCTGTTGAAGGAGCAGGGTTTCTTCAACAATTAGTCATTGACAAACAACGAATCTGATCACCGGAAAATTTTGAACGAGTTGCGTAATATATGGCGTATATGGGCCGTGGGGCTGTTGGGTGTGGTGTGTTCGGCGTGTAGCGTGACCCGCTACATTCCCGAGGGCGAGTACCTGGTGCATAAGGTCGGGATCGAGGAGGACAGGCTCACTCCGCGCAAGGAGCGCATTTCCGCCGACGATATGGAGACCTACATCCGTCAGACCCCCAACAAACGCCTGCTCGGTACGAATTTCTACATTTGGCTCTACGAACAGGCCAAACCCGACAAGGAAAACGGTTGGAACAACTGGAAACGGCGTGTGGGTGAGGCTCCCGTGCTGCTCGATGCCAAACTCACGAGCCAGAGCCTGCGCAACCTCAAGGTGTATATGGATTCGCGGGGATTCTTTTCCTCGAAGGCCGCCTGCCGCATCGACACCAACTACCGCCGGCGCCGGGTGCGCATGACCTACATCACGCGCCAGGGCAGCCCCTACCACATCAGCAACATCACCTACGAGATCCGCGACAAGTTTCTCGAGCAGTTCATCCTGCCCGACACCGGGAAGTGCCTGCTCCACCGGGGCGACATATTCAACATCTCGAAACTCGACGAGGAACGCGAACGCATCGCCTCGGAGCTGAACAAGGCCGGGTATTTCAACTTCTCGGTCAACAACATCGAGTATGTGGCCGATACGCTGGGCGGGGGCAACAAGGTCGATCTGAAGATGATCGTCAAGCAGCGTCTGACGGGTTACGACGAGCGCGGACAGGCCCTCATGGAGGACAACACGGTCTATCGCCTGCGCCGCATCAACCTCTTCCCCAACTACGATCCGATGGCCATCCGCAACGATTCGACCTATGCCCGCAGGCTCGATACGCTCTACTACCGCGGTCTGAACATCATCTACGAGAAGCCGCGTCCCAACCTGCGTCCGCTGGTCCTCAGACAGACCATACCGCTCTACCCCAACAGCATCTACAATTCGGAGCGCATCAACCGTACGTATCTCGATCTGATGTCGCTCGGGTACTTCAAGACGGCGCGTATCTCCTTCACGGAGGAGCCGCGCACGGTGGCCGAGACCAATTTCGTGAGCTATGTGGGTCCCGCGGCCGATACGCTCGTGACGCGCCGCGCCCGCGAGGGGTATCTGGACTGCAACATCCTCTGCACGCCGACCCTCAAGCAGAGCTTCAAGATCGACCTGGAGGGCAGCACCACTTCGAGTTTCTACGGTCTGAAGGCCACGGTGGGCTATCAGAACCGCAACATCTTCCGCGGTGCGGAGTCCTTCGATGTGGCCTTCACGGTGGGCTACGAGTTCATGAAGGCCGACAATGCCAAGAAGAAGCACGCCAAGGAGTTCGGTGTCACCACGGGACTCACCTTCCCGCGCTTCCTCGTGCCGTGGCGTATGCGCCGTTTCAGCACGATCAACCAGCCGAAGACCAAGATCGAGCTGTCGGTCAACCTGCAGGACCGTTCGTTCTACCACCGCACGCTGACCAGTGCCGGAATCACCTATCTGTGGAGCAACTCGAAATATTCGTCCTTCTCGTTCCGGCCCATCGACATCAATGTGGTCGACGTGAGCTACCTGGATCCCGATTTTTTGAAGGACACCGAGAACCTCTATCTGATCAACAGCTACAAGACGCAGTTTATCGCGGGCCTGTCGTTCGGCTACACCTTCAACAACCAGCTGAAGAACCTGGGACGCAATGCCACTGTCATCCGCTTCAACGCCGAGACGTCGGGCAACTCGATCTATGCCTTCTCGAAGCTCTTCGGCAAAAAGCACGGCACGTCCGAGGATTCCTACTACACGATCTTCGACATTCGCTATTCGCAATACTTCCGCTTCGATCTGAGCCTGAGCCGCAAGATTATGCTCGGCGAGAAGGCCGCCCTGGCCGGACGCCTCTATGGAGGTCTGGCCCTGGCCTACGGCAACTCCACTTCTGTGCCTTTCGACCGTCTGTTCTACGCCGGCGGCAGCAACAGTATGCGCGGATGGGCCCCGCGTACCCTCGGCCCGGGTTCGGCCCCCATCACCGAGACGAAGTTCCCCACGCAGTTGGGCGACATGAAGCTGGAGGCCAACCTCGAACTGCGTTTCCCGATCTGGGGCATCGTCCACGGTGCCACGTTCCTCGACGCGGGTAACATCTGGTTCCTGAAGAACAAGCCCGAGGAGTATTCGCCCGATGCCGTGTTCCACCTGCGCGATTTCTACAAGCAGATGGCCCTGAATACGGGTATCGGTCTGCGTTTCGACATCAAGTTCGCCGTCCTGCGTCTGGACTGGGGTATTCAGCTCCACGATCCCAACGCCCCCGCGGGCCAGCGGTGGATCCACGACTTCAAGTGGAAGAACACCGCCCTGAACTTCGGCGTGGGATACCCCTTCTGATGGCGATTCCCAGGTCCGGAGGTGGGCTATGTTGCAATTTGGTCGGGATTTATGTCTGATTTCGGGAATTCTGAATTTTTCCCGGTACGGAGGGGCGTGCTTTCCGGGGGTGGTGGAATATTCAAAAGGTCTTAACCCCCGGAGGGGGAATCCCGATCCCCGGAATTGTTTCAAATCTCTTTTCGGAGGAGTGGGCTGTGTTTCGGAGGATTTCGTTTGAAACGGGTCTACCTCAGTGTGAAGAACCAAAAACCGAAAAAAAAGATGAGGACCGCCCCCCAAAAAATCACTGAAGATTTTGATCGTATTTATCGGGCTGAATGTAAGGCGAAAAAGAAAATCCGCTGTTTCAAAACGGGGTGATGATTGTTCATAAAGTCGGGATTTTCAAATATATAGGGCTATTGACAGAAAAAAATTGTATATTTACAAGCCAATAGTTACACCAATGGAAAAGATCTATAACGAAACGCCCATCACCGATTTCACCTTACGGGATCTGCTCTCCTTGGTCGGCGTTGAGCAAAAAGGGTTAATGGACAAGTGCATTGCCGATGACAGCGATTCGCAGCATCAGGCATTCCGCTTTCCATGTCGCATTGATGCGTTCATCATTGGAATCGGAACGGAGGGTGAAACCACCGTTTCGTATAACCTCCATGAGTGCCACCTCAAGAAAGACACCCTCTTTCTCTTCGGTCCGAACAATATTTTGCAGGAGAGGACAGACAACCATTTCCGGGCTCATGTAATTGCCATTTCGTCGGAGTTGATGCACCTGCTCAATATCGACATCAAGACAATGGTACCTATCCTCATGAAGTTCTCGGATCGCCCATGTTTTGACATTTCGCCCGAAGAGAGCGATCTGCTGCGCAAATTCACCATCCTGGTGAAGAGCCTGGTGCGAGACCCCAACACCAAGTATGCCGAGGAGATACTCTCGGGTTTGCTGTCGGCCATCCTCTATAAGGTTGGCGGCATACTCTACAATTATGTGTCGATCCACCCCGAAATGGAACAGCCCGTGAGGGATAGGACGGAAGCTTATTTCCGTCAGTTCATGCAGTTGCTCGGACAGCATTACCGCCGCGAGCGCACCGTCAGTTTCTATGCCCGTCAGTTGTGCATTACCCCTAAATACCTCACAACGCTTATCAAACGGGTCAGTGGAAAGTCCGTGTCGGAGTGGATCGACAATTACGTGGTCCTCGAAGCCAAAACCCTGCTCAAACATTCCCACATGAGTATCCAGGAGATTGCCTTCTATCTGAATTTCCCCAATCAGTCCTTCTTCGGAAGCTACTTCAAACGCAATACCGGGATGTCCCCCTCTCAGTATAAGGACCAGCGTTAGCCTCCGTTTTTATTCATCTTATCAAAAACCCTAAACCGAATAATCCCCTCGATCATTCGGTTCTTTTTTGTCCACTCCCGAGAGCCTTTATGCCGCTGTCGGGGTTTTTTATTTCGGGCGATTTCGGGCGGTCGGGGCGGGGAGAAGGAGGAAGGAGGAAGGAGGAAGGTTTCGGATATGCCGGACGGAGGACGGGCGTAGGCGGTTGTTGTCGGGCTTCGGGCTGTGGCCGTTGGTGGCGATATGGGTGCGCAGCTGGCCGATATAGGGTGGGAAAAGTCCGACGGCCTGGAAAAAGTCGGATCATCCAGGAGAATGTCGGGCAGAAGATGATATTGGGGTGTCGCCGTTGGGGCGGAGAATTATTGGTCTGATATTGGAGTAAGTCGGCCCGGCAAGCGGGAGAAAGGCCGCCCGAGTGATGGAGAAAGGTTGCCGTTCGGAAGGAGGAGAAAGGTGCCCGGGAGGTGTGAGATGCAGCCCGAAAGGAAGAGGCGAAAAACAGCCCGAAAGGTGAGGAGAAACAGTCCGGAAAGAGGCGGGGAGATGCAGCCCGAAGATAAAAGAAGTCGCCCGGAAGGAGGCGGGGAAGCTTGGCCCGAGGTGGAAGATCAGTACGGTAGTCGGGGCTGTCGGAGGGGAGGTGCAGGCACAGGCACAAAAAGAAGGAATGCCCCAATGACAAGATATGCAAAATATATAAAATAACCCCTGTCTCAGATCACTGTGACAGGGGTTGTTTTCTGGAAGAGAGAGGTTTTGACACCCTCTCTTTCGGAATCCGGTGAAAGTCGGATTATTTCTTGGCAGCGGCAGGGGCGGCGGGAGCGTCCGTGATGCCCAGCTCCTTCTTTACTTGTGCGGCGATGTCGGTCAGAGCGGCCTCATCGAAGTAAGCCAGCGAACCGGCCGAGGTGTCGAAGATGGCGGTGTAGGCATTGGCGGCCGAAACCTTGTCGATGGCCTTCTTGGCCTTGTCGATGATGGGGGCCAGCAACTCCTGCTGTTTCTTCTGAACCTCCTGCTGAGCCATCTGGTTGAACTCCTCACGACGGGCCTCCAGGCTCTGCAGATCCTTGATCTTCATCTCGCGTACAGCCTCCGAGTAGGTCTCGTTGTTCTTCTGGAACTCCTGCAGCTTGTTGTTGTACTCGACGGCAATAGCCTCCTGGTTGTCCTGAAGATCCTTGATGAATGCCTCCATGTTGGTCTGCATTTCCTTGGTCTCGGGCATGGCCATGATGATCTCCTGCGTGTTCACGCGGCCGAATTTCTGTGCGAAGAGCGATGTCGAACCCAGCATGAGCACCATCGCAAGTGTTACTTTAAAGATGTTTTTCATAGTTTATAAGTTAATATTTTGATGCTTGAGATTTGGATCTTCGGACCTATTTTTTCAGCAGGTCGATGATCTGTTGCGTGTGTTCCGCCTTGGGGGTGTTATACAGCAGCGAGGGGTTGTTCGACGAATCGATCACCAGGTCGGCACCTGCATTTTTGGCGTACTCCTCGATCAGCGCGAAGACCCGTTTCTGGATCGGCTGGATGAGCTCCATACGTTTGTTCATCAGTGTGCCCTGCTTGCCGAAAAGCTCCTCGCGGAACTTCTGGGCCTGCTTCTCCTCGTCGAGGATCAGTTTTTCGTAGGTTTCGCGATCCGCACGCGAGAGTCCGTCGCGGTTCTGCTGGTAGTCGACATAAAGCTCCTCGATGGCATTGAATTTCTGATCGACCTGCTTCTGGTACTGTGCGGCCAGAGCGTCCAGCTCCTCGATGGCTTTGGTGTAGGCCGGAATCGATTTGAAGATCTTCTCGCTGTTGACCACCATGTAGTTTTGAGCCGAAAGCGTGGTTGCCGATACGACAAGCGCCGCTATGAGAAATAAGAGTCGTTTCATAATTTTCGTTTTTTTGGTTTCACGGTTTTCAGCCGATGCTGATGTAAATATAACTAAATTCTTTCAAATTTATTGCCATCAACTGCCGTTTTGCCCTGTTTTTTCGGTCGAATCCTCCCGTGGGAAGGTTCCTAACCGCCTTCGGAAGGGATTAGAACTGCTGACCCATCACGAAGTGGAATTGGCTTCCGCTCTTCTTGGTCGAACCTGCGGGGGCGTCGAATCCGTAACCCCAGTCGATACCCAGCATACCGACGACGGGCAGGTAGAGACGCACGCCGACACCGGCCGAACGCTTGATCTTGAAGGGCGAGAAGTGTCTCCACGAGTCGAAGGCGTTACCGCCCTCGAGGAAGCCCAGCACGTAGATCTGCGACGAGGGTTTGAGGATGATCGGGTAACGCAGCTCGGCCGTGTACTTGTTGTAGGCGCAGGCGTAGTTGTCGCCCACGGGATCCAGCTCGCCGTCGTTGTAACCGCGCATCGAGATCACGTCGATACCATATATATTATATCCCGACATACCGTCACCACCGACCTCGAATCGCTCGAAGGGCGATACCTTGTGTTTGTTGTAGCTGCCCAGGTAACCCATCTCGGCCTTGACCATCAGCACGAGGTTTGAGTTGCGCGACAGGGCCTGGAACCACTGGGCCTTGAACTGCCACTTGTGGAACTCGATCCATTTGTAACGCTCCGACTCGCTCATGTTGGGGTCGCTGTAATCCTTGCCGTCCCACAACGAGTAGGGGAGTGTGGCCTGGACCGATGCCGAGAACTCCGAACCTCTACGCGGGTAGATGGGCTGGTCGACCGAGTTGCGCGAGAAGACCAGACGCAGTGAGAGCAGGTTGGCCGAACCGTTGCGCATGACGAACGAGTTCCAGTCCTTGAGCGAATAACGCTCGTAGCTCAGCTCGGCGTAGATCGAGAAGAACGGGTCGGGCCAATCCAGACGCTTGCCTAAACCGGCAGCCACACCATAGGTGCGGAAGTGCTGCGTACTCTTTTGCCATACGTAGTAGGCGTTGTTCTGCTCGGAGAAGTGGGCCGAGAAGGTGAAGGAGTTGGGCTTGCGGCCGCCCAGCCAGGGGTCGGTGAACGAGAAGGCGAAGGCCTTGTAGTAGGTACCATTGGTCTGAGCCGAGAGCGACAGACGCTGGTTCTGCCCCATGGGGTAGGGTCTCCAGGCCCCCTTCTTGAACATATTGCGTATCGAGAGGTTGTTGAGCGTGATGCCGACCGAGCCGACAAACGTTCCTGCACCCCAACCGCCGGCGATGTTGAACTGGTCGGAAGCCTGCTCCTCGAGCGGCCAGTTGACGTTGACCAGTTCGTTCGATACGGGTTTGATGTCGGGCATGATGGCCTCGGGGTTGAAGTGTCCCATGGCGTTGAGCGTACGGATCGTCTGCATGAGCAGGGCGCGGTTATACAGTTCGCCGGGGCGGGTGTACAACTCGCGGCGGATGACCTCGTCGTCGACACGCTGGTTGCCCGTGATGCCCACTTCGTTGATCGTGAACTGCTTGCCTTCGAAGATTTTGACCTGGATGTCGATCGAGTCCTTGCCTATGATCGTCTCCGCGGGGTCGATCTGCGACATCAGGTAACCGTCGTTCTGGTAGAGCGACGACACGGACATGGCCTCGGGGTCGGTCTCCTTGCCGATACCCAGACGCTTGTGCATCGACTTCTTGTCATAGGTGTCGCCCTTCTTCACGGCGAACATGCGTTGCAGCTCCTCGGTGTTGTAGACCGAGTTGCCGACCCACGACACATCGCGGATGTAGTATTTGTTGCCTTCCGATACCTCCAGGTCGATGCCGAGGCGTTTCTCGTTGATCGGGTAGATCGAATCGCGCAGGATGGTGGCGTTGCGGTAGCCCTTCGAGTTGTAGAAGTCGATCAGCAGTTCCTTGTCGTTCTCGTACTCCGTCTCGTTGAGCTTTGTGCTGCGGAAGAAGTTCAGACTCTTCTGGTGGGTTTTCTTGAAGGTACGGCGCAGACGCTTGGCATTGAATTCCTTGTTGCCCGTAAAGTTGATCTTGCCGATCTTGACCTTGTCCTTCTTGTCGACGACAAAGGTCACGTTGACGGCCTGTCCCGGACGCAGCGTGTCGTTCTCGATGCGGGCGGTCACCTCGGCATTGCGGAATCCTTTCTCCTTCCAGTACTCCTTGATCAGACGCTTGTTCTTGTCGATCACATAGTCCGAGAGGGCGGTGTTGCCTCGCTTGAGCTTGAGTTTCTCGATCAGATCCTTTTTCTTTCCCTTGGTTATGCCCTCGAAGTCCCAGTTGTAGATGCGGGGACGCTCGCTCAGATAGACGTGCAGGTCGATGCTGTCGCCCTTGAAGTCGGCACCCAGTTTCACGTCCGAGAAGACGCGCTGACTCCACAGTCGTGAGATGACATTGGGGATGAAGTCGCTGGGCAGGTAGATCGAGTCGCCCTCGATGAGTCCGGCCGACGATTTGAGCATATTTTCGTCGAGGTACTGCACACCGTGGATCTTCACCTTGCGGATGAAGTATCGTTGGGGTTTTCCCTCGGGTTTGTACATCTCGGTGGGTACGGGCATTTCGGCTTCCGCAAGGGAATCCGTCTGTTGCAAAGTCATGTGCCGGTTTTGGTCGGCGGCGGGTTGTTGGGCGAATATACTCATGCCGGACAGCGTCAGGAGCGTGGCCGCCATGAATATCTTACCGAAATAATTCATTTGTTTTAATCTAATCTACAACTTCATTTACTTAACTAAACCGAACCTGCGGTCGCGGCGGGCATACTCCTCGACGGCGCGGTCGAAGTCCCGGGCCGTGAAGTCGGGCCACAACACCTCGGGGAACCACAGCTCGGCGTAGGAGGACTGCCACAACAGGAAATTGCTCAGACGGCACTCGCCGCTGGTGCGGATCACCAGGTCGGGGTCGGGGATTCCGGCCGTGTCGAGTGACGAGCTGACGGTCTGCGGGGTGATCTCTTCGGGTCGGAGTTCGCCCCGGGAGACGCGGGCGGCGATTCGCTGCACGGCGCGGGTGATCTCATCGCGCGAGGAGTAGTTCAGGGCCACGATCAGCGTGATCCGCTCGCAGTGGGCCGTTTCCTTTTCGGCGCGATCCAGGTTGTTGCGGACCTGCTCCGGGAAGCGGCTGCGCTCGCCGATGGCGCGGAAACGCACGCCCTCCTCCAGGAAGTTGGGCAGTTCGCCGACGATGCACTTGCAGAAGAGCTCCATCAGCGCATCGACTTCCGGTTGGGGTCGTCCCCAGTTTTCGGTGGAGAATGCGTAGAGGGTCAGATACTTGACACCTAACTGTGCGGCTCTGCGCAACGATGTTCTCACAGGTTCCACGCCTGCGATGTGACCTTCGTAACGTTCCTTGCCGTGTTGCTCGGCCCAGCGGCCGTTGCCATCCATGATGATGGCTATGTGTTGCGGTATGCGTTTTTGCTCGCTCATATAGGTCGCAAATATAGCTAATAAAAATGAAAAAAACGTATTATTTCTCAGATCTTTGAATCAAAACGGGCGTTCCGATCCCCGATCCGGTGTTTTTGCGGTGCGGGGGCAGGCATTGCGGCGGGTATCAGCTGCGGATGTCGACGCCCCACATCATTTTATCACGTAACGTGTCGTAAAATGAGATATTGTGTGCTATGGCGAGTAAAATGCCCTGCTCGGCGCGGCGGATCCGGAATGTGGAGCCCGATGTTGTGGGGTAGGTGCGGTTGTCGAGCATGACGAAGGATTCGGAGTGGCGGGTTCTGATGCGCAGGTCGATCACCGACGAATCGGGGATCACGATGGGGCGCATTGTGAGGTTGTGGGGGGCCAGGGGCGAGATGACCATGCAGGCGCACGTCGGAGCCACGACCGGACCTCCCGCGCTGAGCGAATAGGCGGTCGAACCGGTGGGGGTCGAGACGATCACTCCGTCGCCGTGGTAGGTGGCGGCCAGCTGGTCGTCGACGTGGGTCTCCACGGAGATCATCCCCGCGCCGAGACGCTGCACGGCGAACTCGTTGAGGGCCAGGTGGGATTCTTCGCCGCGACCGAAGTCGCCCTCGACGTGGAGCAGCGAGCGGTGTTCCAGTCGGAGCTTTCCCGAGGCTATTTCCCCGAAGATGCGGTCCAGGCCCTCGCTCGGTGCGCTGGTCAGGAAGCCGAGGTGTCCGGCGTTGATGCCCATGACGGGGATCTGCCTGCCGCCGAGACGGTGGACGCCCTCCAGCAGTGTGCCGTCGCCGCCGTAGCAGACCATCACCGAATCGAGGGGTTGCTCGCCGACGTGGCGGTCGTAGATCCACTCCGGGGGGATCTCTATCCCCGCGCTTTGGCGGACACACTCCGCAAATTCGATGTTCACGCGGTAGTCGAATCCGAAACGCTTCAGTGCATCAAACAGTTGTGGAATGACCTCGGGGGTGCGGGACATCTGCCGGCGGGAAAAAAGTATGATTCTCATCAGTATAGTTTCAAAAAAATTAAGTAACTTTACCACGTCAAGCACCCGAGAGGAGGCTTGGCTCAATTATCAATGCAAAGATAGCGATTTTTATGACAAAACTGAGTGTAAACATCAATAAGATCGCCGTGGTACGAAATTCGCGTGGCGGCAATCAGCCCGATGTCGTGCGGGCTGCCTTGAATATCGAAAAGTTTGGTGCTGACGGCATTACCGTCCACCCGCGTCCCGATGCCCGCCACATCCGCTACGATGATGTGCGTGATCTGAAACGGGTGCTGACCACGGAGTTCAACATCGAGGGCAATCCCATCCCGAGTTTCGTGGATCTGGTCACGGAGGTGGTCCCCACGCAGGTGACCCTGGTGCCCGATGCCGCCGATGCCATCACCTCCAACGCCGGATGGGACACCATCATGAATTGCGGATTCCTCAGCGATATGACCGCCCGTTTCCACGAAAAGGGCATCCGTGTGTCGATCTTCGTCGATCCCCTGCCCGAGATGGTGGCCGGAGCGAAGGTCTGCGGTGCCGACCGTGTGGAGCTTTACACCGAGGCCTATGCCCGCCTCTACAAGGAGGATCCCGAGAAGGCTATCGCCCCCTATGTCGCCGCCGCCGAGGAGGCCCGCCGCATGGGGTTGGGGCTCAATGCGGGTCACGACCTCAGTTTGGAGAACCTGCGCTACTTCCTGGAGCGTATCCCCTGGGTCGACGAGGTGTCGATCGGCCACGCCCTGATCTGCGATGCCCTCTACCTGGGGTTGGAGAACACCGTGCAGCTGTATCGCCGCGAGACGCTGGTCGGAGGAGCCGCCGCCCCGGAGCAGTAGGCTGAAAAGCGTGGGGACGGTTCCCTTTGGAGGGTGAGTGCCGGCTGCGGAAGGCCCCGGCCCGTATTTCGGGGGGGCCGCTGTCCGGTCCGAGATATGTCCCGCGCGATGACTGCCCCGTGAGAGAGAGATGATTCATATATTCCCATAAGTTACAGAGTGCCACTTTCAAACCCTATATTCAAACGTATTTCGCGTATAGCCGCCCAAATGGGTGTCGAAGCCTATGTCGTAGGCGGATACGTACGCGACCACTATCTGCGCCGTCCCTCGACCGATATTGATGTCGTGGTGGTCGGCAGCGGCATTGCCCTGGCCGAGGCTTTGGCCCGGGAGCTGCACACCAAACTCTCGGTATTCAAGACCTTCGGCACGGCCATGTTGCGCTGTCACGGCGTGGAGGTCGAATTTGTCGGGGCCCGCAAGGAGTCCTATTCCCACGATTCGCGCAAACCTCATGTCGAGGAGGGGACGCTGGAGGATGACCAGCTGCGCCGCGACTTCACGATCAACGCCCTGGCCTGGTCACTCAACGGGGAGCACTTCGGCGAGCTGGTCGATCCGTTCGAGGGTATGTACGACCTGGAGGACGGCATCATCCGCACGCCGTGCGATCCCGACATCACCTTCTCGGACGATCCCCTGCGGATGATGCGTGCCGTGCGGTTCGCCTCCCAGCTGGGATTCCAGATCGAGGAGGAGACCTTCGACGCCATCAAACGCAATGCCGCACGCATCTCGATCGTGTCGAAGGAGCGGATCATCACCGAGCTGAACAAGATCGTGGCGTCGCCCGTGCCCTCGATCGGATTCGAGTTGCTGGAGTTGACCGGACTGCTTGCTCTGATCTTCCCCGAGATGCACCGCCTGTGCGGTGTGGAGCGTCGCGGCAACCATGCCCATAAGGATAATTTCATCCATACGCTCAAGGTGTTGGACAATGTGGCCCGCCGCTCGGAGGATCTGTGGTTGAGGTGGGCGGCCGTCATGCACGACATCGCCAAACCCCTCACCAAGGCCTACGATCCCAAGATCGGATGGAGTTTCCACGGCCATGAGACCCTCGGGTCGAAGATGGTCCCCACGCTCTTCCGACAGCTCAAGCTGCCGCTCAACGAGCACATGAAGTTCGTGCGCAAGATGGTTTTTCTGCATCTGCGTCCGATCATCCTTTCGGAGGATCTGGTCACGGATTCGGCCGTGCGCCGTCTGCTGTTCGAGGCGGGAGACGATGTGGAGTCGCTGATGATCCTCTGCGAGGCTGACATCACCTCGGGCAACGATGCCAAGGTGAAGCGTTATCTGGCCAATTTCGAGCTGGTGCGCCGCAAGATGAAGGATCTGGAGGAGCGCGACCGCGTCCGCAATTTCCAGCCCCCGATTACGGGCGAGCTGATCATGGAGACCTACGGCATACGTCCCTGTCGCACGATCGGCGACATCAAGGAGATCATCAAGAACGCCATACTCGACGGCGAGATCCCCAACGACTATGACGCCGCCTTTGCCCTGATGGAAAAGCTGGCTGCCGAGCGGGGACTGGTCCGTGTCGCGGCGGCGGATTCCCGGCCTTCGGGAGATGTTCCGGATGAAGAGAACATTGCGTCTGAAAAGGCTGCAACCGGGGAGACTACCGCAGCCGAAACGGCGGCTCAAACTGCGTCTGAACCTGAGTCTGAATCTGCGGAAAACTCTGCCGAATAGACTGCATCCCAATCGGTGACGAACCCCGCGGCCGAACCGCTGGCGAACCCCGCTGACGGAACTGTTCCGAAACTGTCGCAAAGGCGGATTCAGAAGGTGTTGATCGCGGCCGGATACGGCTGTTCGTGAAACGTATTGTGCCGGAATACAGGCCGTTGGCATTTGTGCGTCCGGCTTTTCCCCGGGCTGTGATTTTTCTGATGGACGGACAGTTCGACATACTGGAAAATTGCCTGTCGGAGGTGATGTTTTCGGGGCGGAATGTTGGTTTTGTGGCGATGTTTCCGAGGATATTGTATCGTCCGCTTCGGGGTGTTGCCGGGTGGGGTTGACCGCTGCTTGGACGGCATTTCGGGGACGGTGCAAGGCCGTTTTGCAATATTTCCCGGGAGCGTGTTGCCCGATTCGGAGGTCGCTCCGAAATATGAAAAAAGATCTGATTCCCGCTTTTCATCAAGACCTTGGGGTGGCGATGAAGGCGGGAATTTTTGTGTCGTCGGGGGACGCTGCCGCCCCGATCCCGGACCCCGAAACCTTCTGCGTGTTCCGAGGTGGCAATCCCGGGGGCAGACGGCTGATAAAGCCCTAATTTTGATGGGAAAAGCCTCTGAAAATCAAAAAAAAATGCTAAATTTGAAAGTTTTATCCGCACATGAACTGCGCACAGGATCGAAAATCAACTTAAAAATAATAGAATGAGACAATTACGAATTTTATTGCAAGGCATTGCCCTGTGTCTACTGGCGGGGATGTGCTTCGGGTCGGCGTCGGCATCGACGCCCCACGATCTGCGACCCAATGACCTGTCCCCTTTGGACCTCAAGAAATGGGTAGTGGAGGACTCCTCGGACAAGGCACGGGTGGAGCTTTGTGATGGTGTGATGGACATCGTCTCGCCCGACGGACTGACGCTGTGGTACGACCAGCGGCTGGATGGCGACTATGAGATCAGCTACCGGATCAAGGTGGTGATGGAGGGCGGCAAGTACGACCGCTTGAGTGACATGAATTGTTTCTGGGGCGCTCGTGACCCGAAGCACCCCGATGATATTTACGCCCGTGCCAAATGGCGTCACGGTGTGTTCCGCAACTACAACACCCTCGATCTGTTCTATGTGGGTCATGGCGGCAACGACAACGGCACGACCCGTTTCCGCCGCTACATGGGTCTCAATCACGACAAGGGTGTCGAGCAGAACAAGCCCGTCATCGGCGAATACACCGATGAGGACCACCTGCTCAAGGCGAACCACTGGTACGAGATCGTGATCAACGTCCGCGACGGCCGCACGTCGTACAGTTGCGACGGCGAGGTGTTCTTTGAGCGCGAGGCCACGCGGGAGCAGACCGACGGATATTTTGCCATCCGTCTGTGGATCAATCATGTGCAGGTGCGCGACTTCAAGATCCTCCGCGGTCCTGCCCAAATGGCCTATCAGAATTTCAGACGTTATTCGCGCGAGGGCCTGGCTGTGGACGATGCCGGAAAGCGTGAGGCGCTGACCCGGCTCAGAGCCGATTTCCACCGGATGGCCCTCGATTATGAGGCTGATCCCGAGAAGGATCGCGCCGCGGCCGAGAAGTACCTCTCCAAGCTCGACGAGCGGGGACGCTTCACCGACATGAACGCCCTGGAGCGTGAGTTCGACCGTGAAAACACCTGGACGATGGGCTACAAGAACACGACGGACGATGCCGTGGGGCTGTTTCTGGGCAAGGCCTATGGACGTATCTACAACATCGCCCGCGTGATGCACGACGAGTCGCTGCCCGACCGTGTGCTGCGCGCGATTCTCCACTACGGACGCCGCGAGGTGGAGCGCTCGAACTTCATCCCGCGTTTCCACGCCTCGTGCTTCGCCCTGCCGCGGGCCGCATCCAACATCTACTTCAGCCTGCTCGACCGGATGGATCGGGCCGAGCGCGGAGAGGCCGGCCCGCTGTGGAAGGATGCCGCCGATATGCTGAAGGTGATCGGCATGGAGGCCTACACGCAGCCCATGCGCCGCGATTCGACCGACCGCAACGTCGTCTCAATCGAACGCTTCCGCAACCACGTGTGGTGGGTCGGCGGCAATGCCCTGGCCTACCGTCCGCTGCTGAATGTGGCGTTGATGTACCGTTCGATCCCGATGCTCGATCTCCTGGCCGAGATCTGCCCGCGCAGCATCAGTTCCACCTCGCAGCACACCCTGGGCGATGCCTTCTGGACCGAGGGTTTCACGGCCGACGGTGCGGGATGGGGGCACGGCAAGCAGTGTCTGATCTGGGGCTACCCGATCGACGGCACGTTCCACGCCCTGAATATGCTCTCGATGCTCAAGGGTACGCCCTGGGCGCAACAGTTGGACCGCGAGAATGTCGATGCGCTGATGAACTTCTTCCGTGGCGGCAACTGGTACTACTACAAGGGCTACACCCTTCCGGGTCTGGACCGCAACTCCTACGCCTACCGTAATCAAACGCGCGAGATCCCCTATGCCGCTATGCTGGAGAAGGTGCTGGCCACCTGGCCCACGTCCTTCAGTGAGGAGGAACTGGGCGAACTGCGCCAGCTGGAGCAGGAGGTCAAGGCCCGCCGGATCAACATGGGAAACCGTCCCGAGGGCTTGTATTCGGGTTCGCGGTGGTTCTTCAACCAGGACGACCTGATCAAGAAGAACGACAGCTACCACCTCTCGATCAATATGGCCGGCAACAGGGTCGACGGTCTGGAGAGTGCGGCATTTGCCGACAACTACAACTTCTATCCCACGGACGGTGCGACCCTCTTCCAGCGTGAGGGTGATGAGTATTTCCGCGTGATGGGCGGCTGGGACGTGTGTTTCATGCCGGGTGTCACGGCCCGCGAGGGTATGGAGCGTCTGCGCCCCGTGACCAACTGGAGGGGTTACTGCTCGAAGCACAATTTCGCGGCGGGAGCGACCCGCGGCGGGGAGAATGCCGTGGCGGGTTTCCACTTCGAGAAGGTCCACGGCGGCGACAAGGAAGAACAGCACGGCTCGAAGGAGGGACACGACCTGTATGAGGACAATCCCCTGCTCTACGGATTCGAGGCCCACAAGGGTTATTTCATCCTGGGCGACTATTTCGTGGCTCTTGGTGCGGGTGTTACGAACCACCGTCCCGAGCAGGAGGGCCACATCATCACGACCCTCGACCAGACGGCCTGGAAGGGCGATGTCACGGTATCGGGAAAGGGACGCCCCGAGGGCGACGGCCGCGAATTCGTGCTGACTTCCCCCAAACTTACGTGGGTGAACCAGTGCGGGGGATTCAGCTATGCCCTGCTGCCCCAATATGGTCAGACGCTGCATGTGAAGTGCGAGAACCGCACGGCCGATTGGGGTAAATACAATGTCACGAATCTTAGGCGCGAGGATCTTCCCGACGAGTTGCCGACCCTGCGTCTGTGGATCGACCACGGACAGGCTCCCACGGACGACTGCTACGGATATGTGGTCTATATGGGTGACGGGAAACCTGCGAAGAAACTTCCGTTCGAGGTGCTGCGCAACGATAGTCGCGTGCAGGCCCTGCGCTCGACGCGCGGCGATGTGGTGGAGGCTGTGTTCTATGATGCGGAGGAGCGTCTTGAGGCGAAGGACCTTTCGATCGGGGTGTCGGCACCCTGCGCCCTGCTTGTGGAGCCGGGCCGGGTGACGGTAACCGATGCCGAGATGAATCCCGAGCTGAAGACGATCACAGTGGAGGTGAACGGCCGCCGTCTGGAGGTAGAGATGCCCAGCGGCAAATGGTGTGGAAAACCGGCCACGACAAGTCTCGAATAGGACCGCACTGCCTGGGCGGACTCCCGGAAACAGACAAACGAGGGTTTTGACACACCCCTCTTCAAGAAGATCCCCCCTGTCGCAAATATCTGCGGCAGGGGGGATCTTTGTGGGTCCTGTCATGGTGTCCTCTTCCCGTTTGAGGGGGCTGTCTATCGGTTGACGAAGCTACGGGCTTTCTTGACGACCTCGGCGGCCGGGGTCTTTTCGAGGGTCTTCTCGTCGAAGAGCGAGAGGATAGCCTGCAGACGCTTCTGTGCCGCGCGGTCGCCCTTCTGCTCATACTCGCGGGAGAGGATCTGCACCTTCTCGTAGTCCTGGATGCCCTCGATCATGCGCTCGTAGCGGATCGACGAGCGGGCTCCGGGGTAGATCAGGTAGGTGTCGCCGGCGGCCCACGTGTAGAAACGGCTGTCGAGCAGCGGCTCGATCGGCCAGCTGTTCAAGGCCCAGCGCAGGTAGCCGTCGAGCTGCTCGCGGGCGGCATACCACCCGAGCCATGCACACTCGGCCGGGGGGCAGAACGTGAAGGTGTTGGGGCGGGGGTCCTCGCAGCTGGTGTAGTAGGTCGTGACCTTGCCCTGGTCGCGGCGCAGGGTCTTGGTCTGCTCGCTGAACTTCATGCGCAGGGCCACGCAGTAGTCGTCGATCTGATCCAGCAGATCCTCGTGGAGGGCACCGGCCAGCGAGACCTTGAACTCGGGATCGGCCTTGCGGATCAGGGCCATCGCCGCCTTCATGACATCGGCCGGACGCTCGTCCATGGCGATGTGGGTGATGCCGAACCAGCCCTTCTCGCGCAGGTGGCGGGCAAACGAACGCAGCATGGCTCCCCACATCTGCTCGTAGGCCTCCTCGCCGGGTTTGGTCTGGATGTCCTTCATCGAGTTGCTGGCCTGGTCGAAGTAGCGGAACGACAGACGCCAAGGGATCATCGAGTAGCAGTTGATCTGGTCGCGGATGCCGAGTTCCATCATGAACTCGACCCATTTGTCGAAGATTGTGTAGTCGAAGGCCCAGGTGCCGTCGGCCTTGCGCATCCAGGTGACCATCGTCTCGAAATAGTCGTAGGTCTGGGCGTTCCACGGCTTGTGGATGATCGAGGCGGTGATGACTTTGCCGCCGGCGTCGCGGTAAAGCTCCATGTAGGGACGCATCAGATCGAAATGCTCGCGGCTCCACGGCTCCACACCGTGATAGCGGGCCACGGCAAAGGGATTCTGCCACAGGTCCAGGTGGAAGGTCCAGTCCTCGGGGGCGGGGAGCGTGCGCGTCATGACGCGGACACGAAGCTCCAGCGTGCCGATCAGTCCCTTGCTGTCGCTGATGCGCACCTGGCCTGAGTAGACTCCGGCCGCGGCTTCGGCGGGAACCCATACGCGCACCCAGCCGCTGCGGGTCGTGTGGCGTTTGAGATCGAGCGAGGGGGTGATGTGGTCGATGGCATCGGCTACCAGCGTGGAGTCGAAGAGCGTGGCGTCGGGACGGTGTCCGCAACCTCCGCGGCCGTCCTTGTTCAGCTCGTCGGTCATCACATAGCGCACGAAGCCTCCGAAGAGGGACTCCTTCGGGATGAGGTCGCGGCCGTTGGTGTGGTGCAGGTCCTGAAGCTCGAATTTCAGATCCTTCAGATCGCGGTCACCCCAGATCACCCACTGGGCCGATACGCGCTCGCCGCGCCAGGCCTTCAGTTCGCACTTCAGACTCGGGCGGGCGATGGCGGCCGGCTCTTCCTGCTTGTAGCGGATGTCGGTCGAACCCCAGCTGAGGTTCACCTTGCGGACCTTCTGCCACTGCTCCCCGGACGGGGTGAGGGGATTCTCCAGCTCGGTGTAGGTCTCCAGGGGAAAGGGCTTCTGGCCGGTCGGACGGCCCGTGAGCGTCACGCCCCGGGGCGTGGAGGCTTCTTGTGCCGTGAGCGTTGCGGCCGTAAGCAGGCACAACGCTGCGGAAAACAGTTGTTTTTTCATGTATGGTTCGTTTTTTTTCAGGTTCAAGCGAGTTGCCCTGCGGCCCGATAAGGAAAAGGTGACAGGCGGACTTTTCCCAAAGTTCACATATCACCTTTTCGGGTCTTGACCCCCTCGGGAGAAGGGGTGGGGCATCCTTTCAAAAAGTTATTTTGCGGGGATGTAATGTCTTACGAAGTCTACATCGAGTTTGACGGGCAGCTGGTCGAGGTTGACCTCACCGGGCCACTTGCCGCCGAGCTGTGCGCTGAGGATGATGAAGAACGAGCGGTCGTAGAACGGGAACTGACCCTCGACCTCGGGCACCAGACGCGGATAGGAGAACGTCTCGCGGTTGTCGATTAGGAAGCGGACCTTGTCCTCGTGGAGCTCCACGCTGTAGATGTGCCAGCCGGCGAGATCCTCGAGGGGTGTGCGCATCGTGTTGCTCAGCTGCTCCTTGTCGACATTGATCGTGTAGTTGGAGTGTACGGTCTGGTGGGCGATTTTCTCCATGTTGATATGCTCCAGGATGTCGATCTCGGCATATTCGTCGGTCGGGCCGTCCTGCGGGCGGAGCCACAGTGCGGGCCAGAAGCCCCGGGCGCACATGAAGCGGGCACGGATGTCGATACGTCCGCCGCGGAAGGCCTTCAGATTGCGGCTCCACAGACCTCCGGTCAGCGACGAGGAGGGATCCTCCGGATGGGACGTGTTGCGGCGGCCCCACAGGCTGAGGATGCCGTTGCTTACGCCGAACAGATCGTCGTAGGGAGCCATCGTGTTCGACCAGTCGGGCGTGGCGCGCGGCACCTTCTCCCAGACGCTCTCGTCGAACGACGTGCCGTTGAACTCCTCGCTCCAGTCCAGTGTCCACTCTTTGGGATCGGGCAGCAGGTCGGGGTTCATGACATCGAGATTGGGGATCTGCAGGTGGAAGGAGATCTGCTCACCGTTGTGAGTGAGGGTGAAGAGGTTGTCGCGCTTGCAGTTGTCCTTCAGGAGGGCGGGATCGGGGGCGATCTGCGTATCGGGGGTGAGGGTGTATTTCACCGCGGCGATATCCTCCCGCGAGGTGAGGCTGTTGATCAGTGCGGTCTGCCGTGCGGCATCAAGCGAGGCCATGTGCAGGGCGCCGCTCTTGTCGACGATCGTCATCGAGAGGACCGTGGGGGCTTGCGTCGGCTCGTCGTCTGCACCGCAGCCCGTGAAGGCTGCCGTGCAGAGTGCGAGGAAAAGTATTGTTTTCAGTAATTTCATGGTTTTCCGGATTATAAATCTTCAAGAATTACGGGCAGCGTCATCTCCATGTAGTCGTAGGTGACCGTACCCTTCTGCGAACCGATGTAGATGGCTACGTTCGATTTCCAGGCCACGTTGATGTTCCTGTGTTCGGTGATCTTCTGTCCGTCGAGGTAGAAGCAGAGGTTGCAGGTCTGCTTGCTGCCCGACAGGTCACCCTTGGTGTACTCGAACTCCAGGTCGTGGGGCTGGGTGGGATCGAACGAGACGTTCTTGGCTCCGGGGATCTTCTTGTTGTTGCTGATCTCGGTCTTGCCGGTGGCCTGGTTCAGGTGGAAGCGGAACTCGATGTAGTCGGCCTTGAACCAAAGACCCGAACGCGTGTCCTTGTCCAAAGGATGGATGCGGAACTTGTAGCGGCCCATCGGGTTGTTGTACTTGTAGATCTGCGTGGTGCTGCCCGTGTAGGCGGCTACCAGGTCACCGTTTACGAGGCTGATGCCCGGCTTGTAGATCCAACCCGTCGTACCGTTGCCCTCGGGGAAGTTCTCCGGGGTGAACTCATAGCGCTCGGGGAAGGGCTTGTGGGCCTGGAAGACGGTGTATTCGCGCGTCACGACGACTGCGCCGTCACCGCCCCGGGTCTTCAGCACGATGACGCCTGTACGCGGTGCGCGGGTGTCGTTCTCGCGCAGGGAGAACTTCAGCTCGGCGTCGCTCTCGAATTCGGTCTGGGACAGCTCGATCCACAGATCCTGCTCGTTCTTGAGCGAGGCGGTCCAGTGGGTGTTGGATTTTACGGGCAGGGTCAGCGTCTTGACCTTGTAGTCGGTCTTGATCTTCTCCTGGTCGATTTCGAGTTGGACACCGTCCTGCTTGCACTCGATCGAGGCCTGCTTTACGTCGTGGCGGTCGTAGACCTCGATGACGGCCGTACGCATGGCTCCGTTGTTGGCCTGGGCGCGGACCTCGAACCGGCCGTCACCCTCGCCCGAGGCCTGGCCTGTGATCGAGAGCCACTCGCTGCCCTCGGTGACCTTGACGCTCCATTTCTGGTTGCTCTCCAGAGAGTAGGTGTGGCTGCTTTCGGTGCGCGGGAGGAGGAACTCCTCGTAGGGCGTCACCTTCAGATAGGCCGTACCCTCCTGCTTGACCCGGATCCATTTGCCGATCCAGTAGTCGCTCCGGACGATCAGCGTGTCGATGCGGTCATCCAGCTCCTTGTTGTCGGCATACTGGATCTCGACGTCGTAGATCTGCTCGGGATCATCGCCCGTTGCGGGGGTGATCGAACACCAGTTCTCCTCCTTGTGCTGGCTGTAGACCTCCCACGGCAGGTTCGATTTCACCTGGATCTTGATGGGCTGGGCATCCTTGGCGGGGAGCGAGTAGGAATCCTCGGCCTTGTAGCGCAGGTCGACCCATGTGTAGGAGGGCTTTTCGTCCTCACAGGAGACCATCGCCGCGAGCGAGAGGATCAGAACCGCCTGCGTGCCGAACGCACGCAGACGATTGGTGATATTTGATTGGAAATGTTTCATTTCTTGTAGGGTTACCAGGGTTGAGGTTTTCAAAGATTAGTAACGCTCGATGTCGAACGACTTAAGAACGATCTTGCCGGGGGTGTGGGCACCCTGGCCGAAGAATCCGAAGTAAACCTGCGTGCCGTCCTTGGGGTAGGTGATGAAGGGGTTGTCCATCTCCTTGTTGACGAGCGTGCGGTCGTTGAGGGTGATCTTCATGGTGATGCGCTTGTTGTTACCCTCGACCTTCTTGATCTCGAAGACCAGTTTGCGCATGGCCTTCACCTCGTCGAGCGTCAGCGTGAAGGGGTGCTGTTTGTAGTCGAAGTCGGTAATCTTGGCTGCCCACGTCTTGAGGACATTCTCGGGATTGCTCGAATCCTTGCTGTTGCAACCCAGGTAGAGCTCCCAGCGGGGCTGGGGTTTCTTGTGGTAGAAGTTGGCGTCGACCCAGAAGCCCTCGCTGACCTCCACCTCGGAGAAGGTCCAGGTGTAGCGGCCCAGCTGGTAGTTCTTGAGCTTGGTGGAGAAGCGGCACTGCTCGGCCGAGGGGCTGTTCAGGGTGGCGGCTCCGGTTTCGGGGTCGATGTCGATGTGGCTGGCGCCGGTGACCAGAGCGTTGAAGTTCTGACCCTGGCTTACCTCGATCACGTTGTCGGTGAAGCCCGACATGCCGTTCTTGGCCGAGAGGATGATCCTCGACTTGCGGTCGATGAAGATGTTGTTGAAGGGCATCGTCACCTCGACCTTGCCCTCTTCGGTCTTGTGGACCGTGGCGAAGGTGTTGTCGGCCGTCACGTCCCAGTCCGTGAGGTTGGTGTCGACCTCATAGAGGCGGGTCTGGCCATTGGAGTTGAATTGAAGGTCGGCCTCCTCGACGGGGATGAACTCCAGGAAGCTGCCCTTCTGCGTCACCTCGAACGACTTGTTCTCGCTGCCATTCGATACGGTGACGATCGTCGTGCGGACGGCATCGCCGTTGGCCTCGCAGATGGCGTTGATCTTCTCGATCTGGCCCGTACCCTCACCCGAGGTCTTGTCGAAGGTCAGCCACTGGCGGCTCGAAACGACTCTCCACCCGCGGTTGGAGGTGATGGTGAAGGGCGACTGTCCGCCCTTGGCCGAGAATTCGCCCTCGATGGGCTGAACCTCCAGAAGGCCCTTGGCATCTTGACGCACCTTGATCGTGTGGAACTCTTCCAGGCCCTCGCCCTTGACCGTCAGCGTGGCCTCACGCAGTTGTTCGGTCTCGTTGTTCTGGCACTTCACCGTGATCTCGGCCACGAGCGACGAGGTGGAACTCATGCCCGGTGAAGGGACGCACCACGAAGCATCGCTTTCGATGTTCCAGGGCACGTTGGAACTGATGTTGAAGACAATGGGACGGGGCGAGGTGGCCACGATCTCGTAGCTCTCCTGGGCGTCGATGTCGAGACGGTCGGGGAAGTCGCCCTGGGAGTCGATCTTGAGTTCCTGACAGCCCGTGCCGCCGACGATGAGCAGAAGAGCCGTCATCCATGAAAAAATGGATCTTGTAACAGAAGTTTTCATATCTTGAATGTTTTAATTTTCGGTTTTACAGTTTTTCCAAGCCTTTCGCCGAGGCCTTACCAGCCGAGGTTCTGGGGCAGGAGGTTGGGGTTGTTGTAGATTTCGTTTTGGGGAATGGGGTAGAGGTATTTCTTCTCCGACCAGTTGCGCATCTCGTAGAGCGAACGCTGGTATTTGAACGATCCGTCGGCACTCTTCACCACGCTGGCGGCGTAAAGTTCCTTCTGGGTCTGGTCGCCGATCTTCCAGCGGCGGACATCCCAGAAACGGTGATCCTCGAAGGCGAACTCCACGCGCCACTCGTTGCGCAGGGCGGCGATGAACTCATCCTTGCTGCCGGCCGTGACCTGGGGCATTCCGGCGTTGGTGCGGACCATGTTCAGGGCCTCGATGGCCGAGAGGGGGAACTCCTCGCTGGTGTAGGAGGGGTTGTTGAAGGCCTCGACCATCGACTCGGCGTAGGTGAGCAGCGTCTCGGCATAGCGGTAGATGATCCAGTGGTGCATGAGCTTCACTTCGCGGTCGGTCTCGAAGCTGGTGTTCTCCTGGAGGTGCTTGCGCAGGAAGTAGCCCGTGGGCGTGCCGCCCTCCTGAACCGGGAAGTCGTCCTTGCCGCCGGCAAAGACCTCGATGGTCTTTCCCTTGAAGGGGGCCGTGTTGTAGAGTACCGTCTTGTAGAAACGCGGGTCGCGGTTGTCGTAGGGTTTGGCCGGGTTGAACTCCGGGTCGTCGGACTTCCATCCCGACTCCGTGAGGCGGACCTCATATCCGTTGCGGGTCTGGAAGGCATCGACGAGGTTCTGCGACGGGTAGACGCTGTTGGCCAGCTTCGTGCGGCGGCCGTTGACGAAGCGGAGCGGGAAGTTGTTCAGTTCGAAGGTGTAGTCCTGGGGGTTCATTCTCATGAACACCACCTCGCGCGAGTCGATATTGTTGTCGTTGTCGGTACTCAGCGAGTAGTAACCTGTCGAGATGATTTCCCGGGCGGCTTTGGCCGAGGCGATCCAGCGGTCGGTGTTCTGCTCGGGGTTGTGCAGCGGGCTGGCGGCATAGAGCAGGGCCTTGGACTTGAGGGCCAGGGCGAAACCCTTGGTGATGCGGCCGATCTCCTTGGGGGCGATCGAGGCGTAGCTGACGGGTAGCTTGTCGTCGGCGCACTCCGTGCACTCTTTGACGATGAAGTCGATCACCTCGTGGAACGGGGTCTTGGCGATGGTGTTGGCTTCCTCGGCCGTGAGGACCGTCAGCGGCATGGCGATGTCGCCGTAGCGGCGGGCCAACTCGAAGAAGAACAGGGCGCGCAGCATACGGGCCTCATAGGGGAAGTACTTGAGCTGCGACATCCACTCCTCGTAGTTGACGTTGTTCTCGAAACGGCTGAAATCCACCTCGGCGATCTCCTTGATGAAACTGTTGGCGGCGCGGATTCCTTCGTAGAGATCCCAGTTGTTGTCGAGGGTCTTGATCGGCGACCAGGCGTTGGTGTTGAAGTACTGGACGGCGGCCGAGGTGTTGCCGTATTCGGCATCGTCGCAACCGCAGTCGCGCATGGCTCCGCCGACGGCTCCGAAATCCTGGGGAACGTAGGAGTAGACGTGGGTGAGCATGCTCTTGGTGGTGTTGAAGTACTTGTAGATATTCTCCTTGGTGTTGAGATTGTTCGTCTCGTCGAAGTCAAGATAGTCACAGGCCGTCGAGGTCAGCGCGAGCAAGGTAGAAAGCAGAAGGATCAGATATGATTTTTTCATAACTTGTTATCTTGAGTTGTTAAAAGTTCAGTTTTATACCCAGCCAGTAGCTTCTCGACACGGGGTATCCGGCCTCGAACTGCTCGGGATCGGCAAAATCCAGATTGTCCAGCGAGAAGAGGTTCGTTCCCTGGAAGTAGAGCTTGATGTCGGCAAAACGGGTCATGGACTTTGGGAAGGTGTAGCCTATGGTCAGGTTGCGCAGCTTGATGAACGAGCCGTCGCGGAACCACATCGAACCGGGTTGGTAGTTGTTCTTGTTTTCGAGGGTCGTCAGACGCGGCATGGTGGCCGTGGCAGCCGTCTGGGGCGTCCAGCTGATCTCGTTTTCGAGGAAGTGGGTCGAGATGTTGCTGTTGTCCTTGATGGGCTGGTAGAGGGGCGAGTCGAGCAGGTTGACCGTGCGGCCCATCAGACCCTGGAACGTGGCGCCGATCTCGAAACGCTTGTACTCGAAGTTCAGATTCAGACCGAAGTAGAAGCGCGGGATCGTCGTGCCGAACATCTTCACACGGTCCTTCTCGTCGATTACGTTGTCGCCGTTTTGGTCCTTGTACTTGATGTCGCCGGGGCGCACCTCGCTGAAGGTCTGCTGGGGGCTGTTGTGGATGTCGATGGCGTCGTGGAAGAAGCCGATGGCCTCCAGACCGTAGCGCTGGCCCACGCGGTTGCCGCGGTGGTAGAGGTAGTCGTACTCCTGGTAGGCCTGGTTGTCCTCGATGATCTGGCTGTCGACGTAGGAGACGTTGGCCGTGATGTCATACTTGAAGGCTCCGCGGTGGTCGCTCCATCCGAGCGAGGCGTCGAAACCGCCGTACTCCTGGATTCCGGCGTTGAGCTTGCCCACCGGCACGCCGATGATGCCCGAGGTGGACGACGACGGCACGAGGATGTCGCTGCGTTTTTCGTAGAATCCCTCGAAATTCATGTGGAGGCGGTCCTCCAGGAAGCCGGCGTTGACACCGACGGTGAATTTTCTCGACTCCTCGACCGTGAGGCCCTCGACCGGAAGCTGGCCCTCGACCATGCCGCCGAACTTGTTGACGTTGGCCGTGAAGTAGTAGCCGTTGCCCGTGCCGTAGTTCTGCAGGTAGAGCTCATGGCTCAGGTTGCCATCCCAGCCCGACAGTCCGTAGGAGGTGTAGAGCGAGAGGGTGCTTACGGCCTTCGATCCCTTGAGGAATTTCTCGTTGGAGATGTTCCACTGGGCCGAGACGGCGGGGTAGGTGTGGAAGCGGTGGTGCTTGGGCAGGAAGGCCGTACCCGAGTAGTTGACCACGGCGCTCAGAATGTAGCGGTTGTCATAGTTGTAGTCGGCCGTGATGAAGAGCGACTGACGTTTCGTACTCTTGTTACGTCCGCTGGACGTGTAGGCCTGCTGGTCGTAGACGGCCACCAGATCCAGGCGGTGGCGCAGGTGCTCCAGACGGTATTTCAGACGGGCCTGGAACATCAGACGAAGATAGACGCTCATCAGACCCTGCGAGTGGTCCAGCGTCTCGGAGTCCTTGCCGTAGATGTGGGGCATGACGACCAGCGAACCGTCGGTGAACGAGGGCGTAAGCTCCTTGTAGCGGTAGGTCTTGATCGACTTGTCGTACATCTTGCCGAAGTCGTCGAACGACAGGGCCAGTTCGGCCGAAAGACCCTTGAAGATCAGGTCGAGTTTCTGCGAGAGGACGGCATCGGCCAGCAGCGTGGCGTAGGTGTTCTTGTGGTTACCCGTCGAGGCGATCAGGGCGTAGGGGTTCTGGTCGCCGTAGAGGGTCGAACCTCCGTAGATGCCGTCGCTGTGGCGGATCGGGAAGGCGGCGGCCGGCGTGCGGTAGATCGTCTGGTAGAAGTCGCCGTAGAGGGGTTTGTTGTCCTCGGCGATGCGGCCCGCGATGTTGAGGCGGAAGTCGGTTGTCTTGCTGATCTTGGCGTCGATGTTACCGCGGATGCTCAGTCGGGAGTCGGTGAACTTGCTGTCGTAGCGCGAATCCTTCGAGAGGTTCTTCACGAAGCCGTTGTCGTGCATGTAGTCCACCACGGTGTAGTACTTGAACCGCTCGCTGCCGCCCTCAAACGTGAAGGCCAGGCGGTGGTTCATTGAGATGTTGTCATAGACCTCTTTCCACCAGTTGACGTCGGGATAGACCTCGGGGAAGGTCTGGTTGCGGAAGGCCTCCAGCTCGAAGTCGTTGTAGCGGGGGCTGAGTCCGTCGAGGCGAAGGGCCTCGTTGAGCTTTCCGGCATAGGTGTAGGCGTCGGAGAACTTCGGGCTGCGGAACTGGGTGTTGATGCCGACCTGGTAGTTGGCCGTGATCTTCAGCCCCTGCTGCTTACCGCGTTTGGTGGTGATCAGCACCACGCCGTTGGCACCTCTTACACCGTAGATGGCGGCCGAGGCGGCATCCTTGAGCAGGGTGATCGACTCGATCTCGTTGGTGGTGATGGTGTTGATGTCGCGGATGAAGCCGTCGACGAGCACCAGGGGGGCATGGCCGTGGAGCGAGAGGATCGAATTGTTCATCGACGATTCGCCCTTGCCCTGATAGACGTTCAGTCCGGCAGCCTGGCCGTAGAGGGCCTTGGCCACGTCGATATGGGGGGAGTTGTGTATCGCTTTTTCTTTTACCCGTGTGCGGTAAAAATCATCGTCGTCGGTTGCCTGCACCTGAGCCTTGTCCTCCTGCTCGGGGGCTGCGGTCCGGGGGGCCTGGGGCTGGGCATACAACGTGAACGTGATACCGCTGAGTAAGAACATGATTAACTTTTTCATACGTTGGTTGATTTTCCTAAGTTGTAACTTGCGTTATTGGTCCTGTTTGTCCGGGACGGGCTACCAACCCGGATTCTGGGTCATGCCGTACTCCTTGTTGACCTCCTCGAAGGGGATCGGGCTCAAGTACCATTTGGAATCCCAGTGCTCTTTCCAGAGACGATCCTGCAGGCGGTATTTCTTGTAAGAGAATTTGGTCGGCTGCTTGGGGTTGTCCAGAGCCGTGGACTGGAGTCCGTAGAGCTCCTTGCGGAACTCGTCAACGCGGTTGTAACGTATGAGGTCGAACCAGCGCACCTCCTCGAATCCCAGCTCCAGGGCACGCTCGCGCAGAACGGCCTCGCGGAACTGATCCTTGGTGAGGTTGTCGGCCAGGGGTTTCAGACCCACGCGCGCACGCACTTCGTTGACGTAGCGGTAGGCATCCGTCGTCGGGGCGCCCTTCACCTCGTTGAGGACCTCGGCGTAGCTGAGCCAGATCTCGGCCAGGCGCAGGTAGGGCCACTGGATCGGACGTCCGTTGCGGTCGGCGTTCTGCTCCAGGATGAATTTCTTCATCGTGAATCCCGTGCCGCCGGGGCGGAAGAACTGGTGGTTGGTGTAGATCGGGGCGTAGGTGCCGTCGAAGTAGAGCGAGCCGGGCAGGGTGACGGTCTCGTAGAGACGCGGGTCACGTGTCGGGCCGTTGGGACCGTAGAAAGGCTGGGTCGAGGGGTTCTCCCAATCGAAATCGGAGGGGAAGTCGTCGCCGTTCTCCCAGGGGAACATGTTCACATAGTTGAGCGTCGGGCCGGAGTAGTTTCTTTGGCTGAAGAAGTCGTTGAGGACGCTCACCTCGAAGCTGCGGCGCGTGGAGATCAGCACCTCCGAACCGCCGCGGTCGTAGTAGGCCTTCTGGAAGGCCGTGCGGCGTGCGGCGTGGGTGGACTCGACGGGCTGAATCAGCTCATACTGGCCGTAGATGCTCAGTGCGTCCATGAACTCTTTGCCGGCATCAGCCGCACGCTGCCAGCGCGAGGCGTCGTAGTCGGTGTAGCAGGTGTAGCGGTCGGCGGCCGGGTGCCACGGGGTGGCGGAGTTGAACATGGGGCTCGCGGCGAAGAGCAGCACGCGGAATTTCAAGCCGAGGGCTCCGGCCATCGTCATGCGGCCGTCGTTGTTTTCGTCCTGTTTCCATTTCAGGTCGCCTTTCGCCTCGTCGATCAGTCGGACGATGTAGTCGACGGTCTCGGCAAAGGTGCGGCGCGGAAAGTTCATCACCTCGTCCTCCTTGACGTAGTGGTCCAGGATGGGCACGCCGCCCACATAGCGCAGCATCTCGGCGTAGGAGAGCGCTACGAGCATCTTGGCCTCGGCCACGCGCTCGCGGAGCTCCATGTCGGTGATGTCGGGAATCTTGTGGCAGTTCTCGATGTAGATCCAGGCGTAGCGGATCGTCGAGTAGTCGAGTTCCGAGCCGAAGCGGTAGGCCTCGTGGCCCTGGTTCGCCTCGTTGAGGTTGGCCGAGAGGGCACCGCGGTAGTAGAGGTTCACCGGACCGTCCATCTGGTTGTCTCGTGTGCTCTGGTGCAGGTCGGTGAGGGCTTCGAGGACGTTCATGCCCAGTTTGTCGTAGGCGCGGGCATCCTCGCCGCTCATCTTGACGGGAAGTCCGTAGGGAAGGTATTTGTAGGCCTGGGTGAGCACCTTGTCGGCGTTGATCTTGGAGCTGAACATCGAGTCGGTCACCGCACCCGAATTCTCTGCTCCCGTGCCCAGGAAATCGTCTCCGAAGCGGATGTCGTAACACGAGGTCAGCGACAGGCCCAGCGACAGGACTACGAGCAGATTGGTTGTGATCTTATGCAGTTTCATGTTCTGTATTGACGTTTTAGAATTTTAAGTTAAGACCCAGGCTGTATAGCTTGGTCAGGGGGTAGTGACCTCGGTTGTCGGCCAGTGACTCCGGGTCCATGGTCTTCATGGGACTGAAGGTCAAAAGGTTGTAGCCCGTGAAGACGATCTCGAAGGATTCCAGACCCAGGGTCTTGAGCCAGGGTTTGTTCTTCATGGTGTAGCCCAGCGACAGGGTCTTCAGACGCAGATATGAGGCGTCCTGCAGCCAGAGGGTCGAGTTCTCGGAGTTCCAGGCCTCGGAGCTTTCGGCCGCACGCGGATATTTGGCGCCGAGCTGGTTGTCGGGCGTCCAGCAGCCTTCGTAGAAGTAGTCCAGCAGACCGCGGCCTCCGGCGTTGGTGTAGGGGATGCGGTACTCGATGCCGAGGGGCTTGCTCACGTGGGCGGCACCGGTCCACTGCATGTGGAAGGAGAAGCCCTTGTAGGAAAGACCGCCGCTCAGACCGAAGACGTATTCGGGGGTGGTGGAATATCCGGCCACCTTCTTGTCGTTGGCGTCGATGATATTGTCGTAGTTCAGGTCGGCGTACATACAGTCACCGGGAGCCACCTTCACATAGGGCTGGGGCAGATCCTTGTTCAGCACCCATTCGCCCGAGGCGTCGCGCGTGAAGTCGCTGTACTGATACAGACGCTGGAACTCGAAGTAACCCGGGTAGCGGCCGATCGAACCGCCCGTCTCGTTCATGTAGTCGTACTTGTGGCGGACCTCGTCCATATACATGATCTTGTTGCGGGCGAACGAGACATTACCCTGGATGTAGTAGCGCAGGCCGTTCTCGCGGGTGTCGTCCCAACCCAGCGACAACTCGTAACCCTTGTTGTCGACCACACCGAGGTTCAACTCGGGCAGGGGGGTAGCGATGATCGAGGGGGTGTTCTTCGGCTCGATGAGGATGCCGGTGCGGTGCTCGAAGAAGACATCCATCGACAACGACAGACGCGAGCGCAGGGCCTGGATCTCGAAACCGTAGTTCTGTTTCACGGCCGTCTCCCACGTCACGGCCTTGTTGCCGGGGATGCCGTACTTGAAAGCGGGCGAGTAGATCGGGTTGTTCACGCCGAAGCTGTAACCGCCGTTGTCCTCCCAGACACCGTCCATATACATGAATCGGGTCGAGATACCGCGGTCGTTGCCGACCTTACCCCACGATGCACGCAACTTGAGGAAGTCGATCACACCGTTGTCCTTGAGGAAAGGCTCCTCGCTCAGTATCCAGCCCACCGACCCCGAGGGGAAGAATCCGTAGCGGCGGCTGCCGGGGGCGAAGTTCTCCGAACCGTTGTATCCGGCGTTGAACTCGGCGAGGTATTTCGACTTGTAGTCGTAGGTCAGACGGCCCACATAGCCGATGTAGTTGCGCGGCAGGTAGACGAACGTGCTCGGGTAGTAGTCGCGCGACATATTATAGAGCAACAGGGCCGAGAGATTGTGATCGCCGAACTTGCGGGCGTAGTTCAATCGGGCCTCGATGTACCACGAACGGTCCTGCTTGTACTTCTCGGAGTAGGAGAGCGGTTTGTTCGATCCGTGGGGGATATAGACGATCGTCTTGTCGAAATCGGGATCGGTCCACGGTTTGTTTTTGTCGTCGAGGTAGCCCTGGTAGTAGACATACTGGTACTCGAACTCACCGCCTTCGCGGATCTTGTTCAAGATGAAGCGGTTGTCGTAGGCTCCCTTGAGCGAGAAGCTCAGACCCTTGGTGATGGCCTTCAGGTCCTGCGTGATTTCGGCGTCGAGGTTGAGCTTGGCGTCGTATTTGCGGGTGTAGCCCTTGCCGAAGAATCCGTCGAAGGCGTCGCGCGGGTTGTCGATCGGGTAGATGCCCTTGGGGATAAGCGTACGCTTGCCGTTGATGATACCCGGGCCGGCCATGGGCACTGACCAGATGGTGGCCATCGTGAAGGGGTTGTAGTACTGGTGGTTCGGCTCCTGGGTGTCGAGGACGTTACCGCCGATACCCAGCTTGAGTTTGGTCGAGGGCGAGAGTTTGAAGTCGAGGTTGATACGGTAGTTGTATCGGTTCATGTTGAAGTTGTTGTCGTAGGGCAGCAGGTGGGTGTCCTTCAAGGCACCGTTCTGATACATGTAACCCAGCGACACGAAATAGCTCACGGCGTCGGTACCGCCCGTGATCGAGATGTTGTTCTTGGTCTGGAAGAAGACGTCGTTGAACAGATAGTCCATCCAGTCGACACTCGGGTGCATGATCGGGTCGGAACCCGTGCGGAAGGCCTCGATGTCCTCGCGCGTGAAGTATTTGCCGGGAGCGGTCTCGTGGTCGGCCTCCATCTTCTGGTTCCAGAACGAGGCGTACTCGTAACTGCCGACCTGCTTGACATATTGCATGAGCTGCTGCACGCCGAACGTGGAGCTGACGCTGATCCTGGCCTTGCCCTTGTTACCGCGTTTGGTGGTGACGATGATCACACCGTTGGCACCCCTCACACCGAATACGGCCGTGGCCGAGGCATCCTTGAGGACCGTGAGGCTCTCGACCTCATAGGGGTCCAGCTGCGAGAAGTCGCGCTCCACGCCGTCGACCAGCACCAGGGGCGACGATGACGTCAGCGATCCGATACCGCGGATGTTGATGCGGGCGGCATCGGCACCCGGCTGACCCGAGGTCTGCACGGAGCTGACACCCGTCACGGAGCCGGCCAGCACGTTGTTCATCGTGGCGACGGGGACTTCGGTCAGTCGCTTGGTGTCGGCCACGGCGAGCGAACCGGTGAGTGTTGCCTTTTTCTGGACACCGTAGGCGACCACTACCACATCGTCGATGGTCTGGCTGTCGCTGCGCATGACGATCGACAGGTGCTTGGCCTTGTCGACGGCCACCTCCTGGGAATCGTAGCCCACGAACGAGAAGACGAGAACCGAGTTCCGGGCGGGAACGTTGATCCGGAATTCTCCGTCTTTGTTGGTCACGACACCTTGGGTGGTTCCCTTCAGGATCACGTTCACTCCCGGGAGGGCGAGTTGGGTGTCGTCCGTTACCTTACCGCTGACGCTGATCTTGCCCTGGGCCCACGAGGTGGTCGCCCCCAGAAGGCAGGCTGCAAGCAGCAGAAAAAGACGGTAAAAATGAAGTAGATTTTTCACCATAAAAAATTACGATTGAAGTTTAGAGTAATAGGATTTTTCGATTGTTGTTCCGGCGGACTTTTCGCCGTCGGATTCTGTGGTTTTTGTGTTCGTTTGAGTGTTGTTTTGAGTTAGTCGGTTTTTATTGTTTTTGGGGTTCTGTTCGTTTGCCGGAAAGCGATAGCAAAAATAATGTTTTATATATGAAGGGAATTCACCTTCCGTACAAATAGGGTGGCTGGGAGTACATATCGGGGCCGAAAACAGCCCTCGGAATGATCCTCAGCGTGGATTTGTGAATCCTGCATTAAGTCCGGGTGACGGTTTCGTTAAGTTTGCCGAAGGGGGGACGAAGGACGGGGTGGTGGATCCCCGGGTGGTGGTTTTCGGAGGTCTGGCGGGCGTATTTCGGAGGAATTTCCGGAGGGTGTTGAGGCATTGGAAATTTTTATGTATCTTTGTTGTGAAATCGGAAAAACCGTGGCGGGAAACGGATGGACGAACGTGGCGGAAAATCCCCTTTCGGATGAAGGAAAATTTGTTGTCGCACCCTAAAACCACTACTACCCCGATCCATGAATTCAGCGTGGAAATATCTGCGTGTCCTCTGCGTAATATGTGCCCTTTGGCTTATGACCCCGGCCCATGCCGCAAACATCATTTTCAATAAAATATCGACGGATAACGGATTGTCACACTACACGGCCCTGTCGCTCTACGAGGACGAGTTCGGGGCGGTGTGGATCGCCACACCCATGGGGGTGAACAAGTACAACGGATTGGGGGTCAAGACCTATCTGTCGGATCTGAACAACGACCGTTCGCTGTCGTGCAACCATGTGATCTCGGTGACGGGCAACGCCTCGGGGGAGGTCTACCTGCTGACCAAGCAGAGCCTCGAAGTGCTGGATCTGCATTCGGATGCCATCGCACGGTGCATGAAGTTTGGTAATGACTTCTCGGTCAACGAGATATACTTCAATAAGGGACTCTACGGCATCATCAACGGACAGACCGTGGTGCGCTGGGCCGAGGACTTCATGTCCTGCACCGAGATCCTGCAACTGGCCGTCGAGAAGGAGCTTCACGCTCTGTTTGTTGACAGCCGCGAGGGGGTGTGGGTGGCCTCTGCTGACGATGTCTACTACTGCGACCCCTCCACGCGCAAGGTCCGCCGCGTGGTCTCCGGAATCGTGGTCAACTCCATCAGCGAGGACTCCGAGGGGCGGATCTTCATCGGTACACGCAACGATGGGTGTCGTGTACTGGATCGGAATCATGTGGAGATCAGGCATCTGAGAGCACGGGACGGTCTGGCGTCGAACCGCGTGCGTGCGGTGGTCGAGGATCGCACGGGCCACTACTGGATCGGTACCTACAACGGACTTTCGACCTTGAACCACGACCTGGAGGTGGTCGATACCTATAATTATACCGAGGAGAAGGACGGTCTGAACAGTTCCTCGATCTACGATCTGATCCTCGATTCGCGGGGCAACATCTGGGTGGCGACCTACTTCGGCGGGGTGAACTATTTCAACCCTCGCGAACCCTATTACCGCGTGCTGGAGGCATCGACGACGCGCAACCGCGGACTTAGCTTCCCGGTGGTGAGGTGTATGCTCGAAGACGGCCGCCGCAACATCTGGATCGCCACCGAGGGCGGCGGACTGACGATGTATGACCCCCGCCGCGAACAATACCGCTGGTTCACGGCCGACAAGACCCGCAACTCGCTTAGCGGCAACAACATCAAGTCGCTCTGCTACGACTCCTTGCGCAATGTCCTCTGGGTGGGTACGCACCTCTACGGTCTGAACCGCCTGGATCTTGAGACGATGCGTTTCACGAAATACGACATCCCCTCTCCGCCGGACTTCCGGCTGAAGAACGTGGTCAGCGGGATCGTGCCCTGTGGGGACCATCTGATCGTGGTCTCCTACGAGGGGGTCTTCAAGTTCTACCCCGAGCAGGCCCGCTTCGAGAAGTTTCTCGATCTGACCTACATCCGTATGGCTTTTACCGACTCGCGGGATCATCTGTGGCTCTCGACTACCAGCGGCCAGCTCTTCAGCTACGACCTCAAGACGGGCGAGCTGCGCAGCTTCAAGACCAAGCTCACGCGCAAGACCGCCTCGCGGATGTGCGTGGTCTACGATATGGTGGAGGACCGCCACGGCTATCTGTGGCTGGCCACCTTCGGGGACGGATTGAAGCGTTTCGACCCCTCGACGGGCAAGTTCCTGACCTTCAATACCCACAACAGCCCTATCAGCTCGAACTATCTGCTGGGTATTGCCTCCCTGGACGGACAGCGGCTGATCGCCACCTCGAACCTCGGCTACATGATCTTCGACATCGAGCAGCACACCTTCTGCAACTGCACCCGTCAGGACGGATTCCCGCTGCACTACGTCAACGAAAATTCACTGTTCCACTCCTCGGACAGCCTGGTCTACATCGGCGGAAACGATGGCCTGGTGGCCTTCGATCCCCTGAGCCGTGAGGGGCGCGAGGAGGTGAGGTATCCCATCCGCTTCAACCGTCTGTGGGTGGGCGGCAAGGAGGTCACCCCCGGCGACGGGAGCGGCATACTCTCCGAGTCGATGCTCTATACCTCGCAGATCGAGCTGGACAGCAAGCAGAATACCTTCTCCATCGAGTTCTTCATCCCCTCCTACGACAAATTCGAACGGGTCAACACCCTCTACTGCCTGGAGGGCGCACAGGACGAATGGCACAGGCTCTCGGCCGACGACCGGGTGCTGAAATTTTACAACCTGCCTCCCGGCGATTACGATCTTCTGATCAAGCCGGAGAACGACACCGTGGGCCGTGACATCGCCCGCATCGGGGTGAGGATCAATCCCCCCTTCTACCGCACGCCTCTGGCCTACGGGCTTTACGTGCTGGCCGTGTTCGCCTTCTTCGGGGGGATCTTCTGGCTGAGCATGGAGCGCATGAGAACCCGCGAATTCCTGAGGGCCGAGTCCCGCCGCATACAGGCCGAGAAGGAGATGAACCAGTCGAAACTGAGGTTCATCTATGCCGTCTCGCGCGAGCTGTGTACCCCGTTGGCCATCATCACCGGCGAACTGGAGTTGATGCTCCTGCGTCAGGAATTTGTGGCCGATGTGAGGAAAAAGGTCCAGGACATCTACAACAGCGGTCTCCAGCTGCTGGATCTGATCTACGAGCTGATGGAGTTCCGCAAGCACGACATGGGGCGTCTGTCGATCCACGTCACGGAGTGCGACATCTGCGAGATCGCCATCGAGAGCTACCTCCACTTCAAGGAATACGCCATGGCCCGCAACATCGACTTCCGCTTCGAGAAAACCTCGCCGCGGATCATGCTGTGGTGTGACTACAAGCAGGTCCATAAGATCTTCAATAACTTGTTGTCAAACGCCTTCAAGTACACCGACAACGGCGGACGCATCACCCTCTCGCTGGAGGAGTGCGGGGGAGGCGATGTGGCGATCCGCGTGCAGGATTCGGGGTGCGGCATGGACCGCGAGGATCTCAAGCGCATCTTCACGAACTTCTACCAGGGCAAGCAGTCGACCGACAAACTGGGCGTGGGGCTGGGTCTTGCGCTTGTGAAGGATATTGTTGACCTGCACCACGGCACCATCGGCGTGGAGTCCGAACCGGGACGGGGATCGACCTTCACGGTGAGGTTCCGCGGCGGCAAGAGCCACTTCGGCGAGGAGCAGCTCTCGGACCACATCATCCGCACGGACTGTCTGCCGATGACCCACTTCGACGACAACGAATTCAACCTTCCGGTGCAGGACGAGGAGGAGGAGAAGATGACGATCCTCATCGTCGAGGACAACGACCTGATGCGCCGCCTGCTGGTGTCGCTCTTCTCGAATTACTACAATGTGATCTCGGCCACGGACGGACGGCAGGCCTGGGATTGTGTCCATCAGAACGATATCGACCTGGTGGTCAGTGATATCATCATGCCGGGGATGTGCGGCACGGAGCTGTGCCGCCTCATCAAGGACAATTTCGAGACGTGTCACATCCCGGTGATCCTCCTCTCGGAAAAGACCGATGTGCAGAACTGCGTCGACGGCTACGACGCCAAGGCCGACGATTATGTCACCAAGCCCTTCTCGGTGCGTTTGCTGCTCTCGCGGTGCAACAACATTGTCAAGAATCGCCGGCTTCTGCAACAGAAATTCATGAATATGTCGCAACTCAACTCCGAGATGCTGACCGGAAACCAGCTCGACAAGGAGTTCACGCAGAAGGTCATCGACATCATCGAGCAGAATATCGACGACCCCGAATTCGGCGTGCAGGCCATCATCAAGGAGATGCTCATCTCGCGCACGACCCTTTTCCAGAAGCTGAAGGCCATCACGGGCCACACGCCGATGGAGTTTATTCAGGATGTGCGTCTGAAGAAGGCGGCCGTCCTGCTGCGCAAGCGTCCCGATCTGTCGATCACGGCCGTGTCGGATGCCGTGGGGTTCAGTTCGTCGAAATATTTCAGCCGTATCTTCAAGAAATCCTATCATGTGCGCCCGAGTGATTACCGCAACAACATCCCGGTGGGCGAGGGGGCTGCACTATGTGAAAATCCCGAAAAAACGGACGACGGAGCGGAATAACCCCGAAAACCGTACTCCCAAGCACCATTTTTGAATCCTTGATCACCCTCTGAACCCTCGGGTTTGGTTACTTTTGTAACGTAAGGGATGATTTGTGATTAGTTGCTTAAAAGAGGGGAAGACCCTAAAAAACGAGTCCTTGCACAAACTCCTTTTTTGGATGTCTTCCCTTTCATCTTTCCCGTCGGGCGGTTGATCCCCGCCTGTGGAATCCTGCAATGGGGCGGCTGTCCTCAAAAACCGAAAGTCGGATCCCGACTTCGGGCCAATGCTCCCGAAGCCCCGCGACGGGGCGGCGGTGCGCTGGATCAGAGGAAGGTGCCGCAGCGTGGAGACCTTGCAGTCGGAGGATGCGGGCCGGGGTGGCGAGACACAAAAAGTTGCACCCTATATAAATAGGTGGGGCGATTTTGGGGAGAACCACATCCCTTTGCGTAACTTTTGGACAATATGGAGAATTACGGGCCGTGAGGGCCGATTCCCGATATATTTTTGTAGAACTGACCTAAAATTTGACCTGATGAAGAAAAACTACCTGATTCTGTTTCTGGCGGTCCTTCTGGGGGCGATGTTTTCTCCGGTCTCGGCCCGGGAAAAGACCGATCCCGCGATGGACATCATCCGCCGCTTTACCGACGGCCGCTGCCGCAACATCGAACTGAGGCTCTCCGATGAGGGTTCGGGCGAATGGTTCGAGACCTCGATCCTCAAGAACGGACGCCTGCTGATCGTCGGCAGCAGTAATGTGGCCCTTTGCCGCGGATTTTACGAATTTGTGAAGGACAACGGCCTGGGTATGTACTCTTGGAACGGCAAACGCTTCGATGCACCCCGTTCGTGGCGCGGTCTCAAGACCAAGAAAGTCACCTCGCCCGTCGACCTTCACTATTACATGAATGTCTGCACCTTCGGCTACTCGGCTCCCTACTGGGACTGGGAACGCTGGGAGCAGGAGATCGACTGGATGGCCCTCCACGGCATCAATATGCCGCTGGCCCTGGTGGCCAACGAGGCCATCTCGGCCCGGGTGTGGAAGCAGCTGGGGATGACCGACCGCGAGATCAGCGAATATTTCGTCGGCCCGGCCCACCTGCCGTGGATGCGTATGGGCAACATCAGTCACCACGACGGACCTCTGTCCGAGGCCTGGCACAAGGGTCAGGTGGCCCTCCAGCACAAGATCCTGGAGCGTATGCGCGAGTTGGGGATGAAACCCATCTGCCCGGCCTTTGCGGGCTTCGTGCCGCGCACGATCAAGCGTCTGTATCCCGATCTGAAACTGGCTGAGACGCTTTGGGGCGAGCGTTTCAAGAACTGGATGATCGACCCGAAGGATCCGCTCTTCTTCCAGATCGGAAAGATGTTCATCGAGGAGTGGGAGCGTGAGTTCGGCAAGGGCAAGTATTACCTGGCCGACAGTTTCAACGAGATGGAGATCCCCTTCCCGCCCATCGGCTCGAAGGAGCGCTATGATATGCTCCGCCTCTACGGCGACCGCCTCTATCAGTCGATCCACGCCGGCAACAAGGACGCCGTGTGGGTCATGCAGGGATGGATGTTCGGCTATGCGCGCAAGATCTGGGAGCCCAAGACGCTGGAGGCTCTTTTGGAGCAGGTCCCCGACGACGGCATCATCCTGCTGGATCTGGCGGCCAACTACAACAAATACTGCTGGCAGAACGAATTCGACTGGGACTATTACAAGGGATTCTTCAATACGACGTGGATTTACAGTGTCATCCCCAACATGGGCGGCAAGAACACCGTGTCGGGATGTCTGGATTTCTTCGCCAACCACCATCTCGTGCCGCTGAACTCGCAGTACAGAGGTCGCCTCTGCGGTCATGGACTGGCTCCCGAGGGCGTCGAGAACAACGAGATGGTTTTCGAACTGATCACCGATGCCGGATGGCGCGACCACAAGACCGATGTGGGCGAGTGGCTGGCGCAGTACTCCCTGAACCGCTACGGTGAGGTCGATTCCGAGATCAACCGCGTGTGGGAGGGTCTGCGCAAGTCGGTCTATGAGGGCTATGTGAGCCACCCGCGTTTCAACTGGGTGTATCGTCCCGGTTCGGTGCGCAACGGCAGTGTACCGGTCAACCCCCACCTCTACGAGGCGGTCGAGACGATGCTCCGCTGGGGCAGGAACAAGCCGCACAATGTCCTGATGGAGTCCGACTTGATCGAATGGTCGGTGCTTTATGCGGGCCGCAAGATGGAGCTGCTGGTCAACAAGGTGCAGGACCTGCTCTTTGTGGGCAAGGAGCAGGAGGCGCTGGAGTATTTCGATCTCTTCAAGCGCATCGCTCTGAAGGCCGACCGTCTGATGACTTCCCACCCCCACCACCGTGCCGAGAAGTGGGTGGAGTATGCCCGCAAGGCGGGAACAACCCCCGAGGAGAAGGATCACTACGAGTCCAACGCCAAGCGTATCATCACGGTGTGGGGCCCTCCCGTCGACGACTATGCGAGCCGTGTCTGGTCGGGCGTCCTGCGCGACTATTATGTGCCGCGTTGGGAGAAGTGGCTGGAGATGCGTCTGGCGGGTCAGTACCCCGAGCTGGGCGACTGGGAAGTGAACTGGGTGGAGCATAGCCGCGGATTCTCCGAGGTGGAGCCTTACGCCGATGTGTGGGAAGGTGCCGAGGACGTGGTGTCGCTGTGCCGCACGGTCCCCGAGGATTTGGTCGCAGGAGAGAGCAACATCCTGGGGGAGTGGTTCTTCAACGTGGACAAGGAGACGGTACGCCAGCTGACCTATACGGTCGATCCGTTGGATCTGAAGCGTCTGAATGGATTGAAGATGGTCTATGTCGAGGATGCCGAGCCGATGAAGGTCGAGGAGGTCATCGTCGTGATGGACGGATTGGTGGTCAAGCACCTCAAGTTCGAGGGCGAGGAGCAGTCGAAGGTCCGCGACATCGACTTCAACTTCACCGATGCCGAACGCGGCAACAACGGCTGTTCCATCAAGATCGTCGTGAACGTCAAGGGCCGTACGGCCGGACGTGTGATGCTGGAATTTTAAACACACGGGGGGAGGGACATTCCTCCCCCTCCAATCATAAAACAGAAATATTTGGTCTATGAATCGAGTAAGATTGAGTGTAGGGAGCATCGGGTTGTGGGTGTTGATAGCCCTGGGGGCATTCACACAGTGTGCAACCGTGGAAAAGGTGCCTGATGCCCCCACTCGCTCCGATGAGGAGGTGGTCATCGGCCTGCTCAGCGACATACACTATGCCGACGCCGCAGATCGCGGACCGCGACGTTTCCGTCTGTCGCTCGAAAAGCTCTCCGAGAGCATCGCCTTCTTCAATGAGCGCGGAGTCGACATGGTGGTCGACCTGGGTGATCTGACAGACCGCTCGCCGCAGGATCTGAAGGCCTTGCTGCCCATTCTGGAACGGGTGGAGGCACCGCTGTATCATGTGCTGGGCAACCACGACTTTGCCCGCGGATGTAACGTCGGGGAACGGATGGAGGCGTTGGGGATGCCGGCCCTCTATTATGCCGTCGAGCGCGGCGGATGGATGTTTCTGTTTTTGGACACCAACGATATAGCGACCTATACCCACCCCGGCGACCGGAACCGCCGCAAGGAACTGGAACGCATGAAGTCCGACATCAGGGCTGTGGGGCGCGGGCATGATCGGAATTGGAATGGAGGCATAGGGCGGGAGCAAATGTCATGGCTGCGGCGGAAACTCTGTGAGGCAGGTAAAAGAGGGAGTAAGGTTGTGGTTTTCGCCCACCATCCCATTTATCCCCACTCTGACTCCAACTGTTTGAACGACGACCGGATCGTGGAACTGCTGACGGCCCACAAATGCGTCAAGGCCTACATCAACGGACATCTCCATCCCGGTAATTTCGGGGTGAAGGACGGTCTGCCGTGTGTGACCCTGGAGGCCATGGTCGAGGGGGGCGACAGGAACGCCTATGCGTTGTTGCGTCTCTCGTCCAGAGGGATTTCCTACGAAGGATACGGACGTGCGCTGACCCATGAGTTGGGAAATCGGGATTTTTGAATGGAAATACCGTGATATATGATTAACGGGAAAACCCCGCGGTCTTCGGATCGCGGGGTTTTTTCGTGTAGGGGTTGGAGTCTGAATCTGTGCGGGGGCTTTATCGGGATGTGTCGGTGGGGGAG
>JAHHQK010000039.1 GCA_020026435.1 Alistipes sp. | reverse complement strand
GCCCCCAAAGGAGAATATGCAAAAGGAGAAATCCCCCAAAGCCCCCAAAGGAGAATATGCAAAAGGAGAAATCCCCCAAAGCCCCCAAAGGAGAACACCAAAGAACGGCTCCCAAAGAAAAACTCCCAAAGGAGAACACCATAAAAAGGAGAAGACCGGAGAGCAAAAGATCAAAAAGGAGGGCCCGGCAAATCCGGACCCTCCATTGGTCAAACTCCGGGCACTGCCCCCGGAACGCTATTTCCTATCCGAGGAACGAGAGCAGAATACCCGCGGCGACTGCCGAACCGACCACACCGGCCACATTGGGACCCATGGCATGCATCAGCAGGAAGTTCGAGGGATCGGCCTTCTGACCCTCGGTCTGCGACACGCGGGCGGCCATCGGGACGGCCGAAACGCCGGCCGAACCGATCAGCGGGTTGATCTTGTTTTCGTCCTTGGCGAAGAGGTTCATCAGCTTGGCGAGCAGCACACCGCCGGCGGTTCCCATCGCAAAAGCGATCACACCCAGCACGAGGATGAACAGCGTCCGCGGATTGAGGAACGCCTCGGCCGTAGCCGTAGCTCCCACCGTGAGACCCAGGAAGATGACGACAATGTTCATCAGCTCGTTCTGCACCGTCTTCGACAGACGATCCACCACGCCGCACTCCTTCATCAGGTTACCCAGCATGAGGCAGCCGACGAGCGGAGCGGCCGACGGCAGCAGCAGGGCGATGATCACCGTGATGGTCAGCGGGAAGAGGATCTTCTCGGTCTTCGACACCGGACGCAGCTGGCGCATCTTGATCTTACGCTCCTTCTCGGAGGTCAGCAGTCGCATGATCGGCGGCTGGATCACCGGCACAAGAGCCATGTAGGAGTAGGCGGCCACGGCGATCGGGCCGAGCAGCTCGGGAGCCAGGATTGCGGTGAGATAGATCGACGTGGGGCCGTCGGCACCGCCGATGATGCCGATCGAACCGGCCTCCGAAGGCGAGAATCCGAGCGCATAAGCGCCGATGAAGGTCAGGAAGATACCGATCTGTGCCGCAGCACCCAGCAGGAAGCTCTTGGGATTGGCGATCAGCGGTCCGAAGTCGGTCATGGCGCCCACGCCCACGAAGATAAGGCAGGGATAGATGCCGAGCTTCACTCCCAGATAGAGGTAGTCGAGGAGTCCCGCCTGGGCGACAAAAATATCCCAGTGGACATGTCCTCCGGCAAACAGCTCCGTGTGATAGAGGTTTGCTCCGGGAAGGTTCGTCAGCAGCATGCCGAAGGCAATGGTCAGCAGCAGCAGCGGTTCGAACTTGTGTTTGATGGCCAGATACAGCAGAAAGAAGGCCACACAGATCATGATCAGACTGCCCCACCCCATATTGGCGAAAAGACCGGCCACGCCTGTCGATTCGGCAAAGGTTTCAAGGCTTTCCAGTACGAAATTGGAGCCGGAAGTCAATGCATTCCACATAGTCCTATCCGATTACGATTAAAACGTCGCCTTCCATGACCGTAGCACCCTGCTGCACGAGGATCTGCTTCACGACACCGGCGCGGTCGGCGTCGATGTTGTTCTCCATCTTCATGGCTTCGAGCACGACGAGGGTCTGTCCGGCCGTGACGCTGTCGCCCACAGCCACCTTGACGCTCAACACGGTACCCGGCAGCGGGCATTTCACGCTGCAACCCGCCGCCGCAGCTGCGGGAGCGATGCGCGGCGAAGGTGCGGCCGTCGTGGGGGTGATCATGGCGCTGTTGGCCGACTTGGGAGCCGGTGCAACCTGAGGTTTGGAGATCGTCGAGGTTTTCGAGCCCTCGATCTCGACTTCGTAATCCACGCCGTTGACCACGACGTGCGCTACCGTCGAAGCCTCGTTCACGTCGTCGATCTGGACGTTGTAATTATGTCCGTTGATTTTCAAAGAGTAATCTTTCATTTTCTTTTTTGGGTTGTCTTGTTCCGACGCAGGGACCTATCTCCGGTCGGGAAGCTGGGTTAAACCGTGAATTTTCGAATTCCAGGGCGAATAGGCCCGCTTGATGTTGAGAATGGTCAGCACCTCGGACTCGCGGTCGTGCAGGGCGCCCTTGTAGATCTTGAGCGCCGTAGCGATGGCTGCGATCTCTTCCTCGCTGATCATCGGCGCGACGTCGACCTTCTTGCTGCTTGCCGGACGTGCCCGGAAGCAGGCCCCGAAGGCCTTCATGATGAAAATCAGCGACACCAGCAGGATGAACACCAGCGAAAAACCGATCAGCGACACCCAAAGCACCTCGGACCATCCCCAGTCCATAACTGTCAGTATAGTCATCTTTTCAGTCTGTTAGAGAGGAATGTTCGAATGTTTCTTCGCGGGGTTCTGCAACCGCTTCGTAGCCAACGACTGCAGGGCGCGGATCACGCGGAAACGCGTGTTGCGCGGCTCGATCACGTCGTCGATATAGCCGTAACGTGCGGCATTGTAGGGGTTGGAGAACTTGTCGTTGTACTCCTGCTCCTTCTCCGCAATGAACTTGGCCTTCTCCTCCGGTTTGTCGGCCAGTTCCTTCAGTTCCTTGCCGTAGAGCACCTCGACAGCGCCGCTGGCGCCCATCACGGCGATCTCGGCCGTCGGCCATGCGTAGTTGATGTCGCCGCGGATGTGCTTCGAAGACATGACGATATAAGCGCCTCCGTATGCCTTGCGCAGCGTCACGGTGATCTTCGGCACGGTGGCCTCGCAGTAGGCGAACAGCAGCTTGGCACCGTGGGTGATCACGCCGCCGTACTCCTGGGTCGTACCCGGCAGGAAGCCCGGCACGTCGACCAGCGTCACGATCGGAATGTTGAAGGCGTCGCAGAAACGCACGAAGCGTGCAGCCTTGCGGCTGGCATTGATGTCCAGCACACCGGCCATGAACTTGGGCTGGTTGGCGATGATACCCACCGACTGGCCGTTGAAGCGTGCGAAACAGGTGATGATGTTCTTGGCATAGCCTGCAGCCGATTCGAGGAACTCACCGTTGTCGACGATGGCGCGGATGACCTCTGCCATGTCGTAGGGTTTGTTGGCGCTGTCGGGGATGATCTCGTTGAGCGAATCCTCCAGACGGGTGATCTTATCGGTGCAGACCGCCAGCGGGGCATCCTCCATGTTGTTCTGCGGCATGTAGGAGATCAGTTTCTTGATCAGCTCGATACCCTCCTCCTCGGTGTCGACGGCAAACTGTGCCACGCCCGACTTGGTGGTGTGCATCTGGGCGCCTCCCAGCTGCTCCTGCGTCACGTCCTCTCCCGTCACGGTCTTCACGACCTTCGGGCCGGTGAGGAACATGTTCGAGGTCTCCTTCTTCATGATGATGAAGTCGGTCAGCGCGGGTGAATAGACCGCACCGCCTGCGCAGGGGCCGAAGATGGCCGAGATCTGCGGAATGACGCCCGACGACATCACGTTGCGCTGGAAGATGTTGGCATACCCGGCCAGGGCGTTTACACCCTCCTGGATACGCGCACCACCCGAGTCGTTCATGCCGATGCAGGGTGCGCCGTTGCGCATGGCCATGTCCATCACCTTGCAGATCTTGTCGGACATCGACAGCGACAGCGAACCGGCCGTCACGGTGAAATCCTGGGCGAAAACGTAGACCAGACGTCCGTCGATCGTGCCGTAGCCCGTGACTACTCCGTCGCCGAACGTGTGCTTACGATCCATGCCGAAATCGTAGCAGCGGTGGGTCACAAACATATCGAACTCCTCGAACGAACCTTCGTCGAGAAGCATCTGAATACGTTCGCGGGCCGTGTACTTACCCTTATCGTGTTGTTTGTCGATCGCCTTCTGGCCGCCGCCGAGACGCGCCGTTTCGCGGTTCTCGATCAGTTTGTTGATCTTGTCCTGTATCTGGTTCATAATCCTACTTGTTTTTGTTTTCGCAAAGCTCCGTCAGAATGCCCTGGGTCGATTTGGGGTGCAGGAAGGCGATGGTCATGCCCTCGGCGCCCTTGCGGGGGGTCTTGTCGATCAGACGGATACCCTGGGCCTCGGCGTCTGCGAGCTGTTCCTCGATGTTTTCACAGGCCAGCGCCATGTGGTGAATGCCGACACCGCGGTTCTCGATGTACTTTGCGATGGTCGACTCCTCCGAAGTAGGCTCCAGCAATTCGATCTTGGTCTGCCCCAGCATGAAGAACGCCGTGCGAACCTTCTGGTCGGCGACCTCCTCAATGGCATAGCACTTCAGGCCCAATACGTTCTCCCAATAGGGAATCGCCTCGTCGAGGCTCTTCACGGCAACGCCAAGATGCTCGATGTGAGAAACTTTCATAACAAAATTTAAATTTAAGTTAGTGAATATTTGAGATGTTATTTCCTTCGCTGTCCTTTTGCGAACACAAATATAATCCAATCTTCCAGAACCGCCAAAATTCGGAGCATTTTTTTGGAAATAACTTCAAATCTGAAATTCGCAGGAAATGTCCGAAAAGTTGCTTTGCTGCGGCCGCCTGCGGCGTGAAGGCCGGAGGCGCGGGAATGATCCAAGCGCAGACACTCCAATATGGCTCCGCATAACTCCACGCCTCCGAGCGCCCGCCCCCAAGCGAGCGCCCGGGAGCCCCGACCGGGAACCACGACCGGGAACCACGATCGACCCGTCGGAGTGCAGACCGGAGTGCAGACCGGAGTGCAGACCGGAGTGCAGACCGAAATACCTCCATCAATCCGAAAAGGCCCCTCCCATAACTTGAAGTTACAGTAGAGATAAATAAATTTACTTTCCTGTTTATAAGCAATTTATTCTCGTCAAAAAATTGTATCATGACACATCTAAAGAGCTCCGGAAGCAGACTTTGCAAGATGCCTCAGAAGCCGCGCATAGCAACCTCCCGACAACTTAAAGCTTCGGTGTAGATAAATTGATTTATTTATCTGTTTAAAAACAGTTTTATTTCGTTACAAAATACCGAAACACAAGATATCCGAAGGGCTTCGCAAGCAGACTTCGCAAGGTGCTTCCGAACCCGCACCGAACCCGATTTTCATAAGTTGACCCCCAAAAAATTGGCTCATATGCCAAAAAATTGTTATCTTTACGAATAAAACAAGGCCTCCTATGAAGAAAGTGCTGCTTATATGGCTTTTGGCCACGGGAATCGCATCCGCGCAGGCCACGGCCCAGAACATCGCCCTCGACGAACGCGTTCCCGACCTCAAAATCCAGACATGGCTCGACAACCGCCAGCCCGGCCCGGCCCAGACGACCTACATCGAGTTTTTCCATTCGGCGAATCCCGCATGCAAAACCTCGCTCGAACGCCTGAAGGAGATCACATCCAAACCGGGAACCAAACTGCGCGTGATCATCCTGACGAAGGAGAGCCCCGAGAAAATTGCCCCGCTGCTGCGCCCCTATCTCTCGGAGCGTATCTCCGTGGGTCTCAATGCCGAAAAGAGCTTCACGGCATTCGGCGTCAACTACCTGCCGTTCGGAGTGCTGACCGACGCCAGGTATCGCGCCCTGTGGATGGGCAACTCACTGCAAGTCAATGAAAAAATAATCGAACAACCAACACACTGACGCACCATGTCATTCACCAGGATAGACCATTACGAAAAAGAGTATGCCGACACGCATCACGACACCGCGCTAAACGTAACGCAAGGAGTTGAAGCACAACCCATAATAAGCCCCTACTTCAAGCGGCGCAAGAAGCGGGTACTCTCTACCGACGAGTATGTCGAGGGCATTCTCGCCGGCAACATCACCACCCTCTCGCAGGCCATCACGCTCGTCGAGTCGTCGAACCCCGAGCACTATGCGCAGGCGCAGGAGATCATCGAAGCGTGCCTCCCGCACGCCGGAAAATCGGTCCGCATCGGCATCACGGGCGTTCCGGGAGCCGGCAAATCGACTTTCATCGAGGCCATCGGCAACATGGTCGCGGGGCTGCGCCACAAACTGGCGGTGCTGGCCATAGATCCGTCGTCGGAGCGCAGCGGCGGCTCGATTCTCGGCGACAAAACCCGCATGGAGAGCATCTGCAACAACCCGTCGGTCTTCGTGCGACCCTCACCCTCGGCCGGATCGCTCGGCGGAGTGGCCCGGAAGACGCGCGAGACGATCGTGCTGTGCGAGGCCGCGGGCTTCGACGTCGTCTTCATCGAAACGGTGGGTGTCGGACAGTCGGAAACCGCCGTGCACTCGATGGTCGACCTCTTCATGCTGCTGCAGATTTCCGGCGCCGGGGACGAACTGCAAGGCATCAAGCGCGGCATCATGGAAATGGCCGACCTGATGGTCATCACCAAGGCCGACGGAGAGAACATACACAAGGCCGAATTGGCACAGACCCAGTTCCAGAGTGCATTACGACTTTTCCCCCTGCCCGAATCGGAATGGCGGCCCAAGGTCTACACCTCGTCGGCGGTAGCCCGGACGGGACTGGAGGAGGTTTGGAAAGGTGTGGAGGAGTACCTCGAGCACATTCAGAAAAACGGCTATTTCCAGTACAACCGTAACCGGCAGAACAAATACTGGATGTACGAGTCGATCAACGAGGCGTTGCGCGGGAGTTTCTACCGCGATCCGGCCGTGGAGGCGCGCATCGGGGAGTATGAGAAACGGGTGCTGGAGGACAAAATTTCGTCGTTCATCGCCGCCAAGGAGCTGTTGGAAATCTATTTCAAGGATACCCGGACACTGGAATAGGTGCGCGGTGCGGTTCCGAAAGGGCTCCCCGCGGAAACGGGCGAATAAAAAAGGTATATTAGCAAAAAACACCTCCGAACGGGAATCATCTGGAGGTATCGGCGAAACAGCCGCAACCGCGTCTGCGGAACTTCGGGCCTCGGCGACAAAAGCCTACAAAAAGCATCGGAAAGTCGGAACCCAAGGGCGAAAGTCCGGAAGAACGGCAGGAAGCAAAAAGCCGAAACACCCCGAAAAACGTTCGCAAGAAACTATTATTTTTTTGTATATATAATTATCGGGCACTATAAAATATTTTGTGTGAATGGAAATAGGGGATTCAAGTTTGCGTCTCGTATTTTTTATTTCGTAATTATATACTAATGGCACCAAAAATAAAATTTTCATTTGAACTTTCCAAATCAACATTGTAGTTATCTCATTAAAAATAAATATCTTTGCATTGAAAGTATGAGTGCTTGCGCTCATTTCGGACATATAGACTAATCGTCGTCGAACTACCACAACAAGACGAGGCTATAAATTAAACTGTGTTAGCAAAGTTAATGTTTTATTCTTGGCTGACACAGTTTAATTTACATCCTCGACAAATGTCGACACTTATTCCTCGGAGTTCAATGATAACAAAGCGAAAATATACAAGAGATATATGTGTATGGTTGAAGAGATCCAAACATTAGCGAATTTTATTAACAACGAGTACCCAACAATTCAATCGATGCTCGAAAATCCGACATTTCCGCTTTCTTCCAACACAAAACAAATAATTACTGATGAGATAGTTACACATCATATTAATGACGTCAAGGCGCATTTAGCATGTATTGCCATTTGAAGAGCATCCAATTCTGAATCTATATTTGAAGAGATGCGCCGTGCATCCATGAAATACCTTAAGATGCAAGAAGCAAGAATCAACAAAATACCGGCAGAAAATACTACCATAAAAAAGGATGCGTAGGTATTGAACCCCCAAAAGGGTGCAGCACTAAGTGAGCCAGGTAAAAATCACCTCCTTTACAGGCTCCTTTAAAAAAAACGTGCAGTCATGAGTCCAAGACTCAATGACTGCACGGCTACTACAATCGAGTTGGGGTTCCAACTCATCGAATCAGTCTACATAGACGATGTTCGTAAACTCGGCCTTGACCAGATTGGGAATCGTCTGTCCCTTCTTCAAACGCAAGGTCTTGAGTTTTTCGGAACGTACGCAATTCAAGGTCTGAAGGGCGGGACAGCCCGTAAGATCGAGTTCCGTCACCTCATCATAATCCGCACCCCATCCCTCAACACTCAAATCGAGCGAGGTTAACTTCGACCCGGAAATTACCAGTTTTTTCGAAGATATGTATTGTCCACCGAGGGGAACAAACTCCGTAATGGGATTGTCACCCAAAATAATGGACTCCACAAAATAGTTTCTATCGCAGATCAATTCTTTGACCTTTTTAAGTGCGGAGAGGTCGATAACCGTCAGGTTGTTCTTATCGATTTTTATGTACTCCAAATTGAGGAACGCCTCGATACCTTCCAAGGATGTCAGCTGCCGGCTTCCGTAATAACTTCTGAAACCCGGACAGTCCAATCTGGTGGCTGCAACTCCCTCTTCGGTGATGATGCCCGTCGTTTCGCTCAAAGAACTGATCCAACCTTCGGTCGTCAGCCATTGCTTGAAGTCCTTATCGGGAATTGTCAAGATTTTCGCATTGGGATCCTTTTGGAAAACAGTAACCATTTTGGATAAACCCAATCCCTCGAACTCGATCTGTCCGCTTCGGCTGGCTTTGGCGGCCTCAATGGCAAAAGTCAACGTCTTGGTTTCCAAACCGCGGGTCGCAGGTTGCTGCTTAATCCAAGCGGGGGTGTGAATCTTATATTCCAGGTTGGCCTCGACATCGACCGACAGAGTCTGTGCACTCAAGTCGATCTCGAAATAATCCTTCGGGAGGTTGATTGCCAGGATCCGCTGCTGAGTCAACGGAATCTCCAAGGTTTTACCCATACCGGCAATCGTTATAACCGTCTTTCGGTCATCGTAACCTTCATTTTGGGACACGATGAAATTAAACATCTTCTTTCCAAATGCACTGGTTATCCCCTCGAAGGTCACCCATTTTTCGCCCTCGTCCGAGAAAGAGACCTCAAAATCGGGTATATTGGTATGTACCTTGACATGCAAATCGACTTTTATCGCATCCACCGAGAACTTCTTGTCTCCGACCGCTTCCAACACATAGCCCGGCTGCGCCGAGATCTTCAAAGGAACGACAGCCGAACCCGTGAAAAACTTATAGACCGTCTCACGCATCTCCTCCTCGGTGTTGGGGTCGATCTTGAAGGCCACCACATCACCACTCTTTCCCGACTCTGCCGACGGGTGTACCCAATCGCACATACCGGCCAAACGCCAGTCGCCCGAACTGGTCACTGTCACTTCGACAGTTTCACCTTCGATACCGGCCGAAATCTCTTCGGTCGAGATTGAAATTGTCGCCGAAGCTCCTTCATTGCCTGCATTATCATCATCGGAGCAGGATGCACACCCGCAAGCTACGGCCAAAAATGCTATCAAATATTTTTTCATGGATCATTTTTTCATTTTCAGGTTGTCGAAAAAAAAGAGCCTCTCATCCCGCTCCTGCATGAAGCGGGATGGAGGCTCTTTTTCATTTAATTAGGCAGTTTATAACGAGTTGCGTCATTCTTTTTGTAATAATACTCCGGCATGAGCAGTTCGTCCTCATAAAGACCGCGGCAAACCATCTGACAACGGAGCACCTGCGAACGGTAGGAACCGAAGTTGTTGACCAGCGAATTGGTATGTCCCAGAGCGAAAAACATATAGTAGCCATAACCCTCCTTACGTTTGCTGCGGGCAAAATCCTCACTCGTGTTACCAGTACCACGGTTCAACTCGATCGACATACCGCTGCACTGCTTTCGGGTCATGCCATTCATCGGCCGGGCCGTACCGCCATAGTCGGCAACGGCATAATCAACGAATTCACCTGGAAGGACACCGTCAACGGAGACAATCGTATCTTCGTAGATTCTACCCAAATAATAAACCATCACGGTCTTGTCGGGCATGGCGCGCTTGGTCTCATAGAGCAGACGCGATGCAGCCTCACCCGAACGTCTTGCGAACCAGGGGTTAGTCAAATCGGGGAAATCCGAATACTCGTCATCGAAGCCCACACCATCGAGGTTGTAAGCCTTGCAGTAGGCGGCCAGTTCCTTGGCGAACTCACGTGCGCCCATATCGGAGAGCTGGGCAACGCCGGCGGCATCGTGATTTCCCAAAATACCCAAAATCACCTTGATACCGCGTTTGCGGAGGGGCTGGAGGAATTTCTCGTTGTTATCGAGCAGAAACTGCACGTTGGGGTTGTTGAAGACGTACACACGCCCCGTTTCCGGGTTGTAGTTGATGTTGGCCGAGAAGAGGACGACCTCATCGAAGAAGAGCTTGCCGCTATCCTTCAATACAAACTCCAAGGCGTTGAGCGGGTTGGTATCGTTCACCTCGAAATAGAGCACCGTCTTCACGGCATCGGGTCCTTTGTAGGTATCGCTCTGCGAACGCAAATCCTTGACCATATACACAGCGCGCTGCGCCTTTTCCGAGAGGGTCACACCCTGGGTGGAAGTAGTCACGGTCAGCGGCAACAAATAGGTCTTGTCGGCCTGCATCTTGTCGTTGGCAGTCAGTGTTACACCGATATTCGCCGAACGGATCTCATCGGGAGCCAACAGCAGTTTTCCCTCATTGGCAATCTTCACATTCTCGACGGGATACATCTCAAAATCGGTGTCGTGTTCCTTGTTGAAGGTCTCCAGATACGAGGGATCGACCTCGACCTGCACATCCACCCCCATATTGGGCACCTTGGTGAGCTTGAAGAACACTTCGGTCTCCACCGTCTTGCCACGCAACTCCACGACCGATTCGTTCTTGTTCGATTTAGCATCGAGCAACATACCCTCGATACGAGTAACCGTATCGTAAGCCCCCTCGTCGACGGGTTTACTACCCATGATGTCATCGGTGCACGACGAGAATGTCATACCGCCCAACAACAAGCCGAGTGCGAGAAAGCCCTTTTTCATATATCTTTCAGTATTCATAGTTAATTAAAGGTTTAAGGTTAGCAGTTATTTGCCCATGTCGGGAAGCGAAACATCAACCCACTTCAACTCGCGCTCCACGGTCAAATCGTTGCCGTGAGCGGTGTGATCCTTGATGGTCTTTCCGGCTCCGTCATCGAATTTCCAATAGGAGAACAGCCCCTCCGACTCGGGATCGACCTGATAGAAATGGTCGGGAGAAGTAATATCCTCAGCTGTCAGCGTCTTGGTCCAGATACGCACCTCCGAAATGGTACCATCGAAGTAACGATCCGAGTTGTAGGAGTAGCCTACCCAGAAGCAACGCTCTTGCCCATTCGATTCATCGGAGTGGGGAACACCCAAATTGACGCTGGAGCGGCCGACATTTCCGCTACACTTCTCAACACCGTTGATGTAGACCTTCACATCACCCTTATCAAAGGTGACGGCCACATGGTACCATACACCGGGATCGAGTCTCAAATCGGCATTGGTAAGGTTGCTGCTCGAAGCGATCTGAATCTGGTTAGGTTCAACGCCCGCATCGCCGATACGCACGAGGAACTTGCCCTCGATACCCATGATGGTGGAAATCTGATTCTTGAATGCATTACCGCAAATCAATGCCTCTAACGTGAAGTTGGTTGCATTACGCAATGCTTCGGCATCCTTCCACTCGGGCCATGCACGGTTCTCTGCGATATCGGCCACCACATTGATAAGGGCTGCACCCTTGAAGATGTAGTATACCGTGCGTGCACTGTTCAACACCGTGATACCCTTCACCGAACGAATGGTCACGGGCAGCACATAGCGCTGGTTCTTGTCCAGCCGGTCTACATGGACGAACTTAATCTTCACCGGCTTGCTCAATACACTCCCGGGCTGAATTTTGGTCAGAGGCTCGCTGAACTCATAGTTCTCCTCGGGCAGGACGATGGCACTCTCATCGTAGAAAGCCTCGCGATAGTGCTCATACAGATCGGGGGCAGCGGCAAACTCCACCTCAACGGTCTGTCCGACAGGCTGCGCCACACCGGCCACAATCTCACGCTCGTAGCTGACGCCGGACTTGATCAACAGCTCCTCGGAGACATTCTTTGTCGAGATGAAGAGCTTGTTATCATAATGCTGCTTCGAAAGATCCTCATTCTCGCATCCCGTGAGAGCCACGCCAGCAAGAAGGAAGGCAGCAAGATATTTTTTATTGAATTTCATAGTTCGCATTAGTGTTTAGGTGTGGGGTTCATGATATTGATCGCCTCACGGATGTTCTTATAAACAAGGTCGATGTTGAAGTAATCATACTGGGCATCGGCAATCGAGATACCGCTCTTGGTGTAGCCCGGCTCCTGGTTCACAGCCCACTGTGCAGCACCCTTGGTGGCGCGGACACGGGTCTTGCCATCGGTATCCATATCGGGGAAGTAACCGTTCTCGTTCGAGAGGTCTACGATCGAGGGAATGGTTACACCGATAACGAAACGGTCGGCGGGAACATCCTTGACCATAGCCATCAGAACGGCAAACGACATCTTATTGACCGAAGTGGCATTCAATGCGGGAATCACGATGTAATCACACGACGAGAGCAGCTGGACATCCAGCAGATTCTGAGGTGTGCCCTTGAAGATCAAGGTTTTGGATTCGTTGGCACTCTTCCAGGTCCCGATTTTCGAGAGAAAAGCCTGCTGACGGGCTGCATAGGCCGCCTTCTGCTCCTCGCTCATCGACTGGGGAGCAGGACCCGTGAAGCAGAACTGGAGTCCGTCATAGCCGTATTTGTCACATACGGCCAGCAGCGCTGCGGTCTGCTCCGAGCAGTAAGCCAGGAAACGCTCCTCGTCGGTCGGCTGTCCGGGGGCGGGCTCGCCACCCTCCTCACCGTCAGCACGGCTTGCCTCGGGGAGGGCAGCCTGCTCCTCCACCCAACGCTTCTCGATGGCGTTGTAGTCGATGTTGCAGAGCACCTTTGTACCCTTCTTGCGCACCTCATCGAACTCCTTGTGGAGGGTCGGGTGAAGATTATCGGGCGAAAGGAGCGTAATGTAATCCACGCTGTCGGGCATTGTTGTCAGGTGCTCGTTGCGCTGCGAGGGAGCTGCCAGCGTGTTGCGCATCTCGGTCAGCACAACCTTGTGCTCCGAAGCCTTATAGTTGCGCAGAGCCTCGATATACTGACGGTAAAGTTCGGGATTCTGACTTTCCAGCGAAGGATATTTGATGTCGAGACCTTCGGTAGCCGTCCAGTCACTGCACGACGCCATGGAAAGCGCGGTAACAGCAAAGGCCGGCAACAGAAATTTCTTGATATTATGTTTCATAATTTTAAGCGTTCAGATGGGTTATTATTTGACTGCGGGGTTGCAATCCCACCAAATGCGGGTAGCCATGTTGTCGGCACCCTTCAAAAGGTTGGAGACAGCAGCATTGACATTCGCGTTGTTGCTGGTGTACTCGTCGGCAGGATAAGGCATGCGGCGCGCTCCGAGTCTGGAATCAACGACTCCCTGGCTCTTGTTACCGCTCTCGGTGGCGGGCATCAGTCGGGGGAAGCCCGTACGGCGGTAGTCGGCCCACGCTTCGTTGCCCAGCTGCCAGTTGGCAATCCACTTCTGGATGATGATACGCTCCTGCTTCTGTCGAACGGAAGCTCCTTCTTCCCATGCCACGGTAATGTCGGACAACACGTTCGAATAGGAATTTACCTTATAGGGATCGTTGTACAGTTGCGGTTTGCTGGTATTGTCGGCCAGATAAGCCTCGGCACCATCAGCCCCCCACTGCTCGAACGAAAGGCGGATGCCCTCGTTGTAGAAGTCCTGAGCCTTGCCTCCCATGTCGAAGTTGAACACGGCGGCAGCCTCGGCCTTCAGGAAGGCCACTTCGGCAGCGTTCATCCATACCACAGGCGACGCGATGTTGATATTCAGACCCGAATATTTACGACCGACCGAAGCCAGCTCGGGAATGACGATACCACGACGGATACCGACATAATCCATGCCGTCCCACTCCGATTTGACGAAGTACTTCTCTCTACGTGCATCCTTGTAACCGTTCATGAAGCAGATAATATCGGCCGCCACATGCGTATCGCCACCCGTGAGGCAATCCGCCGGTCGGTTGTAATTGACAGCCACGGCAATGGGGTTACCATCGGCTCCGAACGAAGTCATCATGGCATTGTCGGCATTGGATGTAAAGACACCCACCTCGCTCTTCACGGCCTCCTCGGCCATCTGACGCGCCTTGTCGGGGTTGGCGTAGACGATACGCATGGCCAGACGCAATTTCAGCGAATTGGCAAACTTGCACCACTTCTCGGCGCTGCCGCCGTAGATATAATCGGCTTTTGAGGAGATGGCCCCCGTGCGATGCTCGGTGAGCAGCGCAATGGCGGCATTCAGCTCTTCGAAGAATTTGTCATAGACCTGCTCCTGCGAATCGTAGGCCACCTGAATCTGACCGTTCTCGCCAATCTTCGAGTAGGGAATCGGGCCGTAAGTATCGGTCACACGGTGCATGGCAGCCACCTTGATGATGTCGGCAATTGCCAACACAATCGGGTCGTCGGTCACCTTCTTCAACTCTCTCAAGTTGGAGTAGAGTACGGGAATCGTACGGTCGCTGTACATGAATACGTTGGTCCAGTCGTCCGTGGGATTGTAGTTCATGATCGTACGGGCGAAGTTGCCGGTCGTGGAGTAATAGCCCCCCATGGGACCGCCCAGCAGGACGTCGGTAAACTGAGCCGTATTGACATCGGTCGATACAACCGTACCGGCCAGTGAGGTAAGGGTCGAACCGATGATGTACCCATCGGTCTGCATATCCTCATCCGACGGCTCGTAAGGATTGGAGTTGATATCGAGGTAATTGGCAGTACAAGCCGACCCCATGAGTACGACAGCCGCCAAAACCGGTTTCAAGATATTTAATTTCATAGTCATCGTTCAGGTTAGAATTTAAGTCGAAGGTTGAATCCGAAGTTCCGCATCGAAGGCATCATGAAATAGTCGATACCCTGATAGTAGCTGTTGGTCGATGCGATGGTCTCGGGATCGAACGGCGCCTTGTTGTAAATCATCCACAGGTTGCGCCCCACCAGCGATACGGTAATCTCGCACAGGCCTTTCAACGCCTTGCGGGGAATGGTATAGCCGATGGAAGCCTCCTGCAGGCGGAGATTGGTAGCCGAGTAGGTGTAGTGCTGGGGAATGGCGTTACCGCTACCGATGGCAGCATACCACTTGTTGGCATCCACCAGGTCGTTGCCGTTAATCATCACACCACCAGCATCGCGTGCGGCAGCCGAAGCCTCCGAAACTCCGTAGTAGTCCAACATGGCCTGGGTCCGCGAGAAAACGACACCACCCAGACGGGCCGACATCATGAATCCGAAGTTGAAGTTCCCCCAGCGGAAGTCGTTGCGCCATGCCATGTTGGCATCGGGAAGCACGGACCCCAATTTGATGTAGCCGTTCACATCGGTAATGGTCTGCGAAGCAATCTCGCCCTTCTCGTTGATGTAAACATCTCCGTTGCTGTCGCGCTTGAGGTCTACACGCGAGTAGAGATCGCCCAGCGTACCGCTCTCGCGCAGGATAAAGCGCGCATCGGCCAGACCGCCCATATCAAGCTGATCCACCGAGAAATGCTCTCCCGTCTCGGGATTTACCACATCGTTGGCCAGAGACAGAATCTTGTTCTTGTTGGTCGACAACGTGTAGTTGGAATCCCACGTGAACTTACGCCAGGTGTTTTTGTAGCCCAACGCCACCTCGAAACCGCGGTTGCGGACATTACCCGACTGGATCGTCAGCTTCGACGAACCCGAACCTGTCGAAATGTTGGGCTCGAAGGTCTGGTCCTGAGTCTTGGTGTTATAATAGGTGAAATCGAGGTTGAAGTGGCGCAGGAAACGCATAGTCAAACCTACCTCGAACGACTTTGTACGCTCGGGCTTGAGGTTGTAGATGGGGAATCGGGTCTGGGTCATCCAGTTCAGACCGCTCTTGTTCCAGCTGTAACGGGGGTTGGCCAGGTAACGCTCGAAAGCCACACCCACCGATGCATACGAACCTCGGATCTTCAGATACGAAAGGTTCTTGGGCATATTGGGAATCAACTGGGAAACCACGACCGAAGCACCTACCGAGGGATAGAAGAACGAGCTCTTCTCGGAGTGCTTGCCGGCCAGCTGCGAAGGCCAGTCGTTACGCCCCGTGAGGGTGAGGAAGTAGGTGTTCTTGAACCCGATCTCGACAGATGCGAAAATCGACTGGGTCTGTTCCCTCCAACCCTCCTGCAGACGCTCGGTCTTCGAGGTGTTGCTCAAGTTCTGAATGTTGAAAATGTTGGCCAGCAGCGGCTTCTCGTCGGTAATCTCACCGTCGGGAATAGGTCCGCGAACCTTCATCACGTCGTTACGCATATCGGAAATCGAAGAACCGATGTTGGCCTGCAGCGACCAATCGTCACCGAACGTCTTGTTGATGTTCACCAGCACGTCACCATAGACTTGCTTGTCGGAGGTCTTCGTAATGCCGTACAGACCGTTCTTCGAGCCCTCGGTCAGCTGGGTGAAGGTCGAAGCATAGAATTTTTCGGAGTAGTCGTTGCTGCTGTTATCGATACGGATACGCCCCGACACGTTCAACCAATCGAGAATATCATACGACAACGAAGCGTTGAGCATATAACGGTCCTTGCGGTTCTCGCGCAGGTTGCGGTAGTTGATCCAGTAGGGGTTCTGCATGGTCATACCGCCATCGCCCACCGGCCAGTACTGGGTATAAAGACGACGCGCGGGATCGAAACGCTCGTACATCTCGACATCCGCCCAGTCGTTTCCGCGAGGGAAGATATAGGCACCGACCAGCGGGTTGTTATAAGTACCCTGATTGGTCATATTACGGTCTTTCTGAAGCACATAGCTTGCACCGACATCCAATCTCATGCGATCCTTGAGGAAAGACGTGGTGTTGCGGAAGGTAAAGTTGTAACGGTCGTAACCATTGTTGGGAACCACTCCTCGCGAATCAATAGCAGCAGCCGAGAAATAGGTCTGATTCTTTTCGGTACCTGTCGACAACGATACGCTCTCCGTTCCCGTCACACCGGTCTGAAAGTAGTCGTTCCTGGGGTCGTAACCGCGATAGTTTGCGCTGTTGAGACGGTTGCCCCAGCTGCGGATGATAGAACCCTCGCTCGAATTGAGGTCACCCGTGCCGTAACGGTTCTGGAACTCGGGCAGAATAAAGGGACTCATCACCTCGGTATTGCTCGACACCACAATCGAAGTGGAACCAGCCTTTCCGCGCTTCGTCGTCACCACGATAGCGCCGTTGGCAGCGTCGGAACCATAGAGGGCGGCAGCGGCAGCACCGTTCAGCACCGACATCGACTCGATGTCCTCGGGATTAATATCGGCGATGGGATCGGTCGCCCCCTGCGAAGCGAACTCCGAACCGCCGTCACGGGCCGTGGTATACATCGGCACACCGTCAATCACATAAAGGGCATTGGAGGTCTGCGTAATGGATTTCTGACCACGCATCACCACCTTCGAAGCGCTACCGACACCGCCGGCCGACGAATTGATGGTAAGACCAGCCACCTTACCGCTCAGGGAGTTGACGAAATTGACATCCTTGTTGCTGAGAATATCCTCCGAAGAGACCTGCTGCACGTTGTACGACAGCGCCTTCTCCGAACGCTTGATACCCAGTGCGGTAACCACAACCGCATCCATGCTCACCGACTCCTCCTGAAGGGTTATGTCGAATGTGGTACGGCTGCCAACGGCCAGAGTCTCGGACACGTAACCCAGATAGGTGATTTCCAACTCCTGCCTGGATGCAGGGGAGGGAATCTGCAACGAGAACTTACCGTCAACGTCGGTGCTGGTTCCGATGGTCGTACCTTTCACGATGACAGAAGCTCCGATAATCGCCATCCCGCTCTTGTCGCTCACCCGTCCCGACACCTTGCGGCTATCGTCGGCCGATACAGTCTTCTGCGACAGCACGATAGAGGTATTCTCCACGGCGTAACTGATATGGGTGGTGCGGGCAAGTTCCACCAGGACCTCGCCGAGAGGTTTGTTCTGGGCATTGATGGTCACCTTGCGGTCTACATCGATGCTCTTGTCGTAGACAAAAAGATAGGAGGTTTGTTTTTCGATCGCATTAAACACTTGCTCCAGAGAAGCATCCGTCACCTTCAGTGTTACGGGAACGGATTGCGCCAGCGAATGTTCCGCCGAGAAACAAAGCGCAAGCGTCAAAAGGGGCAAGAGCAGCTTCACTCTTGCATAGTCTTTGATTTTCATAAAGTTGGTAATAAAGTTTAAGGAGATTACCCGCATTTGCGGGACTTCCGGTTTTGAGTCTTCCGGCCAAGACTGCCACACAGGGCAATTTCTCTTGTTGTGCTTGGTTGGATTTAGGTTTCTACATATCATTAGTCGGTTAAATTTATATCATTTGCTCTATTCTATCAAGATGCACTCCTTTGCTCCCGATGTATGCCGGAACTTGAAGTCGGCATTCTGCTGCAATACCCACATGGCGTGGTCCACACCGTCCGACACACGGAGTTTTCCGGTGAACAGCGTCTGTGGAAGTTTCTCTCGATTAATCTCGAATTTCACATTAAAGCAATACTCAAACTCCTTGAGCAGTTCCTCGAACGAAGCATCGCGGAAGGCAATCAGCCCCTGGCGCCAGAGGAACTCCTCGTGCTGCGGTTTCTGCGCCACCACAAGCTCTTCGCCACAAAGCGACACCTGCTGGTTGGGCTCCAGAACAACCTTGCGATTGGGATTTCCGCGTTTGGAAACGCGCACCGAACCATTGACAAGGGTGGTCATAAAATGATTGTTCTGCTCGCGGGCCTCAACATCGAACTTCGTACCCAACACCTCGACATCGCAGGCGTAGGTCTCGACCACAAAAGGCTGCTCCTCGTTGCGAGCCACCTCGAAGAAGGCTTCACCCGACAACTCCACGCAGCGGTTGTCGCCGACAAAGCAGGAAGGATATTTCAATTCGGAGCAGGCATTGAGTGCCACTTTCGTACCGTCGGGCAAGGTCAAATCCACGTGCTGGCCTGCCGGGACGCTGATGGTGTTGAAATTTTCGGCAAGAGCATTGTAGCGCTGATAGAAGTAACCTCCGCCGGCAGCCAGCGTTACGACAATCACGGCCGCATAGCGCAGCAGTACCCCACCCCACTTTCGGAGGTTTCCTCTGCCGACAGGCTTGCGGAAGATTTTGTCTTCGTTGAGCAACATCATATCGTAGAGCTTCCGATAGTCCAAAAACTCCTTCTGATTTTCGGGACTTTCATCGACCCAATCCAAAATACGGGTCTCCTCCTCGATCGTAGTCTGACCTTCAAAAAACCTGTATAATAAATCCTTGTCCATTTTTTCCTGCATTGCTCGATTCCATTAGTATTTCCACCCGGCACGCACGCGTTTATTGACAGGCTCCCCGAAAAACCGGGAATCGCCTTTTCCGAAACACAATAAACCGCCATCCGGTTGGTGATTCATTATATTAACACACAACGATGCCGCTACCCTAAAAAAAAGTGATTTTTTTTCGAAAATAATGACACAAGGATGCAATTCCACCCGGCATGAGTGGAAGAAAAGCACCCGTTTTGCATCATTCAATAGAACAGGGAGCGGAGCAGTATCAGACAAACGATGGTGCCGAGTATCGACCACAGCCTCAACTCCTGACGGATGAGTTTCAGCACTTTGGAGATTTCGAACTCGACATTTTTAACCGTAATCCCCATATCTTCCGCAATCTCGCGGTAGCTCTGCCCGCGCACTCGGCTCCGTTCAAACACCTCGTGCGTATGTGCGGGAAGCTTGTCCAGCACGTGCTGCACCAACTTCAAGGTATCCTCCACAAACAAATCGTCGGGCTCGCAGGCTTCCAGCGTGTTGATTTTGTTGTTAATCATTCTCAAGCCGTGGGCGTAGAGTTCTTCGGCGGCCCTAAGGTGGATTTTCTGGTCGCGCAGATAGTTCAGACACCGGTTCTTGACAATCGTCAGCGTGTAGGCAGGGAACTTCGACCTCGTGAGTTTTTCACGATGCCTCCATGCCAGGGAGAAACTCTCCATGACAATATCTTCGGCAGAGGCATGATCCAAGGTATATCCCTCGGCAAAACGAATGAAGCGCTGGTGGTACTCACCAAAGATTTCGTTAAACGCCGTGATATTCACGCCCTCGCCCTTATGTCCCGCCACAAACTCCATTGAAAATAAAATTTTCTTTCCGTCGAAACTTAACAACCGCGTACAAAAGTATGAATAAAATGCGATAAACAGAAAAACCTGTCAAAGTTATTGGCGGATAGGCGTTTCAGGAAGGCGCCCCCAAAGACAAGAAAGCCACTATCTTGCCCGTTACGGGACGGGATGTATTACAGCAGCCCGAAGACAGCCGCAATTCGGCTGCAAAGGTTCGGCCGATCCCAAATTGCGGAACACCAGGCGTTCCCAAGGCAGAATCCTAAAAACCGAACGATTTCCTGAATTTCCCCCAAAAAGACGCCAATCCGTCGCAAAAGGTTGCGGCAAAGGGAAATTTTGCCATTGATTTTCCAAAAATTTTTCTATTTTTGTTCGACAATGCGCCGCCATCGCATTTTTTAAATTCATTTTTTTAAAAATTAGACAAAATTCAAACACCGATTGCAATTTTTCGGCCCCTTGACCGACAACCCCAAAAACAACAAAAAAACGGACCCCAAAACGACCGAAAAACGGCCCCAAAACAACCAAAAAACGAACCCCAAAAACGACAAAAAAACGGACCAAAAAAC
>JAHHQK010000038.1 GCA_020026435.1 Alistipes sp. | reverse complement strand
GCTGCCACCATAGCGGAAACATTGAAAGTCTTTTTGCTTTTAGCCTTGCCTATGGATGCACTGAAATTTCCCAATGTCCCGATAGGCACTCCGCCTATTTTCAGAACTTCCGGCTCCTGCTTGTACTCTTTTCCCAAACTGAGCATAGTATCTTGCCATCTTGTAGCGACCTGAGCAAGATCTTGATTGGATGCTATCGTTTCCATACTCACCAGTTTTTAGGATTGGCTTTGCGACGTGTAGCTGCAAGCATTCGGGCGTGTTCCTCTTCTATGCTTATAGGCGTGTCTCCTTTTCTTCCGCTTTCCAACCATTTGTCCAATTCATCACGATAGATAAACAAGTGTTTTCCTTGTTTGATGATTGGAATACCACCATGCTTGGCTTTGTAATAAAAAGATGATTTTGAGATACCAAGATATTCGCAGACTTCATCAACGGTCATTGGAACATGGGTGTCCTTTTTTACTTCGTTATGCTGCTGATGAAGTTTTTCCGCCAGCAACGTTTCCATACTTGCGATTCTCTCGCAAAGTTCTCCTACCACTTCAGGCAGGTCATTAAATGTTAGTTTATTCCTTTGCATGATATAACACTGTTTTGTTTAACATGCTGCAAATCAACACAATGATGTAACGCTGACAAACCACAGAAAGCAATAATATTTCGGTCTGTGTTGAATAACCCTAATTGGTTGAATCTAAGTCCGATTCAGGGTCATTCTTCATACATTTGAAGTGATAATCTCCGGTTTTAGGAATATCAAGTGCTATTTTGCAAACTCCGCATGTCCGGAGATTTTTAGACAGATATTTAATCGAAGCATCTTTTAGTTCATATGGGAATATAGTATGTATGAATGTAGCTCTGTCTATAAGAGAAATACTCAATCTCTCTCCGATATTCCATACGAAATGCATCAGGTCGATAGAACGGAGTGGATTATCCAATACTGAACGGATTGGCTTATATAAATCAGGTCGTCCGTGCGCGAAATACTCTATATTTTCATGCAGAATTTCAAGATTTTCTTTTGAGAGAAATTCAGTCATTACAAATGTGGTATATTCATGAATGACACGCTTAATGTCTGCCTGCCTTTCGGCTTTTTTACGTTCAATCTCAGCTACACGTACTTCATAATTATCCATATAATCTTGTTTTACAACACTTTCTGCAACTAAATTTACCGGATTTATGTCCTTGTCGTTTGGACACTCCAGTTCAATTTCCTTAATTTGTTCAGTTAGTTCAACAGGAAGAGGTTTTACTTGCTTGCCAAAAGACAAACTCAATTCATTCTTTGTAATGAATCGGAAGAAGAAATGCTTAAGTACTCCACAGGCGAGTATCATTGCCGTAATGTATAGAATAACTGGAGTGGAATATTCCATCAGGTTGATATGGCAATTGAGATATAAATAGGAGTCTGTTGCCCAGTAAAGAATGACACTTGCTGAAAGTATGAAACTGGTTCTTTGAGGAGTGATTTTAATACTATTCGTCATAAACTGATATTGTTTGAATTTTACAATAAAACAAATGTATATGCAGATTTCCAAATAGTTGCAGTTTGCGATGGATAATTGTTCAGAATTTAAGAAAAAATATGCTCAGAGTATGATTTGATGCAAAATATCATATTCTGAGCAATAAAAACGGGATTATTTGAACCTTAATTCTTACTTGCGGATTAAAGAGATTCTGTTGCTGGCTTCACGCTTGTTGCTGTCCACAACTTTCATGTACCGTTGTGTCGTGGTAATACTTTTATGTGCCATGTTACTTTGAATGGTACGTATGTCTGTGCCGGCTGCTCCTTGAAGTGTTGCGTATGTTCTTCGGTAGGAGTGGAAAGTGATATTCTTGGTAATACCGGCTTCGCGAATCCACTCTTTCATGGGTTGCTGTGTCCAACTTCGTTTCAATCCTTTAAATACTAATCCGGTTTTTTCCGGAGAATAGCCGATTAATTGCAGGGCTTCGTCACTGATTGGAATGATGTCCTCTGTTTTGGTCTTTTGGGTAATTGTATGGACACATTTTCCTCCAGCTGCAAAGTCAATGATTTCATGCCATTGCAACGATAGTATGTCGCTGATTCTAAGACTGGTCAGACATGAGAACAATGCCGCTGTTTTCAGAATTGGCTTTTTGCAAGGTGCTTCTGCCAATTTGTATAGTTCTTCCACACTTAGATAATCTTTTGGAGTATCTTCTGTTTCGATTTTATCCAAAAAGTCATTGATATTGGTCTTGATTAGCCGATTGCGATAAAGGATTTTCAAAAGTCCCCTGAATGTTGACCAATAGCCGGAAGCAGAGTTTTTTGAAATGCGACCGTCACGCCTGAGTTGCTTGGCATTTAGCAGATACTCACGAAACTTATTGCAAAGGTCAATATCAATTTCTTCAAAAGTACATTTGCCATGAACGAAGTTGTAGAAATGGTGGTACACAAATTCCCACTTTTGGTCATGCTTACGAAGCTGCCTGCGGTAGTATTCCAGAAAATCCGCTTTGAGTTTGTGCCTGTCAAAAAAATCATACCTGTCATTAACGATAGATTCAAAGCGTCGGCATCGGATGGCTTCCGCTTTTTCCGACATAGTTGCATTGAAGTTGCGTTCACGTTCATTCTTAGGATTGGCATAAATATAAATGTTCAATCCTTCGTGGCGGATGGTCTTCATTGTTTCCTGGTCACGATAGCCTGGATAATAATCCAGATAGTAAGAAAGCATCCCGTTTTTCAAAGGACGTGTTCTCAATGTTACTGTTTTACATTCTAACATGGTTACAATTATTATTAGTTTATACTTGATTTGCTACAAATGTCCGTAATGACTTGACGCAGACAATGCTCATTTTTAGAATCATTTTCTGATCTGCCTAAATTCAGACTTAGGCTTATTTTCTGACGCCCATTACATGATCAAATTCCACTTTCAGGAACCTGACGAAACGCCCTTTCTTCTCACGTTTGATTTCGTGAAATTGCAGAATGCCATAAACAGAGTCTCTGGAAAGATTATATTTCTTCATGGCTTCCTGTACGGTATAGTATTCCGAAGAATTATCTTCGGCAGTCTGCTTGGATAGGTCAAAATGTAGCTTTGAGTAGAATATCTGACCGTGTTCTTTCTTGGACGGGATGTTGTTGCGATAGACATGGGAGCGGATGGCAACCCGACTCATCCCATACTTTTGTTCAATCTCATCAGGAGTGTACCACTCGGTCAGTGCATCGTCTGTCTTGTATTTGGCAAACGCAGTATCAATATGCTTCTTGCTATAATAGTTGAACTGCCGGATACGGATTTTGGGGATATTGTTCTCTCTTGTATATGCCCAAATCCATTTTTGCGATACTTTGTACTTTTCGGAAATTTGCTCGGCAGTGTAGTACTCAGTTATATCAAGGTCATCTTTAATTCTTCTTCGTTCATAGGGGCGCGTTTTAAGCATCAGTTCAATATCGGCTCTGCGAATGATTGACATCCTTGCACTGATTCTTGAAGCTCTTAACTTATCTTCTTTGACGAGTTTGTAAATGTATTGGCGAGAAACGCCCATCAACTGTGCGGCTTGTGCAAAAGTAAAGTAGTCTTGATGGTCAAGTTTACTTTTGACTTCTATCAAATCCTGTAACTCACGAAGTTCGAGTCTTCGTTCTCTCATACGATGTTTGTAGCCTTGACTGGCACATTGGTGGCTACAATAATTAGTGGTAGTTTTCTTCGCAATGAATGGCTTACCACACCATTGGCAAATTCTTTTTACTTCCATGTTGTTTTCTCCATATTTTTAGTGAAACCATATAGTTTTAATTTCGCTTTTTGTCTACCTATGTAAACCATTGTCAACACATGTTGTCGACTACCTCAGTGTGACATCGGGGACAAACCCCAATTTGTTTCGCAGTAGAAATACGGTAGAAAAATATGGTGAACAACACTATCCAATCGCTATGAATTGGATTTGGGGTAAATAAAAAAGCCGCTGAATTTCAGCGACTTCATTATAGTTGGTTCTAATTCGTTGCGGTTAATTGCGATATATCATTTTCCGATGCAGAATTTCGAGAATATATGTCCCAGAACCTCATCCGAGAGGATCTCGCCCTTGCCTGTGATGGCTCCAACGTGGTGGATCACGCGGCGGATATCCTCGCTCAGAAGATCCGTCGGCAAGGCTTCCTCCAGGCCGCGGCGGGCATCGTGCAGGGCCTCCAGCGCCTCACCCAGCGCCTCGTAATGACGGCTGTGCGACACCACGACGTCACCGTGGTAAAGGGCCGACGTATCGACCGAATCGCGCAGGGCCTCCTTGAGCCGCTCCACCCCCTCGCCGCTGCGGGCCGAGATGGCCAGGGCCCCCTCGGGGATCGTACAGTCGGGGCATAGGTCTATTTTGTTGATCACCGTCAGCAGGGTCTGATCCTCGCGAATCTTCAGCTCCGCCATTCCCTCCTCCTTTTGGCAGGGGTCGATCATGCGGATGACGATCCGCGCCCGCTCGATGCTCTTCATCGTGCGCTCGATGCCCATCTGCTCCAGACGGTCGTGCGTCTCGCGTATTCCGGCCGTATCGAGAAAGCGGAAAAGCACGCCCCCGATATTGGCCTGCTCCTCGATCACATCGCGCGTCGTGCCGGCGATGTCCGACACCATGGCGCGGTCCTCATCCAGCAGACGGTTCAGCAACGTGGATTTTCCGGCGTTCGGCTCACCGACGATCGCCACGGGGACACCCTCCTTGATGGCATTGCCCAGGGCAAAGGACCTCCTCAGCGAAAGGATCTCGTCCTCGATCCCGTCGATCGTGCGCGCCAGCTCCCCACGGTCGGCAAACTCGACATCCTCCTCCGAAAAATCCAGCTCCAACTCCAGCAGGGAAGTCAGTCCGAGGAGTTTTTCGCGCAGGGTATCAAGCTTTGCGGAGTAGCCGCCCCTCATCTGAGTCGAGGCCAGCGTATGGGCCGCCCGCGACGAGGAGGCTATAAGATCGGCCACGGCCTCGGCCTGCGACAGGTCGAGCTTTCCGGCCATATAGGCGCGGATGGTGAACTCCCCCGGCTCGGCCATGCGAGCCCCCGCTGCCATCGCCAGGCGCAGGATCTCGCCCACGATGTAGGATGAACCGTGGCAGGAGATCTCCGCGGAGTCCTCCCCCGTATAGGAGTGCGGCGCACGGAAGACCGACACCAGCACATCGTCCACCACACGCTCCCCGTCGAGGATCCGTCCGTAGTGCAGACGATAACCCTCGCTCCGGGCCAGCGTCTGTCCCGAATGCGCACGGAAAATCCTGTCGCAACACTCCAGGGCCTTCTCGCCGCTGAAACGAATGACGGCAATCGCGCCGCCCGAAGCCGTGGCCGAAGCCACAATCGTATCGTGATCGTATATCATCTCTTTTCCGGAAATTTTACGGCCGCCCCCGAAGGGACGGCCCGTTTATCTTAACAAGTTTATACCGACAGGGGGAACTTCCCTGCTCTTCCACCCGATCAGCGGGCTATGCGCAGACGCTGACCCACTCTCAGCGAGCGGGCATCGCGGATGTGGTTCAGACGCATGAGCTGCTTGACCGAAACGCGGTAGCGGCGAGCAATGGCCCCCAGCGTATCGCCTCTCTTGACGCGGTAGTAGGTCGAGGCGGCGTGTTCCATCTTCTTCTTGTCGATGTTGGCCGGATTGATATACTCCTTGAGGTAGGTCGAATCCTTGGCCATGATCTCCTGCTCGTGGTCGATATATTCGGCCACGTTGCGCTGGGGCAGGACCAGCGTATAAGTCTTGTTGACAGCCGGCACAATGTCGAGCTTATACTGCGGGTTGAGCAGACGCAGGGTCTCGATCGGGAGGTCGATCGTCGAGGAGATCTGTCCGAAGTGCATCAGACGGTTCACATGGATCGTATCGACCGACAGCGGAATCGGGGCCTCGGCCAACTCGATGCCGTGCTGCTTGTGGTAGGCGTAGGCATACGACGCGCCGATGAAGGCGGGCACATAGCCGCGGGTCTCGCGCGGGAGGTAATAATAGATGTCCCAGAACGTGCGGCAGTTGCCTCCGGCACGCGCAAAGGCCTTGTTGACGTTGCCCGGGCCGCAGTTATAGGCGGCAATGGCCAGGATCCAGTCGTTGTAGATGTTATAGAGATCCTTCAAGAAGCGGCAGGCGGCCTGCGTGGCACGCAACGGATCGCGACGCTCGTCGACCATCGTGTTGACCTCCAGTCCGTAGCTCTTGCCCGTCGAGGGCATGAACTGCCACAGGCCCACGGCTCCGGCCCTCGACACGGCCGAAGCCGAGAGTGCCGACTCGATGATGGGCAGGGCACGCAGTTCGACCGGGAGATCGGCCTTGAGCAGCTCCTCCTCGATCATCGGGAAGTAATACTGCGAAAGTCCCAACACACGGGGGATCGTTCCGTAGCGGGGATCGACATAGCGGCTGATATAACTCTTCACCAAGTGGTTATAGGGCAGATGGATGGGCGACACCAGGGCCTTCAGACGGTTGATGTAGACCGAGTCGGGCGTGGAGTTGCAATCGGTCGTGTCGATCGAGATGAAATTCTCGAAGAAACCCGTGTAGGCATCCGTCGTCTGATGCTCGCGCCACACGGCCACCAGCGAGTCGGTCTGCTGGGGCGTGAATCCCAGCATGAAGTCGTTGACACGCACCGGATCGGTCGGAGCGGGTTCCGAGGGTTGCTCGGGATCGGGCACGGGCTGAGGTTCGGCCACGGGCGCGGGCGCGGGTGCCGGTTGGGGTTCGGTGCGCACGATCTCGGTGCGGACTTTACGTTTCTTCTTGCGGGGTCTGCGATCCATCGACAGGGCCGACACGGCCGTGGACAGGGCCAGGATCGACAACACTACGGTTGCGAAATATCTCATGGATTATCAAAAATTTACTTTAAGATTAAATCCCAAAACGGTGTTGTACTTACCCTTTTGGGGGACGAACGTGTAATCGACCAGCGGTTCGAGCGACATGGACAGGTCGTCCGAGATGTCGTAGTCCTTCAAATGGGCATCGACATGGGCATCGACAATCTGCAGGACGTACAACGCTCCCGTGAGGATGATACACAGGTCGCGGTTTCGGCGGTAGTTGTTGCGCAGGTCGCGTATGAAGGTGGCCGAATAGCGTCCGTGGAACTCATCGGGCGAGCCGTTGGGATATTTGTCGGGGTTGGCCTCGTAGTCCGAGATCAGCGAATAGGCCTTCTTGAAGCGTTGGTATCCACGGTTGTTCCAGTCGATACAGTAGATCATCGCCGCAAAACCGCCCACCACGAAGGGCACCTTCCAGTAGCTTTTGTTGTAGATCTGACCCGCACCCGGGAAGATGCACGCCAGGGTCGTGGCCTTCTTCACGTGCGAGACGTCGTTGGTCTTGTAGTTGATGGCCGCATCGCCGATGAAATAGATATAGGAGGCCACCGTAGCCCCCAGATAGATCTGACGGCGGGTGTTGCTGCGGATCATCCTCCGTTGCAGGGCGTCCAGCTCGGGCGTACGCACCGTACTGAGCGCCGTATAGTTGTCGTAGGCCCGGCGCAGGGGCTTATAGGTGTGGTTCTCGTTGATATAGAGGGCCAGACCCGTCGCCACCATACCGTACAGCACCGGGAGTTTCCAGTACTGGCGGTTGTAGATCTGACCATAGCCCGGGAGGACGGTCGACAGCCAGCAGACCTTCGACAGGGACATCGAATCGCTCATCAGCCAGCCCTTGCGGCGGGTGTGTGTTCTCCCCAGCGAATCCGCACCTTCGGCCTCGGCCTCGGCGACCTTAAGCTGCACCAGGGAGTCGAGGGCCGCCAGCTCGTCGCCCCGGAACGACGACGCCAACTCCACGGAGTCGGCCTTGAACTCTCGCTCCGAGAGGGAGTCGAGTTCGGCAAAGAGGGCTGCCATCTGCACCGAGTCGCGGTAACGGGACAGGGTATCGGGACGCTCCTTCAGACCGCTGCGCACATAGGTGCGCCCTCCGCGGTGAAGGTGCAACTGAGCCGATGCCGGCTGCCAACTCAGCAACACGGCACAAGCCACAACGAATATGCGAAACCAGAATCCTTTCATGTAAATCCGTAAGTGCGCTGGCTGCAGCGCATCTGCCTAAAAAATGTTACTCCTGCTGTGACGAGAAGCGGGCGATGAATTCCTCGATCTCCTTGTCGTTGTCGAATCCGATGACGATCTTGCCGCCACCGTTCTTGCCGCGCTTGATCGAGATGTCCTCGGAGAAATACCGCTCCAGTTTCTCGACCAGCCGCGAGTAACTCTCGGGATAGACTACTTCCTCCTCGACGGGTTTCTCCTTCGGGGCCTCGTTCATGGCGTGGACGATCTGTTCGAGCTGACGCACCGACAGTCCGCGGTTGATGCACCGCTTCAGCAACTTGAGCTGCTCCTCATCGGGCGCACCGGCAATGGCCTTGGCGTGGCCCATCGAGATGATTCCCTCCTTGATGGCCAGCTGCACCTCGTCGGGCAGTTTCAACAGACGCAGGTAGTTCGACACCGACGAACGCTTCTTGCCGACCTTCTCCGAGAGGGCGTCCTGCGTCATGTGGCACTCGTCGATCAGACGCTGCATACCCAGTGCGATCTCTATGGCGTTGAGATCCTGACGCTGGATGTTCTCCACCAGGGCCATGGCATAGAGCGTCTCGTCGTCCACCTCGCGGACATAAACCGGAAGGGTCTGCAGACCCGCACGTCGGGCCGCCCTCCAACGGCGCTCGCCGCTGATGATGATATATCTGCCGCGGGCGTTCCTCTTCACCGTCACGGGTTGGATCAACCCCAGGTGGCGGATCGATGCTGCCAGTTCGTTGAGCGACTCCTCGTCGAACTCCTTACGGGGTTGCGAGGGATTGGGGATGATGTTGTCGATATCGATCTCCTCCATCCCGCTCATGGGCGCTTGTTTGGGTCTGATGTCGGTTTCGGGCACCTCGGCACCGAAGATGGCATCGAGTCCGCGTCCTAATCCTTTCTGTATTTTCATCGCAGCAATTTAGTTTTTGGTATCTTTACGATTGCGTTTCAAGAACTCACGGGCCAGGTTCAGATAGTTGTCCGAGCCGATGGCCGTTGCATCGTAGAGCATAATGGGCACTCCGTGGGAGGGTGCTTCTCCCAAACGGACATTACGCTGAATTATTGTGTCGTAGGTCATCGCCCCGAAATGCTCCCTGACCTCGTTGACCACCTGGTTGTTGAGTCGGTTGCGCATATACATCGTCAGCAGGAATCCCTCGATTTCGAGCGTGGGGTTCAGGCCGTTCTTGACCTTGCGGATCGTCGAGAGCAGTTTGGAGAGACCCTCCAGGGCCAGGTATTCGCACTGGACGGGGATCAGCACCGTGTCAACGGCCGTCAGGATGTTGACCGTCGTATAGCCCAGCGACGGGGAGCAGTCGATGAAGATATAGTCGAAACGGTCGCGCACAGCGTCGACAATGCGTTTCATCACATGGTGCGACTGCTCCATGCGGGGCAGCTCGGCATCGGCCGCCACAAGATCGATCGACGAGGGCAGCAACCACAGGTTCTTGACCTCCTCGCTCTTCAAAATCACCTGAGCGGGTTCCTTTTCGCCGATGATACACTCATAAATACCTTCCAAATTGATGTCGAAGCCCAGTCCGGAGGTGGCGTTGGCCTGCGGGTCGGCGTCCAGCAACAACACCTTCTTGCCCAACAGCGCCAACGACGCTGCCAGGTTGATGGCTGTGGTGGTTTTACCCACGCCTCCTTTCTGATTGGCTAATGCGATAACCTTTGCCATGTTATAAGATACGGGTTTATAATCGGGCAAATTTAATGATTTTAAATGGAAATCCATAACCGTTCCCAAAAAATGCTTATCTTTGAGGGTATAATCGTCCGATTCAAAGGTTTGAATCGGAGCATATTGCATTGACTATGACTGAAAACACCCCAACACCAGACCCCGTAACCTCCGCCGCAGGTTCCCTCCGGGAAACTCCGTCGGCCGAAAAGAGCAGGGGTGCCGCCGTGGAAAATTCCGACGCCCCCCGATACCCCACCTCAACGGACAACGCCCCTGCCGGCGAATCCTGCCCTCCTCAAACCTCCGACACCCCCTCGGGCAATATCCCCTCCGCACCGCTCGACTCCGCCTCGACGGCCGGAGCGAAGCATGAGGCTACGGACCGGACAAACCCTGCACCCCAAACAAACGGAGCGGACCACGCCGCCGGCACGGACTGTGCGGACATCCCCATCAGGGATCTTGCTCCCCGGACCGGACGTTTCCCCTCGCCGATAGATCTTTTGGCCATGCTCGGCATCATGATCGGCTCTCAGGTTGCGGTCAGCGTGGTGGCCCGCCTGTTTCTCAGCCTTCTGGGCAAGCCGGCCACAGACGGCCGTATGAACGCCATGCTCTACTTTTTCTCGATGCTCCTCTGCCTGGGACTGCTGCTCTACTACCGCCACACCCGCGGCGGGAAAGCCCGCTGGACCTACTTCTCGCTCAAACGCCTCAACCCCCTGCTTTTGGCCTGGAGTTTCGGACTGATCTTTTCTGTGGGCATCGTCATCGAACCCGTTCTGGAATTCCTGCCCCGCCCCGTGGTCCAGATCGACAAGGGCTGGTGGGCCTTCACCGCCATGGTGGTGTTCGCCCCCCTGTTCGAGGAAAGCATCTACCGCGGATTCCTGCTCGAATCCATCCGCAGCCGCTACGGCTTACTCGCCGCCTGGCTCCTCTCGTCGGCCTTCTTCGGACTGATCCACATCCAGCCCTACACCGTACTCTACGCCATGATCAGCGGCCTTATCCTCGGATTCATCTACATCGTCACCCGCTCGCTGTGGGCCTCGATCCTGCTCCACGCCGCCAACAACGCCACCTGCTACCTGTTCACCGAACTGGACTACGGCGGGATGACCTTCCGCGAAATGATCCTTTCGGACACCCTCTACGGACTTTGCTACATCGCCGCCGCACTCCTGCTGATCGTGTCGGCCTACCAGATCTACAAAGTCCTCAAAAAAATGAAGGAGGAGGAGAAATTAGCCGCAAAAGCGTAATATTCACCGCGCGGATGCGTTTATTAAAGGTAAAAAACGTATCTTTGCTACTTTGAATTATGAAACTTCGTATCCAAATAGCGACTTTGGCAGGCCTCGTCCTGCTGGGCGGATGCCGGGAACTGCCCCGGTACTTCGTCAGCGAAACAACCCTGGCCAAAGTCGATAAACGTGAACTGAAACTCAGCGATGTGGAGTCGGTCGTGCCCCAGGGCGTGGTCGGCGAGGACAGTGTGGCCCTGATGAAGGCCTACATCGACCGCTGGGTACGCAAACAGCTCAAACTCCGCGAGGCCGAGCAGCTATTCTCCGAGGCCGAGGCCGACATCGACCGCAAGGTCGAGGAGTATCGCCAGGACCTGCTCATCCGCAAACTGGACCGCCAGCAGGTCGACCGCAACATCGACACCCTCTTCTCTCCCCGGGACATCGAGGCCTATTACTCGGCCCACAAGACCGACTTCAGACTGGACCGCCCGCTGGTCAAGGGACGTATCGTGCGTTTCAGCGAGGGCTATCGCCAGGCCCTGCGTCTGAAGACACTCATGGCCTCGAAAACGGAATCCAACCAACAGGATTTCACGGATCTGTGCCTGAAGAACGAATTCACCGTGACGGATTTCAGAGAGCAGTGGGTCGACTTCCCCGAGTTTCTGAGCTATCTGCCCGCCGTGCAGTCCCAGAACCACGACCCGATGCTGGCCACGACGGCCGTGCAGGAGATGCGCGACAGCAAGTCGCACTACTACTTCCAGATCGAGCAGGTCTGCCGTGAGGGCGAACCCGTGCCGATCGAGCGGCTCACGGCCACCATCCGCCGCATACTCTTCAACCAACGCCAGGGCGAGATCATCCGCCGTCACGAGGAGGAGCTCTACCACCGCGCCATGGAGGAGGGCGACATCGAGATCTACTGCGACCTGAAGACCGGGCCGAAGGACGCAACTGAAAAAGACAAAAAGTAAAAAAAGATAATTTAAATTCGATATGCTGAAAAAAGTGATCCTTCCGCTAATCCTTGCATGCAGCCTTGCGGGCGTCATCGCCCAGGGCCGCCAGGTGATGCTGGACAAAGTGGTTGCCGTGGTGGGCAATTCCTCGATTCTCTACTCCGACGTGAGCGACTACGCCCGACACCTGGTCGAGCAGCGCCGCCAGGCCGGATATACCTCCGACCGCGACCCGATGAACGAGGCGCTGGAGGCCCTCATGACCCAGAAACTGCTCTACAACCAGGCGCTGATCGACTCGGTGCAGATCAATGCATCGGACATCGTGACGCGCGTCGAGGAGCAGTTGCAGCAGATGATCGAGGAGGAAGGCTCGATCCCCAAACTCGAAGCCAAGCACCACATGGCGGTGTTCAACATTCGCGAGAACATGCGCCAGCTCTACGAGGAGCAGGCCTATGCCTCGGCCATGCGAAGCGAAGTGGTCGGCAAGGTGACGATCATTCCCGGCGAGGTGGAGCTTTTCTTCAACTCCATCCCCCAGGACAGTATTCCCGTAGTCCCCGACCAGTATGTCTACGCCCAGATCACGCGCTTCCCCAAATCCATGAAGGAAGCCAAGCAGCGCACCCGCGAGCGTCTGCTCGACATGCGCGAGAGAATCATCACCGGCAAGGCCAAGTTCGCCAACCTGGCGCGTATGTACTCCCAGGACCCCGGCACGATGATGAGCGGCGGTGAGATGCCCCCCACGCCCCTGTCCGGTCTGGACGAGTCGTTCGCCGCCGCCCTGTCCGACATGAAGAAGGATCAGATCTCGGAGGTGGTGGAGTCGCAGTACGGATTCCACATCATCCAGCTCATCGACAAACGCGGCGAGCTTTACCACTTCCGCCACATCCTCCTCCGCCCGAGCTACACCTCGGACGAGCTCAGGGAGGTGACCAACGAGCTGGACAGCATCGCCCTGCTGATCCGCAACGACTCGACGACCTTTGAAAAGGCCGCCCTGGAGTTCTCGGACGACGCCTCGTCGAAGATGAACGGCGGTATCGTCTCGAACCACGACCTTCTGGAGCGCAGCTTCGCCTTCGACGCCAAACTCACCCAGACGAAGTTCCTCCGCGAGGACTTCCAGTATGCCCAGGACGACTACAACGCCCTGCGCCGCCTCAAGGTGGGCGAGATGTCGGACGCCTTCCTCACGCAGGACCTCATCGGCAACCAGCTGGGCAAGATCGTCAAACTGGTGGAGATCATCCCCACCCACCCCGCCTCGCTCAACGAGGACTACCTGCGTCTGGAACAGCTGGCCCTGGAGGACAAGAAGGAGAAGATCTTCGACAAATGGCTCGACAAACGCATCGAAGCCATGTATGTATATATCGAACCCGAATTCCGCTCGGGCGAGTTCGAAAACAAGAAATGGATAAAGTAATCGCCGGATGCGCAGTTTTTTCTCCATATCGGTCGTTGCGGCCATAGTGCTCTTCGCGGGATCGCTGTTTGCCCGCGGGGACAAGGCCCCGCAGCCACAGCCGACCGAAAAGAAACTCATCGACTACAAATTCGACCTGGCAGGCCCCGTCTCGCCGGGCGACTCGGCCATATTCCTGGTGGGCAACTTCGCCGCACAACACAACGGCACCGTCATCACGTGTGACAGTGCCGTGCGCTACTCCGAACGCCACTTCAAGTTCTTCGGCAATGTGCTCATCAACAAGAACACCACTTATATATATGGTGACCGTGCCGAGTACGACGGCGATGCCAACGAGGCACGCATCTATTCGGATCTGATCAAGGTCGTCGACGGCGACGCCACACTCTACACCTACGAGTTCAAGTTCAACACGCTGGACAACATTGGACAGTTCGACGGAGGAGGAATCCTCACCAACAGGGAGAGCCGTCTGGAGTCCGTCCGCGGCTACTACTACGGCGACACGAAGGAACTGGTGGCTGTCGACGAGGTGCAGATGCGCAACGAGGAATACGAACTGACGGGCGACTCGGTAGTCTATAATATGGCCGACGACAACGCCTTCTTCTATACCCACACCAACATCTGGAGCCACTCAGGCGATTATCTCTCGGCCGATCGGGGTGCCTACCACAGTGCCGACACCCTCTATCTGATCACCCGAAACGGATACATCCTCACCGAGAAGCAGGAGGTCTGGAGCGACAGCATCGATTACTTCCGTCCCCAGGAACACGTCATCCTGCGTCACGACATCCAGCTCGACGACTCGGAGCACAAGGTCGTGGCCTTCGGCGACTACGGCGAATATTGGCGCAATCCGGGCAATGCCCTCCTCACGCGCCGTCCGGCGGTCATCAGCTATGACCGTCAGCAGGGCGACTCGCTGTTCATGGCCGCCGACACCATCTCGCTGTTCACGATCAACCGCGCCACCGAACAGCGTCAGGCTCTGGCCCAGCGTGTCGACAGTCTGGAGGAGGCACGCCGCAACAGTCTGCCCTCGACACCCGCCGATGGGCAGGCCTCCACGCAGGATCCCGCACAGCATAAACGCAAGCAGGCCCAGACCGACACCGCACAGGAGTTCGATACGGAGAGCGGCGACACCGTAGACGAGGAAAAACTTCTGACGGATTCGTTGTGCCACGTCCGCGACAGCATAGCCTCCAGCCCCGAAGCGCAGAAGGCTCTGGCCAAGGCCGAAAAAGAGCGTCTCAAGGAGGAAGCCCGCAAGAAAAAGGAGGAAGCCAAGGTCGAGAAGGCCCGTCTCCGCAAGGAGAAGCTCGACGCCATAGCCGCCAAACGCCGCGAGCAGAACAACAAGCGTCTCGATGCCGAGAAGGAGCGCATGGAGCTGCGTCAGAAGGCCCGCCGCGCCAAGATCGAATCGAAGCTGAGGGCCAAGCGCCTGAAGGCCGAGCGCAAGGGCCGGAAATTCTATTTGGTCGATCCGGCCGTCATCGAACGTAACGACTCGATGATTCTGGCCGTGGGTCTGAGGGAGGATTCCCTGCTGGTGGCCTACTACGACTCGCTGGTACGGTCCGAGGCCCTGCTCATGGATCAGGATTCGCTGGCGGCGGATTCCCTCCCGGCGGATTCGATCTACCGCATCGTGAAGGGATTCCGTTCGGTAAGGATCTACCGCAGCGACTTCCAGGTGGCCTGCGACTCGATGACCTTGCTCAGTACCGACTCCACGATCCACCTCTACCGCGAACCCGTATTGTGGAACGAGCAGAATCAGATCACGGCCGAGGTGATGGACATCTACACCCGGAACCAGCAGGTGACCCATGCCGAATTCATCGGCTCGCCCATCATGGCCAGCATGATCGACACGGCACACTACAACCAGGTGACGGGAAAGACCATGACGGCCTTCTTCCGCAACAACGAGATCTACCGCGACGATGTCAACGGCAACGCCCGCACGATCTACTATATGCAGGACGGCGAACCGCCCGTGATCACGATGATGGGTGTGTTGGAGAGCGGCGACATCTCGTTCTTCATGGAGAAGAAGGAGATGACGCAGATCATCTACCGCAGCAACCCCGTCTATAACTTCTACCCCATCGACCAGATCCCGCCCGACCAGCCGCTCAAGCTGGACGGATTCAAGTGGGAGGCCGACCGCCGTCCGTCGCGCGACTCGGTATTCTCGGGCAGGATCCGCCCTTCGGAGCGGATGCAGCGCCTCAGACTCAGCCGTCCGGATTTCCCGATCCAACGACGCATCGAAGAGGAGAAGATCCGTCTGATCGAAACCCGTCAGTGGGTCGACCGCAACGACCAGGTGGATCCCACCACCGAGGACTGGATGCGCGAACTGGGATTCGAAGTGGGACAGCCCCGCACCTCCGGCCCGCAATTATAAGCCCGCGGAAAAACGGAGCGGATCGTTTGATCCCCCTATAATCTTACGAAAAAAGGAGGATGTATCAAAACCCTCCTTTTTAAGAAAATCCCCCCTGTCACAGACAACTGTCACAAGGGGGATTCTGTATATTCTGTCATCGTTCCACACCTTCCCGGGGCCGGGGGGGGAGAAGGACAATAAAAAATCCCCGGACAGCACCAAAGGGCATCCGGGGATGGGGTTTTCAGCGGGATCTCTTCCGATTAGAACAGACCGGTGATCACGCCGTTGTCGTCGATGTCGATATTCTCGGCAGCGGGATGCTCCGGAAGACCCGGCATACGCATGATGTCGCCCGTGATGGGGATCACAAAGCCCGCACCCGAGGCGATCTCGATCTGACGCACCGTCACCACGAAATCCTTCGGACGTCCCAGCAGTTTGGGATTGTCCGACAACGATTTCTGAGTCTTGGCCATACAGATGGGCAGGCCCTCCAGCCCTAGATCGGCAATACGTTTCAGGTCACGCCTGGCCTGCGGCATATAGTCGATGGCGGCTGCACCGTAGATCTCGCGGGCAATGGTCTCGATCTTGCGCTCCACGCTCCACGACCAGTCGTAGAGGGGTTGCAGATCGCTTTGACAGCTCTCCGACACCTTCGACACCAGACGGGCCAAATCCAGGGCTCCTTCGCCACCCTTGGCCCATACGTCAGCCACCTCCATCGGCACGCCCAGCTCGGCGCACTTGTCGGCGATCATGCGGATCTCCTCGTCGGTATCCGACACGAAACGGTTGACGGCCACCACGGGGCATACCCGGAAACGCTTCATGTTCTCGACGTGTTTTTCGAGGTTCTCGATACCCTTGCGCAGAGCCTCCAGATCGGGCTGCTTGAGGTTCTCGATCTTGGCACCGCCGTGGTATTTCAAGGCGCGCACCGTAGCTACCAGCACGGCTGCCGTGGGTCTGAGGCCCGCCTTCACGCACTTGATGTCGAAGAACTTCTCCGCTCCGAGGTCAAAGCCGAATCCGGCCTCGGTCACCACGTAGTCCGACAGCGAAAGTCCCATCTTGGTGGCCAGGATCGAGTTCGTACCCTGGGCAATGTTGGCAAACGGTCCGCCGTGGATGATGGCGGGATTGCCTTCGAGAGTCTGCACCAGATTGGGTTTCACGGCCTCCTTGAGCAAGGCGGCCATGGCTCCGTGAGCCTTCAGATCGCGGGCATAGAGCGGCTTCTTGTCGAAGGTATAGCCGATGAAGATGTTGCCCAGACGCTGCTTGAGGTCCGAGAAACTCTCCGAGAGGCAGAGGATGGCCATGATCTCCGAGGCGGCCGTGATATCGAATCCCGTCTCGCGGGGAATACCCGACGTTGTGCCGCCCAGACCCACAATGATGTGGCGCAGGGCGCGGTCGTTCATGTCCATGACGCGTTTCCAGGTCACCGTGCGCGGATCCAGCCCCAGCGACGACTTGCTCTGGACGTTGTTGTCGATCATGGCAGCCAGCAGGTTGTGGGCCTTCTCGATGGCATTGAAATCGCCCGTGAAGTGGAGGTTGATGTCCTCCATGGGCAGCACCTGGGCATATCCGCCACCCGTAGCTCCACCCTTGATTCCGAACACGGGACCCAGCGACGGCTCACGCAGAACCACCGTCGTGCGTTTGCCCAGACGGTTCAACGCCTCGGACAGTCCGATCGACACGGTCGTCTTGCCCTCTCCGGCCGGGGTGGGCGAAATGGCCGAAACCAGCACCAGATTCTTGCCCTTCATCTTCGACTCATCGATCAGGCTTAACGGCAATTTGGCCTTATAGCGGCCATACATATCGATCTGGTCGGCGGGGATATTCAGCCGGGCGGCAATCTCGGTAATGGGTTTTAATGTCACATTACGTGCAATCTCAATATCAGTCATAGTTATATTAGGTTTTTTATGAATTACTCTACTCGGGGTCGGAAAAAATTTCCCAGTTCAAAAATATCTCTTTTATTCTATAAAAAAATGAGTTTTTTAAAAAACTTATTAACAACTTATTCAAGTCCCCCACTCTTTTGCACCCGATCTCTTTTCCCGATCCACAAAAAAGAGACCAAAGCCTCCCGTCCACAAAACCGGCACGAAAGCAAACGACAGAAACAGAGCCGGGAAAAGCACGGGAGCAGCACACCAAAGGCTGTAACGAAAAAAATCGCCCCCTTGCTCGAGGGCCGGAAGAACGAACCGGAAGGAATACAATGGGTGACGGGCGGCGGAACGGGGCGGCAGAAGACTGATAGCAAGCGAATGAAGACTGGCGGACAGCGGGCGAATAGTAGCGGACGGACGACAAGTGTCAGCCAATCAATAAAAAGTGGGCGTGTCACAACGACAAAACATACAAAAAACACCCCTGCCGCAGACATTTGCGACAGGGGTGATTTTCTTAGGAAGAGGGTTTCGCCCCCCCCACAGGTGATTTTCCGGAAAATATATTCGGGATCAATCGTTTTTCTTGAGTTTCAGCTCATAAATGTCGTTGCGGCGATCACGCAGATTGCGGACACTTCCGTAGGTGTGCAGCTCGCTGAGCAGGTCCAAATCGACATCCGACACCAGGATCATCTCCGTGTTGGGCGTGGCCTCGGCACGGCGTCCGTCGGTCGGGAAGGCGAAATCACACGGCGTGAAGACTGCCGACTGGGCATACTGGATGTCCATATTGTGGACCCTCGGCAGGTTGCCCACGCTTCCGGCAATGGCCACGAAACACTCGTTCTCGATGGCTCGGGCCTGGGCACATACCCTCACGCGCGAATAGCCGTTCTGCGTGTCGGTCAGGAAGGGCACGAAAAGGATCTGCATACCCTGGTCGGCCATGATGCGCGAAAGCTCGGGGAACTCCACATCGTAGCAGATCAGGATGCCGATCTTGGCGCAATCCGTATCGAAGGTCTGAACCAGGTTGCCGCCCGTCAGACCCCAGCTCTTGATCTCGTCGGGGGTGACGTGGATCTTCTCGTACATCTCGTAGGATCCGTCGCGGCGCACGAGGAAGCCCACATTGTAGAGCTTGCCGTCCTCCTTGCGGTAGGGCATGCTTCCGGTGATGATGTTGACGTTGTAGCTGATGGCCAGGTCGATGAAACGGTCGCGCACCTGCTCGGTATACTCGGCCAGTCCGCGGATACTCTGCGCCTCCCCCAAATGGTTGTACTTGGCCATGAGCGGGGCGTTGAAGTACTCGGGGAAGAGGATGAAGTCGCTCTTGTAGTCCGAAACGGCATCGACGAAGAACTCCACCTGCTCGAACACATCATCGAGGGTTTTGTAGGGACGCATCTGCCACTGCACCAGACCCACGCGGACGGTAGTTTTCTTGTCGACAAAGTCGTCCGTAGGCGGCTGGTAGTAGATGTTGTCCCACTGGAGCAGTGTGGCGCAGTGTTTCGACTCCTCGTCGTTGGGCAGGTAGTTTTTCATCACCCTGCGCACATGGAAATCGTTCGAGAGCTGGAAGGTCAGCACCGGATCGTAGATGTCGCGCGAACGCACCTTCTCGATATACTCCTTGGGGCGCATCCGGTCGGCATACTTATGGTAGTTGGGGATACGTCCGCCGAACATGATGGCCTTCAGATTGAGTTTCTCGCACAACTCCTTGCGATAGTCATACATACGGCGGGCCAGACGCAGGCCGCGGTAGTCGGGGTGGATAAACACCTCGATGCCGTAGAGGATGTTGCCGTTGGGATTGTGGGTCGAGAATGTCTCGTTGCCGGTGACCTTGGCGTAGGTGTGGTCGTCCTTGACCATGTTGTAGTTGACGATGATCGACAGGGCGCAACCCACGATCTTGTCGTCGACCACCGTCACGACCTGTCCCTCGGGGAAAATGCGGATCAGCGTCTCGATCTGTTTGTGTGTCCAAAAGACATCGCGGTCGGCATAGACTCGTTTGAACGACTGCGACAGTTGGGCATAATCTTCGATTTGGAGGTTTCTCACCTCCACCTTATTGACCTTATGATTGGACTCCATTCTGTGTTAGATTTGGAAATACACCGCAAAGGTAACCATTTTTCGGGCAATGTGTCCTCTCCGCCCGGGTTATATGCCTCCCCGCCCGAAAAGACCGAAGGCGGACACACCTCTCGTCGCAAGAGGGCATCCGCCTCGGGGAAATGGTTCTGAAGAAAGGCCTTCCGTTAGTCGAACGACCACTTCAAGGCCAACGTCGGCACGGCATAGAAGCCCTTGCGGCCGCCGAAGTTGTTGGACAGCTCCAGCTCGCTGCCGATGCTGAGTTTGAACTTGGAATTCACACCCTTGATCTTGCTCAGATTGACCCAGAACTGAGGCTCGGCTATAAAAATGAAATTGCGGTGCGTACCGTCGGCGTAGTAGGTTTTCTCCCGCCACCAGTCGGCAAAACCACTGAAGGTGCAGAGTCCGTTGCGGCCGAAGTGGAGGTACCACGTACCCGTGAGCTGGAAATTCGAGGGCGAGGGATGCTCCTGGATGTATTTGTAGGAGGCCGTGAGGCTTGCGCCGCGCGTGAAAGTCTTGTTGGCGAACGTATAGGTCAGACCCAACAGATAGGCGTTCTTATAGGAGAACTGGTTCGACGTACCGCCGTTGTACTCCACATGGATCGAGACGGCCGGTTTCCAGAACTTCAGCTCGCGGGCAATCTCCCAGTAGGCCGAGGCCACGCCCGAGGAGTTGTAGTCCATATCGACGAAGAAGAACGTGCTGCCCCACTTGTCGGGACGGAACATCTCGACCGTAGAGGTCAACTGCGGACGACGGGCCATGTCGTCACCATAGATCGCACCTCCCATGTCGTAGTGCAACTGCACGTTCTGGGCGGCCACCGTAGCCAGGGCCATCATGAAGAGGGCCGAAAAGAGTAATTTTTTGATCATATCCTGATGTTTTGAGTGTAGTTTCCACCGCCATGCCCCTCGGCCCGATCCGTCGGGCGGAAGGCACTCCGTGATCCGGCCGGGAGGGTCCGATTGTCCCGGAGGAGGCAAAAGTAACAAAAAAAGACGAGGCTGGAAGCGTTGTCGATATATTGTCAATAACTCCCCGGACTTCGGAACGGAGGAACAGATCGAGGACAAAGGCTGGAGAGTATGGAAGTCTGTGCAGAAGACAGGCTTTGCCCGCACCCTCGCCTCTTGGGACGGATATGCCAGGCGGAACAGGCGGCGGCCAAGAATACATAGGAAGATCGGACGAAAAGGTCTGCGGCCTCAGTGTGCATTCCACAGGAAAATATCGGACGGGGGATTGCGCTGCGGGAATTTCCGCCCCTCCACTCCGAAATTTTCCCCATCTCCGCCC
>JAHHQK010000037.1 GCA_020026435.1 Alistipes sp. | reverse complement strand
GCCAGCTTGCGGTCCAGCTGCAGCTCCATGTTACCCGTACCCTTGAACTCCTCGAAGATCACTTCGTCCATTTTCGAACCCGTGTCGATGAGTGCCGTGGCGATGATCGTCAGCGAACCTTTCTCCTCCGTGTTGCGGGCCGCACCGAAGAAACGCTTGGGTTTGTGGAGGGCGTTGGCATCGACACCTCCCGAAAGCACCTTGCCCGAGGCCGGCTGCACGGAGTTGTAGGCGCGGGCCAGACGCGTGATCGAATCGAGGAAGATTACCACATCGTGACCGCACTCCACCATGCGCTTGGCCTTGTCGAGCACCATCTCGGCCACCTTCACATGGCGCGAAGCCTGCTCGTCGAAGGTCGAAGCCACAACTTCGGCCTTCACATTGCGGGCCATCTCGGTGACCTCCTCGGGACGCTCGTCGATCAGCAGCACGATCATGTAGACCTCGGGGTGGTTGTCGGCGATGGCGTTGGCGATGGATTGCAGCAACATGGTCTTACCCGTCTTGGGCTGGGCCACGATCAGCGCACGCTGACCTTTGCCGATGGGCGAGAAGAGATCCACAACGCGGTTCGAGAGGTTGTTGTGGCCGTTGCCCGTCAGGCAGAACTTCTCGCTCGGGAACAGGGGCGTCATATACTCGAACTGCACGCGGTCGCGGATATATTCGGGTTTCAGACCGTTGATCTCGTTGACCCGTACCAGGGGGAAGTATTTCTCGCCCTCCTTCGGGGGACGGATTGCGCCGTTGACCGTATCGCCGGGCTTCAGACCGAACAGTTTGATCTGCGAGGGCGACACATAGATGTCGTCCGGAGAGTTCAGATAGTTGTAGTCGGCCGAGCGGAGGAATCCGTATCCGTCGGGCATCACCTCCAGCACACCCTCGCCCTCGATCTCTCCGGCAAAGTCGTCTTTGGTGATCACCTCATCGGCAAACGAATCCACATGATCGGTCTGCTGTGCTGTCTGCTCCTCCGGTTCGTGGTGCTCCTCGCGGATCTCCTCGTGGTGGTCGGGCTCGCGGTCTGTCTCGGTCTCACGGACGGGTGCGGTCACTGTCGGTTCTACGCTCTCCTCCGCCGTGTGGTTTTTGGGCTTGCGACCGCGACGCTTCGGGGCTTTTGCAGTTTCGGATTCGCTGTTCGCAGCTTGTGTGTCAGTTGCTTTCGTCTCCTCCGTAACGGCCGCAGCCTCGGTGTCCACGGGGGTGTTGGCCTCGATCTTGGTCACACGCGGACGACGGCTCCGCGTGGCTCGTACCTTGGTGTCACGGGTCGACGCCTCTTTGGCGGCGGGTTTTTCGGTCTGGGCCGGATGCTCCGGTGCGGCGGCTGAATGCTCGGCAGCATCCGCAGGGGCCGGTGCGGTGGTGGAGGCAACGATTTTCTCTATAAGTTCGCGCTTTTTTACCATAATGTTTTTCAGGCTCAGTGTCCTTGCGATTTCGCGCAATTCGACGAGACTTTTCTTCTCAAGCGCCTCTAAATCCTGCATAATATTTGTGTGTTGTGATTTTCAAAATCGGACGGTCGTTCGACTTATCGGAATTCGTATGCAAAGATAATGCTTAATTTTTAAATCCAAAATAATTTGTCGATTTCTCGCTTTCATTGCGCTGGGGATGAAGGCTCTTGAGGCAGAAGGGCCTCGCCCGGTTGATCTTTGCGGGGCGGGGAGTTGCTGCCGGCTTCCGGCGATTGGGCCGTTGCCGTTTCGGAGAGAGGTGTGCGAAGGAACGGCCGTTCGGGTAACGCGCATTGCATTAGGTTGTTATCACTGTTCTTCCCCTCGCGTCCGGTTCCCCTGCATTTACGGCCGATAGCCCCAAGGTCGGTCTTCGAGTCTGCAAAAAAAGAACCCCGACGCCCCAAAAACGGGGCTGTCGGGGTTGGAAATCGTCACCGGGCCTGGCGAAGGTCGGTGGCGGGAGTGTCAGGCGCGAGGACTTAGATCAGGTTGTCGCGCTCGATGTCCTTGAAATAGCGGAAGGTAGCGACCTTCAGCTCCTCGGCGGCGGGGTCGTCACAAACGAGGACTCCGTTGGGGTGAACCTGGAGAGCCGAGATCGTCCACTGGTGGTTGTAGGCACCCTCGACACCGTGACGCACGGCACGGGCTTTCTTGTGGCCCGTAGCAAGGATCATCACCTTCTTCGAGGCGAGAACCGTACCAACGCCGACCGTCAGAGCGGTCTTCGGCACGAGCGAGATGTCACCGCCGAAGAAACGGGCGTTGACCTGGATCGTGTCGGTGGTCAGCGTCTTCATGCGGGTACGCGAGTTGAGCGACGAGAAAGGCTCGTTGAATGCGATGTGGCCGTCCTCGCCGACGCCGCCCATGAACAGGTCGATGCCGCCTGCCTCCAGGATTGCTGCCTCATAGTCGGCGCACTCCTTCTGGAGATCCTCGGCGTTACCGTTGAGGATGTGTACGTTCTCGGGTTTGATGTCGATATGCTGGAAGAAGTTGTTCCACATAAACGAGTGGTAGCTCTCGGGGTGCTCCTCGGGAAGACCGACATACTCGTCCATGTTGAACGTGATGACGTTCTGGAACGAAACCTCTCCGGTCTTGTGACGGCGGATCAGTTCTTTATAGGTTTCCAGGGGCGTGGAACCGGTAGGCAGACCCAGGACGAAAGGCGATTTGGTCACCTGCTCCTTGGCTTTGATCTGCTGGATGATGTAGTTGGCTGCCCACTGTGCAACCTGTTTGGAAGTGTCTTCGATAATCAGTCGCATAATTGCTAAAAAATTTATTAAACAGTTTGGTTTTCAGTTTTTCTAAAACATCTTGACGAACACCTCGATGGCCTGGTATTCGGCCATGCCGAGGCTGTCGTATAATTTCGCGGTGTTCTGCGTGCGCTCTTCGGCCCGCTGCCAGAACTCGCGGGGGTCGCTTCCCGGGAAGGGCATGATGTCCTTCTGCGAGAGGTGGCGGTAGATGGCGTGACGCTTCATGATCAGCTCGTCGGGCGAGAGCGGCACGGCCATGTCGACCATACCCAGATCCCATTCCATCCATGCGCCACGGTACAGCCACAGGTGGCACTCCTTCAGCCATTCGTCGTTCTTGACCACCTCCAGGGCGTTCAGAATCGCCTCCATGGCCGTGCGGTGCGTACCGTGGGGGTCGGCCAGGTCACCGGCGGCGTAGATCTGGTGGGGTTTGATCTCGCGCAGCAGATCGACGATGATCTTCGTGTCCTTGTCGGTCAGCTGGCCCTTCTTGATGCCGCCCGTCTCGTAGAAGGGCAGGTTCAGGAAGTGGGCATTGGTGTCGGGGTTGAGTCCGAACGAACGCACGGCGGCACGGGCCTCCGCACGGCGGATCGCACCCTTCAGATTGAGCAGCGGACGCGGCTCGGGTTCGCCCTTGCGCTTGGTGGAGATGATGTGTCGCACCTCCTCGACGCGGTCGCCGAAGCCCAGCTCGCGGGCGGTGTCGATATTCTGGAGCACCACGTCGTCGTGGACGGCCACATTGCCCGACGTCTCATAAGCCACATGGACATCATGGCCCTGCTGTACCAGACGGATGAATGTTCCGCCCATCGAGATAACATCGTCATCGGGGTGGGGCGAGAAGATGATCACGCGCTTGGGGTAGGGCGACGACTGCACGGGGCGCGTCGTGTCGTCGGCATTGGGTTTTCCGCCCGGCCATCCGGTGATGGTGTGTTGCAGGTCGTTGAATACGTCGATATTGATCTTGTCGTAGGTGCGTCCCTGTTCGAGCAGTTCGCCCAGCGAATTTTCGATGTAATCCTTGTAGGTGAGTTTCAGAATCGGCTTCTGAACCACACCGCACAGCCATACGACGGCCTTTCTGACGAATTTCGGCGTCCAGTCACACGGACCCACCAGCCAGGGAGTCTGCTCGCGGGTGAGCTGACTGGCGGCATTCTCGTCGATGACCACCTCTATGTCGGAGTGCGACTGGAGGATCGATGCAGGGACCATGTTGGTGAGTTCACCCTCGACAACCTTCTGCACGATCCGGGCCTTGTTCTCACCCCAGGCCAGGAGCATGATCCTGCGGGCCTGCATCACCGTGTCGAGACCCATCGTGATGGCCATTTTGGGGGTATTCTCCAGTCCGAAGAACGCCGAAGACTGCACCTTGCGGGTGTTGTAGGTGAGCTGCACGAGGCGGGTGCGCGATTTGGAGTAGGATCCCGGCTCGTTGAAGCCGATCTGACCGTCTTCGCCCACGCCGATGATCATCAGATCGATCTTACGGGCGGCCTTGCCGTACTTGTAGGCATATTCCGAGATCTCCTCCTGGGGAATCGAGCCGTCGATCAGGTGTACGTTCTCGGGCAGGATATCTATGTGGTTTACAAATTCCTCGTGGATTCTGTAATTGCGGCTTTGCTGTTCGTGAGCCTTGATGGGGTAGAACTCGTCGAGGCTGAACACGGCGACATTCTTGAATGACACCTCGCCGCGTTCGTAGCGGCTCACCAGCTCGCGGTATAATCCCAGGGGCGTTCGTCCCGTGGTGAGTCCCAGCGCAAAGGGCTGAGCCTCTTCGTAGACCTCGTTGGACAAATGGGCATTGTTGTGCTTGCGGATGGCCTCGACGATTTCGTCGGCTACGTGCTGCACACCGTCATACTCGTTTTTGAAGACCGTTGTGGGTATTTTCTCGTAGCGGTGGATGATGTCGTGGGGGGCCGATTCGGCGATCAGCCCGCCATCCTTCGGTAGTGAATACTTGTTGTTCATGGTCTGATCTTTTTTAGTGTTGGAACCTATTCGAAAACGACCTCACGGAAGAACTCGGGTCGGTGGAAGTCGGGTGCAGGCACATCGATGGGATTCCACGACAGGAAGTGAGGGTGGGAGAGGTTGTCGCCGCATTTGTAGAGGTTCATGCGGGCCTTGACTCCGTCCCAGGCTTCGAGCTTGTGCTTGAAGAGCGCGGATGCGGGGATCTCGATTTTAAGCGACCAGCGGTTGTCGCCGACCCGTTCCTCGAAGGTCGCGACGGGCATCGAAGGGGTTCGTTTCACGGTGTCGATGATCTGCTGCGACGCGGGTACGACATCCACATTGCGTTCTTTGCGGAAAGCAAGCAACATCTTTCCGATGCAGGTTGTTTCAAAATTGTAGTAGCCCGCCTGGTCGAGGGCTATGAATGTCTCGACGCAAGAATCGGTCCATACCTCGCCGTTGTCACGGTCGACGCGGGCGGCGGTGTATTTTTCCTCGACATCGAATCTTATGATGAGGTTCCTGCCCGTGTGAGCCAGCCGGCACTCCACATGGGGGGCATAGGGGAACTCCTTGGGCCAGTTGCATTTGTCGATGAGTATCGGTTCGATGTTTTGGAGTTGGAGATCTATATTTTGGGGGTCTATTTTTTGGATGGTCATCATAATAGGAAGAATTGGTTTATATACTCTCCAAAGGTACTAAAAAACTCTGTGTGCGGCAAATTAAAATCATAAAAAAAAGAACCCGACCCTTGCGGATCGGATTCTTGCTATTAAGAGTAAGGTAATTGGGTTATTCCAAAGTAGAACCTGTGGTTATGCCTGCTGCCTTAATAAACTTGCCGTTTACAAGGTCATACGTCAAGAATGGGTTTGCTATATCTTTTTCAGGATACAGTACGTTGTTTTTAATGTTTTCGGGTTTATGCATTACATTTGCTTCGCTGAATAATTTCCAACGACATGGTGCTGTCATCCAACCGTGGTTGTTGCTTTCGGTAACGGAAGGCCATGCTCCTGCATAATTGTTTGATACTGCCATAAATGCAGCATATTGACCCACTTCCGTGTCGCAATAAGCCAAGTTATTTTGAATGGTGGCTGAACCAAACGATTTTATGGTAAACAAACCGGCTACAATACGATGGTTGTTATTGTCTGCTCCAGAACCATAGCCGCAGAAATTAACAAAGGTGTTGTCTGTACATGTGATGACAAAGTTGGTTAAATCCTCGTTTTCAATGGGCTGGAAGAATAAACTAACATTAAGAGGTGCCGTTTTATTATCTTTGTTGAGAGTCGTTTGGGTTGCGTAGATAATATTATTAGAGAAGGTAATTCCCTTGAACCCTGCATAATTTGGAGAGGTTGCCGAAGCGTGGGTTAGAGTGATTAATTGGAAATTCTTGCTTCCTGTGTAGCTGATTTTACAATTTCTAAAGATTATTTGCTCAACACACGCATTATTTGAACATTTATAAGCTGTTAAGAGCGTTTTGTCACAAATAATCTCACAATCCTCAAAACAGAGGACTTTTGCACCGGCAGCCTCTGTTGCATCTTGCATATTGAAGGCGTAGTTTGTAGGTATTCCGGTTAAGTCTACACGCATATTCTTGAAATAGATCTCTGCTGTTGAGGCTTTCTTTAATCCCCAATAATTAATGAATTTTAAATCGGTCTTGCTTGAGGGATCATTTCCGATTAAAACAATTTTATTTGAGACGCCAATGTCGTGCAAATTGCTGATTGCGGGAGCATCCGGATCGATAAAGAATACGTTGTATTTACCTGCACGAATTTTAGTGTCTTTCGTATTTTTTGTAAAATGGCTGACCTTGTTAAGGTTTGTATCTGTCATTTTACCGGAATATTCCTGGCCATTGATTGTGACGCCTTTCGTGAAGTAATTCGATTCAACCGGAGCTGTTTGATCTTTGATATCTACGGTTCCTTTACCAAATTCAGTGGTATTGATACGGTTGCGCAACAGATCCCAGTTTACGTCTCTTGTCTCGGTAATCACCTGTTTGTCTGTCTTGATCACGATTTTGATAGGACCATTGATTTTGATCGGGTTGACGACAAAACAAATGGAGGCTTTATTATTTACAAAAGCACGAGAGGGCGTGTAGGATGCATTTACGGCAGAGAACGATTCTGATAAAATAGGCTCATAAGTTGATAAATCAACATTTAGGTTTCTGGAAGTCAGTTTTGTTCCTTCGGGAGCCGTGAACTCGACATTGGTGATTTTGCCGCTCGGATCCATACCCTGGATTTTTGAAGCGTCTATTTCAAATCTCAAGAAAGCAAAAACACGGGTGAAATAAACGGGTTTTAAAGTGTTTTCACTGCTGGTGTTGGCATCCAGAGTTTGTTGGGTGCTGATAACGAGATCCTGATTAACATCATAGAGTTGATCCTTCGGGTATTGATTCTTAGCCAAGCGAACATTGGTCAGTTGGGTGTGGTCTGCATTCAAGTGCATTGTGAGTTGTTCTACCTCTCCAACGGTTTTTGTCAGATAAGGGTGTACGAACAAAAAGTTATGCTTTGTCGATGCCGGGTCTGCGGCATATTTCACCGTTACCGTAGCGGGAGTACCTGCAACTCGGGTGGCAGGATTGGAAACCGTAGCTTCTTTATTGTTTTCATCCCAAACAAAAGAGGTTAAATTCTCTTGGTCTTTGAAGTGGATGGTTTGAGTCTTTTCGTCAAAAGCCGTACGAGTATTGTTTTCTCCGATTTCACCCGATGCAAATGTGGCGGTATATTCTTCGGAGAAGGAGTTTGTACCGCCCTCGGTCAACTCTTCTTTGGAACAGTTGGTGAGGCTTAACGATCCTGCAATCAGCCCCAATAAGTAGAATTTTACGTTCATAGGTTTTCTTTTGGATTGATAGTGCTGATTATTGGTTTACTCGGAGAAGGTGTTTTCTTCGTTATCTCCATAGACTTTCCAGCCTCCGAAAGACAGGGGATTGTTATTTGCACTCGGATCTTCCGAAACGGCAAAACCCTCTTCCACTGCAACATTAAACTCCTCGAACGAGGGTGCGACATAGTTGGGACGAGTTTCCCCCCCCCACATTTTTTTGTTCATCATAATTTTAGGTTTTAGTATATTAATAATTTAAAGTTCCAATTCAGAATAGAACCATATTTAATTCAAAGATAAGGTTAAATTTTGGAAAACCAAAATAAAACCTTATCTTTTTTTTGCTCGTTTTGAGCGGATTAGACTGATTGGTCGTCCAATAGACCAATCCATTGACTGTATCGTTCGGCTATTTGCTCCGTTTCAAATGCAGTTCGACGGGCTGGCCGTGGAGGCAGGTCACCCTGATCTGCGTGACCCCGTTTTCGGTCGAAAGCGTGCAGCGGTCGCCCTCTTCGGCGGTCCATGCGCCATCGAGCTCTACCGTGCGCTCCAAAGGCTGGGAGGGCTGTGCCGTGACGTAGGTCTTCTCGGTGATGCCCAGGTCGGGGGTGCAGATGCTCACCACTTTGCCGCCGTCCTCCGTCGTGCGCTCCATGAAGATCGTCTCGGCGTCGATGCGGCGCACGAAATCCTCACCGCGGAACTCTTCGTAGCAGGCATAGGCCGTGATGCCCGTGGCCAGGTCGCGGACGGCGTGTACCTGGTTGTCGCGGCGCAGCACCCGGTAGAAATCCTTGTCGGATTTGAGGGCCTTGAGCTGCTCGGGAGAGGCCTCGATCAGTGCCATATATTCGTAGGATGCCTCTCGGGGAGCCGTGCCGTGGTTGATGTAGGCTGTGGCGAACGATCCGCTTTGGGGCTTCATGCGTTTGTCGTCGGGCGAGGTCTGGGTCTGCTTCAGCAGGTGGATCTCGGCATCGCCCTTCACCTTATATATAATACCCTTGGTGTCGGTGATCGTCTGCGAGTCGTTGTCCGTGGAGGCGATTGTGAGGTTGAGCGGGAATGCCGTGAGTTTCTTTCTGCCGTTGAGGATCGCCTCCGCGGGAGAATCCAAACGTGTTTGGAAAAGCGTGGTTTCGGTCGGATACTCCGTGTTGGTATTGGTGATGCCGCTGCCGATGAATACCAGGCGGTTGTCGAAGCAGAAGACCGACTTGAAGGCCGTGGCACCCGGGGTAAAGGTGGGGCGGTCACGCTCGGTGAGGTGGAAGGCTAGCACTCCGTTGCGGCCCTCGAGCGACGAGGTGCCCGAGAAACGGTTGGGGCTGTGCTCCATCTGCGTATTCTTGACCGGCGAGTTGAGTTTGTCGTAGGGCAGGTGGATGGTCGTACCTCCCGAGGGACGGTTCCAATCCCAACCGGCCTGCGAGTAACCGCTGTCGTAGGACGTGGCGTCGCTCTTGCCGTCGGGCGAGGTGGCGAAGATCTGTACCGTGCCGTAGCTCTGGTAGCGGCCGAAGCGGTTGTCGTGGGTGTAGATCTCGGAGTTCCATACGTCGGTGTTGTAGGCCTTGAGTGACACCATCCAATGGCCGCGGCGGTGGACGCCGTAGGCTCCGTAGTTATAGACGAAGAAGCCTTCGCGGGCTTTCGAGGGGGTGATGCCGTTCTGGAGGAAGTAGGCCGTCACGCCCTTGTCCGTGCCGCCCAGACGCAGGTAGTCGGCTGCCAGCTCGTGGTCGAAGGAGTGTCCCTGTCCCGTCAGGTCTCCCTGAAGGGCCAGGTAGGCGAAGGCGTTGACATCGCCCTTGGGGATGCGGTTGTTCTTGGTGAAGGGATGGCGGCCCGCAATGCCCAGACCCCAGTCGCGGTGGGCCGTGTAGTTGTCCAGGGTCTGGAGGGCGAACTTGAAGTTGCGGCGATGAGCCTCCTCCAGTTGGAACTCCGTGCCGATGGTGGCGCGGCAGAAGTAGCCCATGCCGGCAAATGCGCCCACCGAATAGGCAGGGTAGAACCCTCCGTGGTGGAATGCCGTGCCGTCGGCCTTCAGACCGCCGTAGGTGCCGTCCGTGAAGGACAGACTGCCCGACATCCAGCGGCTCAGAGCCTTGAGTGCACGCAGACGTTCGGCGGCATCGGGGATCATCATTGCGGTGTAGATGCGGGCCTCGGTCTTGGTGTGCCACGTGTCGACCAGTCCCTGGCGGGGTTGGGCGAAGGGGCGGCGTGTCTCGGCAAGACCGCTCCAGAAGAGGAGCGTCTTGAGGTATTCGTCGGTTTTGCCGCGCTCGGCGATCTTGTGGCGCATGTTCCACATGGCGCGGAAGGTCTTGCGCACGTTATAGCCGTAGTGGTGGTTCGTGCCCTGGCAGCTGCCGTAGGCAAAGCCCTGGTCCATGGCGTAGTCGAAGACCTCGAAGAAACGCTCCTCGCTCTCCCTGTCGGCCGTGAGGAGGGCTGCTGCGGAGAAGGTGTAGAGCATCTCCTCGACGTCGATATTGCGGATCTCGCCGGCCTTGGTGTCGCACTCGTCGTTGCTCAGCAGGGGCGCACCGCGGAACGATCCGTCGCTCAGACGGTGTATGTCGGCCTTCTTGTAGATCTTCATGGCCTCGGGCAGCAGTTTCTGCATCAGCAGCTTGACCGAAGGCAGTCCCTTCTGCTCGGCCATGTCGAGACGGCCGGCGATGACCTTCATCTCGGCCATCTGATGGGGTGTGGGTGTGGTCAGCGGCAGATCATACTCCCACTGCTCCCACAGCCAGATGCGGGTCCAGTGGGTGTAGTCGTGGTGGTGGTTGTTGTTGGGGATCTGCTGGTCGGGCGTGACTTTTTCGTGGAGACCGGTCGTGGGGACGCTCATGCGGTCGATCCACACCTGACCCTTGTCCATCCTGGCGGGCGTCGTGACGCGCATACGGGCCAGGGGGCATTTCTCGCCCTCGCCCTCCATGTCGAAATATTTGATCCAGCAGGCTCGCCAGCCCTTGAAATCCATGTGGAAGTCGAAGTGGCGGGCCACCTGTCCGTCGGGGGTTTCGAACGAGAAATGGAGGTCGTCGTCGACGGGCGTTGCGTTGTAGATCCAAAACATCACGCCGGCTTTCGGATTCTGGAACGAGCGGCTCAGCGTCTCGGCGTCGGCGTAGATCAGTTCCGAGGGACGGTCCCAGCTCCAGAGCATTGACCACCGGCCGTCTTTGCTGCGCAGGTCGCTGCGCTCAATCCGGCTTTGCTCCCCACAGGTGAAGTGGCTCGGGATATTTTCTTCAAAGTTGATTTGGGCACGCATGGCCGCGCGGGAGGTTGTCGGTAGCAACGACAGCAGCCCCACCAGCGGCATGAGCAGTCCCTTGTACAGGAGATGTTTTTTCATTCTGATTCGTTTTTTTTTGATTTGTTGGTAGTACAAAGATAAACAAAATCCGTACGGAAACATGGCAAAATAGAATTGAAAAGGTGGTAAAATAGTACACTTTCAAGCAAATTAGTCCATAATGTGCCCCGGGGGTGTCGCATCCCTTTGAAAATCGGAGAATAATGAGTATTTTTCGGAAGAAAAAGAGGCGTGAAAAGAACCCCCGGTCCGATATTAAGGCCGGTAAGGTGCGCGGAAAGGGCTCCTCGGGTGTCGCTTCTTTTGCCGGAATAATGATAATTTACAAACTAATAAAATTAGCTCTATGAATCTTGTATTGAAATGTGCGGTTGCGGCTTTGGCGGCAACCGGTGTCGTGGCTTGCAGCCAGACTCCTCAGCAGACGAACATCATCGATGAGAACATTGCCGTGGCCAAACAGCAGATCGGTATGTTGGCCGACTCGAGCGAGATGGGCGGCAAGTTGCGTATCCCTTCGACCATCCGCAACGGTAAGATCCACTTCGTGCCCATCGACGACTGGGTGAGCGGTTTCTTTGCCGGAACACTCTGGTATATGTATGAGCTGACGGGTGACGAGGCCTGGGCCACACGCGCACAGAAGCACACCGAGATCCTCGATTCGGTAAAACACCTTAAATGGCACCACGACGTGGGCTTCATGATCGGCGACAGCTACGGCAACGGCGAGCGTCTGAAGCAGATCCCCGGTTATAAGGAGGTGATCGTCGAGACGGCCAAATCGCTGGCTACGCGTTTCCGCGAGGTGCCGGGCGTGATCCAGTCGTGGGACGCCGACCGCGGCTGGCAGGGCAAGAGAGGCTGGCAGTGCCCGGTGATCATCGACAACATGATGAACCTCGAGTTGATGTTCAAGGCTTCGGAGTTCAGCGGTGACGACACCTTCCGCCGTATGGCCATCAGCCACGCCGACCGCACCATGCAGGAGCACTTCCGCGATGACAACAGCTGCTACCACGTGGTTGATTACGATCTGACGACGGGTGAGGTTCGCGGCCGTTGCACCGCCCAGGGTTATGCCGACGAGTCGGCCTGGGCCCGCGGTCAGGCTTGGGCCGTCTATGGTTACACGACCTGCTACCGCTTCACGGGTGACAAGAAGTACCTGGATCACGCCGAGAAGGTAGCCGCCTTCATCCTCAACGACGAGAATATGCCCGAGGATCTGGTTCCCTACTGGGATTTCGATGCTCCGAAGATCCCCAACGAGCCGCGTGACGTATCGTCGGCAGCCATCGTTGCCTCGGCATTCTACGAGATGTACACCTATACGAAGAACGAGCTCTACAAGCAGCAGGCCGATAAGATGATCGAGTCGCTCTCGACTCCCGCCTACCGCGCTGCCGTCGGTGAGAACAAAGGCTTCCTGTTGATGCACTCGGTGGGCAGCATTCCCCACAACAGCAGCATCGACGTGCCTCTGAATTACGCCGACTACTACTTCCTCGAGGCCTTGATTCGCAAGGGGCATGTCGAGGCCGGAGAGCCGTTGTTCTAAACGATGACATAAGAAGTTCCACCCCGCCAATCCCGGTTCCGTGAAAACGGATCCGGGATTGTCCCCCGAAAAAGACACGGTTCCCGTCAAGAGGCGGGGCTCCGAAATAAAAAACTAACTGAAATATATAATTCTACTATTACCATGATCAACGCTAAGAATATCTTACCGCTTACGGGGCTTGTATTCTCGGCCTGCGGCCAGACGGCTGCCCCCGAGCGTCCCAATGTCATCTATGTCTTCCCGGATCAGTACCGCAACTGCTCGTTCGGTTTCTGGAATGATCCCGAGTACGCCTCGCAGGTCAACTGGTGCGGTGACCCGGTCATTACGCCCAACCTGGACCGTTTTGCCGGCGAGTCGGTCGTCCTGAGCGATGCCGTAAGTAACTTCCCGGTCAGCAGCCCCCACCGCGGCATGCTGCTTTCGGGTATGTACCCCGAGCGCAACGGCGTGGTGCTGAACTGTATGTCGGAGCGTTCGTTCAGTTCCTTGCGTGAGGATGCCGAGTGTGTGAGCGATGTGTTCAGCGCTGCCGGCTACGATTGCGCCTATCTGGGCAAACTCCACGTCGATGCCCCGACGCGCAACAACCCCCAGAACCCCGGTACCTATGTCGGCAACCGTATGCCCGAGTGGGATGCCTACACCCCCAAAGAGCGTCGCCACGGCTTTAACTACTGGTACTCCTACGGTACGTTCGACGTCCATAAACATCCCCACTACTGGGACAACGACGGCAACCGCCACGACATCGACGAGTGGTCGGTGAAGCACGAGGTGACGAAGGCCATCGAGTATATCGAGAACAAGGGCAATGTGCGTGACACGGACAAACCTTTCTTCATGATGATTGGCATGAACCCGCCCCACTCGCCCTACCAGTCGGAGAAGGACTGCGACCTGGAGGGTCTGGCCCTGTATAAGGACAAGAGCGACGGCGAGCTGCTCGTGCGCCCCAATGCCGACACCACGATGGCCAAGGCCCGCAGCGCCCGCTACTACTTTGCCAACGTGAGCGGTATCGATCGCGAGTTCGGCCGTCTGATGGATGCTTTGGAGAAGGCCGGTCTGAAGGAGAACACGATCGTCGTGTTCGCATCGGACCACGGCGAGACGATGTGCAGCCAGGGTATCACCGAGCCGAAGAACACCATCTGGCGCGAATCGCTCAACATCCCCTTCATCGTCCGCTACCCGGGTCATCTGAAGCACCGTGTGGACGATCTGATGATCTCCACGCCCGACATCATGCCTACGCTGCTGGGTCTGGCCGGTCTGTCGGATCGTATCCCCGCGAGCGTCGAGGGCCGCGACTACTCGAAGATCTTCACGCAGGCCGCCGATCAGCCCGAGCGTCCGAAGTCGGCCATCTATATGCGTAACGTCAACGGCGACTGCAAGGAGGATGGCGAGGTGATCAACTTCTTCCCCGTGGCTCGAGGTGTGAAGACCGCCCGCTACTCGATGGAGCTGACCGTGACGCGCGACGGCAAGCTCAATACCGTGAAGATTCTCGACAATGTGGAGGATCCCTACCAGATGAATCCGCTGGATCCCAAGCAGAACGAGGCCCTCTTCAAGGAACTGTGCCACGAGTTGGCCGTGCAGCTGCACGACACGAACGACATTTGGTATCGTGAGCGCATCCTGAGCGATGTCGTTCCCTACGACGCCTTGTAAATCAATAAAGAAGATCTGTAATGAATAAAATCCTTTTATGTGTTGCGGCGGTTTTCTGTTTTGCGCTGCAATCATGTAATGACGACAGGGATGATCTTCTCTCGGAACTGGGTTCGTTGAACGACCGTGTGGAGCAACTGCAAAACACGGTCGTCAAGGACCTTAATGAGGACATCAGCGCACTGAAGCGCCTGCTCGATTCCAAGACCGTGATCGTGGGTACGACCCCTACGGACAAGGGCTATGTTCTCGAATTGAGCGACGGTACGAAGATCGAGATCACCCTGGGCGGCAAAGTCCCGGCTCAGGTGCCCGTGTTGGGTATCGATGCCGATGGGTATTGGATATACCGTGTCGGTGAGGGCGAGTTCCAACGTCTGATCGTCGACGGCAAACCCGTGTCGGCCTATCCCACGAATGACAGCGGGGAGCATGCCACCGAGGGGGTGACTCCTCTGGTACGGGTCGATGCAAACGGATTCTGGGAGGTGAGTGTCGATGGCGGCAACACCTATAACCGAATCCTGGTCGACGGAAAACCCGTCACGGCCTTTGGCGACAAGGGCGAAATCGAATACAGTGGTTTCTTCCGGTCGGTGACCTACGACGAAAAGAACCACCAGCTCAAGATCGAATTGTTGACGGGTCAGACGCTGACTCTGCCCGTAGAGGATACGTTTGGTATCGAGATCAAGGCCCTGGCCGAGGGTGAGAACTTCCTCCTGGGCGAGGTGCGCCGCTTCGAGGTGAAGCAGACGGCCATCAAGGAGGCCATGATCAAGGCCCCGAAGGGCTGGAAAGCCGTCCTGGGCGAGACCGAGCTTACGGTGACTGCTCCCGCGACATTTTCCGAGGAGGAGTCCCCGGTGGAGATCGAGGTGGTGGTCGTCTCGGAGAAGGGTTATCTGAAAAAGGCCGTCGTGAAGGCTACACTGATCAACAAGCCCGTTGAAGAGCTGGGTTGCGAGGCTTGGCGCAAGTTCAAGACCGGAGCCTCGGACAATGTCCTGCTGGACTACTCCTACGCCGGATATAAACACGCCGAGGAGGCCCCCGCCGACGGAATGGACTGGGGTTATGCGGTCTACAACGTCTGCGACTACGGAGCCGACCCCACGGGCAAGACCTCGTCGCGCGAGGCTTTGGAGAAGCTGCTCTATGAGCTGAAACTTTCGGGTACGACTCCCGCGGGCAAGAACCAGGCCAATGCCAATGCGCGTGCGGTGATCTACTTTCCCGAGGGCCGCTTCATCCTCCACAACGACGACGACAATACGGCCGACGGAGGCCCCGAGGCGACGATCTTCGACTCGAAGGGTAACAACGCCAGCCATGAGATCTTCATTCGCGGCGGCAACCTGGTGATCAAGGGCGCGGGTCGTGGCAAGACCACGCTGGTGATGGATACGCCCAACCTGCCGCAGACCCCCAAGGTGATGTATTCGTCGCCGACGATGATCAACATCAAGCACAATTCGAGCCATCTGACCACGAAACTCGCCGATGTGACGGGCGGTGCCGCCAAGGGTTCGTTTGCCGTGTCGGTGTCGACGACGGCCGGAATCTCGGCCGGTGACTGGGTGTGCCTCTACCTGAAGAACAACGATCCGGAGCTGATTGCCGAGGAGCTGTCCCCCTTTGCCGTGGAGCCGCAGATGAAACACCTGATCAAGGACGGTGTCATCGTCGAGGATTTCCACCAGGTCAAGGCCGTCAATGGCAATACGCTGATCTTCCACGAGCCGATCATGCACGCGGTGGATCCCCGCTGGAGATGGACCATTCAGAAATATCCCCATTACGAAAATGTGGGTGTCGAGGACCTTACGTTCGAGGGCCACGCCAATCCGAACTTTGTCCACCACTCGTCGTGGTTTGACGACGGTGCCTACAAACCCTTGCAGATGATGCGTCTGACGAACTCGTGGCTGCGCCGCGTGGACTTCGTCAACATCAGCGAGGCAGCCTCCATCTCGTTCAGTGCCAACTGTTCGGCCTATGACATCAACATCACGGGCGTGCGCGGTCACTCGGGTGTGCGTGCGGCTTCGTCGTCGCGCATCTTCATCGGCAAGGTGCTGGAAAACGGCCGTGGTCTGGTGGCCGACCACTCGCCGCAGGAGGGTGCCATGATGGACAACGTGGGCCAGTACCACGCCTCGGGTGTGTCGAATACGGCACTGGGTACCGTGCTGTGGAACAATGTGTGGGGCATCGACAGCTTCTTCGAGTCGCATTCGCGTCAGCCGCGTGCCACGCTGATCGACCGCTGCCGGGGCGGATTCACGCAGTCGCGTTTCGGCGGTGCCATGGAGAATGTTCCCAACCACCTGGCCGACATGACCTTTTGGAACTTCGACGCTACGAGTCTCACATACTTCACGAACAACATCCCCTTCAAGTGGTGGATGTCGCGTGCCGAGGGCGAGTACTACTGGAAGAACCTGCCGCCGATCATCGTCGGTATGCACGGTGCGGCTTCCTCGTTGGAGTTCGACCCCACGCAGCTCAAATATATCGAGAAGCAGGGCGAGGCGGTCTATCCGCAGTCGCTCTTCGAGGCTCAGCTGGAGGCCCGTCTGGGTTATGTTCCCGCATGGCTTAATGCTTTGAAATAATAACACAAAAGATATTTATGAAAAAGTTTTTGATGATGTTCGCCGTGGCGCTGACTCCTCTGTTCCTTGCGGCCTGCGACGACGATAACGACGATCTGTGGTCGGAGATCGATTCCCTGAAGGATCGGGTGGCTCAGTTGGAGAGCAAGGTGGCCGAGATCAATACGACGATCGAGTCGCTGGCGGAACTCTATAAGGAGGGGGCCACGATCAACAAGGTCGAGAAGGTGGGTGACAAATATGTCATCACGTTGAGCAACGGTGAGGTGATCGAACTGGTGCAGGGCAGTGCCGCCGAGGCGGTGATCCCCCAGATCGGTATTTCGGCCGACGGCACATGGCAGTATTCGGTTGACAACGGACAGACGTGGATCGACCTGGGTGTGAAGGCTTCGGTGGCCGACGGTCAGTCGCCCCGGTTCCGCATCGAGGCCGAGACCGGATTCTGGCAGGTGAGCTATGACGGCAAGACCTGGGATTATGTACTCGATACGGCCGGAAACAAGGTGAAGGCTGTGGGTTCGGGTACCGTGACCGATAAATTCTTTGAGGATGTGCGTGTCGAGTCCGACCGCCTGGTGATCGTGATGAAGAACGGCCAGGAGTTGGTCGTGCCCATCATTTCGGATTTCCTCTGCCAGATCGAACTCCCTGCGGCCGGCGTGCAGACCTTTACGCTGGGTCAGACGCGTGAATATACGGTCAAAATGCTGGGTGTGGATCAGACCATGGTGACTGCTCCCGAGGGCTGGAAGGCCACGCTGAAGGTCGTGGGCGAGAATGCCACCCTGGCGGTGACGGCTCCCACGGTCGCTTCGCGTGCAACGGCCGACTCGTCGACGGATGTAGCCGTGCTGGCCGTTGCCAAGAACGGTTTCTCGACCATCGCCAAGATCCAGGTGGCTTTGGGCGGAGGCGAGATCACGACTCCGACGGTCAATGTCGTACTTTCGGAGACGATTCTCCCGACGCATTCGAGCCTTTCGTTCGATGTGACGGTGCAGAACGCCGATCTGTGGAAATACCTGATACAGGCAGCCGCTCGGACCGAACCTTCGGTCGATGAGGTCATTGCCAACGGTACGGTAGGTGCCGGCAACGTGTTGACGATCAACGATCTTGAGGCCGAGACGGAGTATGCGCTCTATGTGGTGGCCTTGCAGGGCGATGTCAACAGCGGATTGGTGGTTGTGAAGGCTCGTACGGCGGCGGCTCCCGTTGTCTCGGACCAGGATTACTATGAGGACTGGAAGAGCGGCAAGGAGTTCATGCTGGGCGAGGTGAAGATCAGCAATGTGATCTACCCCGAGGCCAGGCTGCTGAAGGCTTCCGAACTGAACAAGGCGGTATTCGAGGAGGGCGGTTTAGTCTTCGTCGACAACACGACGGCCGACAAGGCCTCGATCGAGGAGACGATGACCTCGCTCAATGCCGGAGTGAAGGGCGATATGATCCTCGTGGGTCGTTTTCCCCAAAAGGCACAGGTACACCTGCTGACACCCGAGTTGCGTTGCAACCGCAATCTGACGATTGCCAACCTCCACCTGGAGGTGCGTCCGGGTGTTTCGTATATGTTCACCGACGCCAACGCCAAGATGAAGAATACTTCGGTACACCTGCAGGATTGTACGATCGACATGGGTAAGGACAAGGGCCGCTATGTGGTCTACGACGGTAACCCGAAAGCCTGCTTCTCGCAAGTTGTGGTCGACAACTCGATCATCCGCTACAACGAGAAGGCCGCCCAGCCTTCGGTCTATGCCATCTCGTCGACCAGGAAAGAGGTCGGTTACGAGGGTATGGATGCCATGAAGGTGACGCGTTGTGTGATCTATGGCGATGTGATGGTGAAGGCCCACATCATCAATACGGGTCACTCGGAGCAGTATCAGACCCGGAACGTGACGGTGACCGTCAAGGGCAACACCCTCTACAACATCTATCAGCCCAACGTGCTGACGCGTTCGGCCATGGGACGCGGTATTGTCATGGAGGAAAACGTCATTTACACCGATTACACGAAGGTTCCCTCTTCCGAGAAATCCACCTATATGGTTTGTATATATGACAACACCTATGATGCAGGTATTTCGTCGGTTGCGAACAATTATGTCTACATGCTGGGTCATGCGGCCGAGAATACCGATGCCGTGAAACTGATCCACAGTAACAACAAGGTAAAATTCGAGGGCCTGGATCTGGCGATCCTCTGCGACGGCAATATGGCTCCCGAGCGCAACCCCATCCAGTCGGTCGACATTACCCGCGGTTACTTCCCGATCAACACGGCGGTGGTGACCAACGGTGCCGGTGCCGACTACGCAACGAAACTTTGGTTTAAGTAATCTATTCCGGATTCCGTTTTGAAACGGGCAGGGCAACTTTGGTTGTCCTGCCTTTTTTTGTGCTTTGGGAAGTGAAATTTTGGGGTGTTGTGCGCTGACCGAGTGAAGATCGAGGGCCTAGGCTGTTGTCCTTCGGCCGGAATGTGCTGATCCTGTACTATTGGCGTTGGCGAGAGGAAAGGGAAAGGCGGTCCGAAACGATGTACCTGCCCGCCCGAACTTAAAACAAAAGGATGACACCCTGATTTACGGGGAGTCATCCTTTTTGAGTGAATAGGGCCTTGTATCGTATCCGTACTTCGGATTAGAGGCTGCTGCCGCCGATAAAACTGCGGATCAGCGATGTTGCCGGAATATCCTTGTCCGAGACGGGCGTGAAGTAGCTGAGGAATTTCTTCAGACGGTGGGCGTCGCTGTATTCGGGACAATTCTTGGGAATGGTCATCAGAATACGCTCGGCATGAGCCCTCAGGACGGCGAATTCGAGGATATAGGTCGAGTTGAACATCACATCGGCATTCTCCTGGAAGGAGTAGATCCACTTGACTTCCGCACGCCTTACGTTGGGCCAGTTGGAGATCGATTCCCGGGCCGTGAACGCCCCCTTGTTGAAGTCGCGCATGATGCGGCGCAGGAGACGGTTGTCGCTCGTGGGGATGCAGTTGTGGTTGTCGAGCGAGATGCTCGTGATAGTGTTGATGAAGATCTTGTATTTCGACTCGGCCGGCACACGGTCGGTGAGCTTGGGGTTCAGCGCGTGGATTCCCTCCACGAGCAGCACCATGCCCTCCTCCAGCTTGAGTTTCTTGCCGTTCATCTCGCGGATACCCGTCACGAAGTTGTACTCCGGTACCTCGACCTCCTCGCCCTTGAGCAGGCGGATGATGTCATTCTGGAGGTATTCGTGGTCCACGGTGTCGAAGTTGTCGAAATCGTAGGACCCGTCGGGGAGCTTCGGGGTGTCGAGGCGGTTCACGAAGTAGTCGTCCGTAGAGAACGACACGGGATGCAGACCGCATGCCTTGAGCTGGATGCTCAGACGCTTGCAGAACGTGGACTTGCCGCTGCTGCTCGGTCCCGTGATCAGGACGATGCGCACGGGCTCGGGCAGATGCACGCGGCGATCGATCTCCTCGGCGATCTGCACGATCTTCTTCTCCTGCAGGGCCTCCGCCACCTTGATCAGGTCGGACGCCTCGCCGCGGTCACACGCCAGGTTGACGTCGCCGACATTCTCCAGTCCCATGATCTTGTTCCAGCGCAGGCTTTCGGAGAAGATCTCGAAGGTCTTGGGCTGTTCGTTGAAGGGGGCCAGTTGCTGGGGTTTGTGGCGGTCGGGTATTCTGAGGAGCAGGCCTCCGCGGTACATCGAAAGGTCCCACACCTTGATGTAGCCCGTACTCGAAAGCAGCACATCGAAGTAATAGTCGGGAGTGTCGCCCAGGGTGTAGTAGTTGACATAGACGTCGTTGGAGGTCTTGAGTAGTTTCACCGTGTCGTCCTGTCCCCGTTTTTGGAACAGGTCGATGGCTTCCTCCAGGCGCACTTCCCAGCGGCGGAACGGGAGATTCTCCTCGACGATCCGGGTCATGCGTGCGCGGAGCAGGTCGAGATCGGCCTGGGTGAATTCTGTGCCGTCACCCTTGTCGATCGAGCAGAAGTAGCCCTTGGAGATCGGGCGGCGGATGGTGACCCTGGCCCGGGGAAAGACATCGGAGGACGCCTTGGTCAGCAGAAAGCAGAGCGAATTGCTGTAGACGCTGCGCCCGAGGTAGGTGCGGTAGTCCAGAAATTCGACCTGGCGACTGTTGAAGGCGCGGTATTTCAATCCCTGGCTGACGTTGTTGACTTTGGCCGAAAGGATAGGGTAGGGTTGGTCGAATTTGAACTCGGGGAGCATTTCCATCAAGGTCGTTCCTTCGGGGAATGTCTTGCTGGTCTGGGTGTTTACACAGAATATTTTTACCATAATTCTTTAGATCTTGAATTTGGAATATAAAATTAGATAAAAAATCGGATATAACGTCTTCTCGGGTGCATTAATTTATCAAAAGGTTAAAAAAAGTGAAAATCGGCGGTCGGTTTTTATTTGGAAAGAGCGTTATTCGGAGGACTATATTATACATTGGGTATGGGTCGGAAGGAGATCCTGCCTGCGGGAAAGGGGGAGTGAAGTGGCGGGTCGGAAAGCCGGGCGAGCAGCCAGAGATGCGGAGGTGAACGGAGTGGAACAGGCGGAAAGTAAGACTGGAAAAATGATGCAGGATAAGGGGCGGAAGATTTAGAATTTCCGCAATTTGAGGCTCGATGTCCGAAAACGGGGTGGAGGAAGGGTGGGGCGGGTGATGCGGAATTTGTCGGGGTGTGGTGTGGAGGGTATCGGACCGGAATTGACGGCGGCGAAGTTTTGACCTGTAAATATCTCCAAAAGAACAATTTAAAAAAACAGGTGGAAATTTATATCTTCATTTTTCTGTGCAAAAATATAATTTCCTGTATGACAGAGCAAATAATGGTTGTCGAAACTTTTTGATTCTGTGCACTTTTCGTTAAATTTGCAAACGGCAGATGCCG
>JAHHQK010000036.1 GCA_020026435.1 Alistipes sp. | reverse complement strand
GGACAGGACAGGACAGGACAGGACAGGACAGGACAGGACAGGACAGGACAGGACAAGGACAAGACAGGACAAGGACAAGACAGTTTGGCTGAGAGGTTGGGAGGTTGGAGGAAGGCTGGCTGACACAAACACGCCATCGGCAAAAGGCACGATACTCTTATCCGCCCATAGACTTAGGAATCAAGCAGCAACATCCGTACATAAAGGAACAGGGACAGAAAGGGAGAAATCCGGATAAGAATTTCCCCCCCCCAAAAAAGCAGGATACACTCTTCCGAAAATACGGAAGTAAGTGCATCCTGCGAATCATAATTGCGGGGCAACCAGGCCGACTTGAGACGGAGCAAAAAACAGAAGCCAAAAACCAACACCCCGGGACTGCCTATGGAATCGAGCCTCAGACAGATTCAGAGGCCCAAAACCTCAGCGCAGCCCCTCGGAATAAAGCCAAAGGACAGACCCCTTGCCAGCCACCTCGGAACCGAGCCACGCCTCCAAAGTCCCGCTGCCATCCATAGCCCCACCCATCGAGCCACCTCACAGCCCCAAACAGCCGCCTCACAGCCTCTACGGGGCATTATCTCAAGAAGAGCAGTTCGCGATACTTGGGCAACGGCCAGATCTGATCGTCGATGATCTCCTCCAGCTTGTCGACATGATAGCGGATCTCGTCGAACAGAACCGCCACCGTGTCGTGGTAGGCAATGGCCTTCTGACGCTGATCCTCGATCGGATTGGCCTTCTTGCGGGCCTCGACCAGTTCGTCGCTCATGCGCTGGATCTGGGCCGTATGGTTTTGGATCTTCTTGATCAGCTCAATGTCCGACTGGGCATTCAAACCCGGGATCTGCGACATCTTATAGACCTTGTCGAGCAGCATGGCCTCATAGCGCGATGCAATCGGCACGATGTGGTTCATCGTCAGATCACCCAGCACGCGGGCCTCGATCTGGATCTTCTTGGTGTAGGTCTCCCACTTGACCTCGGCACGGGCCTCAAGCTCCACGCGCGAGAATACGCCCATCGACGAAAACATCTCGACCGTGCGCTCGTCCAGATAGCGGTCCAGCACCAGCGGCGTGGAGTTCTCGCAGTCCAAACCGCGACGCTCGGCCTCCCGACGCCACTCGTCGGAGTAGCCGTTGCCGTCGAAACGGATCGCACGGCACGCGTTGATCATCTGCTTGAGCTTCTTGTAGATGGCCCGTTCACGTTTCATGCCGCCCTCGATCATCTCGTCGACCTCCTTCTTGAACTGCGTCAACTCGGCCGCCACGATCGAGTTCAGGACAATCATAGGCTCGGCGCAGTTGTCCGACGAACCGCCCGCACGGAACTCGAAGCGGTTACCCGTGAAAGCAAAGGGCGAGGTGCGGTTGCGGTCGGTATTGTCGCGGAACAGGGGCGGCATATGCGAGATGCCGCTCATCTTGAATACGTTCTTGGCATCGAAACGTATGTCGTCATCGTCGCGGTCCACGGCCAGTTTGTCAAGCACGCCCGAAATCTGCGATCCGAGGAAGGCCGAGATGATGGCCGGAGGTGCCTCGTTGGCACCCAGACGGTGGGCATTGGTGGCGCTCACGATCGAGGCCTTCAACAATCCGTTGTATTTGTAAACTGCCGAGATGACGTTGACCAGGAAGGTGATGAACTGAAGATTCTCGGTCGGGGTCTTTCCCGGCCCCATGAGATTCACTCCCGTATCCGTACCCAGCGACCAGTTGTTGTGCTTGCCCGAGCCGTTGATTCCCTTGAAGGGCTTCTCGTGGAGCAGCACGCGGAACTCGTGGCGGCGGGCGATCTTGTCCATGATGGTCATCAGCAGTTGGTTGTGGTCGTTGGCCAGGTTGGCCTCCTCATAGACGGGAGCCAGCTCGAACTGGTTGGGGGCCACCTCGTTGTGGCGCGTCTTGACGGGAATGCCCAGTTTCAGACACTCGTACTCCAGGTCGCGCATGAAGGAGATCACCCGCGTGGGGATGGCTCCGAAGTAGTGATCCTCCAGCTGCTGGTTCTTGGCCGACTCGTGGCCCATGAGCGTGCGGCCCGTGAGCATCAGGTCGGGACGGACGGCCCAAAGGCTCTCGTCGACCAGGAAATACTCCTGCTCCCAGCCCAGATAGGTATCGACCCGCTGGACGTTCTTGTCGAAGTAGTGGCACACCTCGGTGGCCGCGCGGTTGATGGCCGTCAGCGAGCGCAGCAACGGCACCTTATAGTCCAAAGCCTCACCCGTATAGGCGATGAACACCGTAGGGATACAGAGCGTCGTGTCAACGATGAACGCCGGCGATGAGGGGTCCCAGGCCGAATAGCCGCGGGCCTCGAACGTATTGCGGATTCCACCGTTGGGGAACGACGAGGCGTCGGACTCCTGCTGTACGAGGAGCTTTCCGGAGAACTCCTCCAGGACGGAGCCCTCGCCGTCGGGTTCGGCGAAAAAGTCGTGTTTCTCGGCCGTACCTCCCGTCAAGGGCTGGAACCAGTGCGTATAGTGGTCGGCACCATGCTCCATGGCCCACTGGCGCATACCGGCAGCCACGCTGTCGGCCACCTCGAAGGGCAGGGGCGCACGCTTCTCCATGGTCTCCAGGAGGATGGCAAAGGTTTTACGATCGAGATACTTGCGCATGGCAGCGCGGTTGAAAACTTTCTCGGCAAAATAATCCGAGGGACGACCGTCGGGGACGTTCACCTCTACGGCCCGGTGATTGATGGCCGCATCGACCATTTTAAATCTGAGCAACGACATAGGCTTTTCGATTCGAAATTTGATGTTGCAAAGATACGTTTTTTCCCTTTTCCACGAATTGTGCAAAACGTCCGAAATCCGAAAAGTTGTTGTTTTTTTATGAACATTTTCGAAAAACAGAGGCTTTTTTTTCCGAAATCCGGCGAAAAACGGTATGTTATTTGAATAACAATGCAAATTTTCACATATTTCCCCGAAATCACGATTTTCCGTCCGCAGCGGAATCGACCCGCCAAACCGACACTTTTTGTTCTTTTCGCGAACCCGCCACCCGCCCTCCGATCCCCTTCCTCGGACTCGGCGAATATGAAAAAACGGAGCAAATCTGTTATTTTTGTAACAAATCATGATGCAAATCCGGAATAAATTTATACCTTTACATAGTTTTTTAAGCTCTTTTATAGAACTCATACTAATCTCTAAATAGTTATGGCAAATAACACACGTGAAAAACTGTTTGCCGAATTTCCACCCGTACCAACCGAAAAGTGGGAAGAGGCGATTGCAGTGGACCTGAAAGGTGCCGATTATGAGCGCAAATTGGTTTGGCGTACCGACGAAGGATTCAACGTTCGCCCCTACTACCGCGCCGAAAATCTCGAAGGCATCAAATTCCTGGGAGCGCAGGCAGGCGAATTCCCTTATGTGCGCAGCACCCGTAACAACAACCGGTGGCGCATCCACCAAAGCGTTGCGGTGACCGACCCAGAAGAGGCCAACAAGGAGGCTCTCCACCTCTTAAATGCAGGTGTCAACTCCCTGGGCTTCGAAATCCTCAAGGAGGAGTTCTCGGCCGAGGACCTCGACACGCTGACCCGCGAGATCTATCTCCCGGCCGTCGCCATCACGTTCTCCGGCTCAAAACTCGCCGCCGTGGCCGACCTGGTGCTGGCCAAGCTCGAAAAAGAGCAGGTCAACAAGGATGAGGTCAACATCTCGTTCGAGATCGACCCCCTGGTCAAGGGACTCTCGACCAAAGGCGATTTCCAGTCGCCCAACAACGGCGAAAGCTGCTTCCAGCGCATCGCCGGTCTGATCAAGAAATTCGCCCCCTACAAGCATATCCGCGTGGTGACCGTTTCGGGTCAGATCTTCGGTAACTCGGGATCGACCATCGTCGAGGAGCTGGCTTTCGCCCTCTCGGCCGGAAACGACTACATCGCCCGTCTGTCCGAGGCCGGCGTCACTGCCGAAGAGGCTGCCCGTTCGCTGCGCTTCTCGCTGTCGATCACCTCGAACTACTTCCTGGAGATCGCCAAACTGCGCGCCGCACGTATGCTCTGGGCCAACATCGTCAAGGGCTACAACCCCGAGAAGAGCTGCTCGTGCAAGATGATGATCCACGCCGAGACCTCGCGTTGGAACCAGACCGTCTACGACCCCTATGTCAATATGCTGCGCGGCACGACCGAGGCCATGTCGGCTGCCATCGGTGGCGTATTCTCGCTGGAGGTCACTCCCTTCAACCGTTCCTACGAGACTCCCGACGAGTTCTCGAAGCGTATCGCCCGCAACGTGGAGCTGCTGCTCAAGCACGAGGCCCACTTCGACCAGGTGGTCGACCCCGCCGGCGGTTCGTACTACATCGAGAACCTCACGCAGTCGATCGCTGCCGAGGCTTGGAAACTCTTCCTCGACCTGGAGCAGAAGGGCGGCTATGCCGAGGCTTATAAACAAGGTGTCATCAAGGAGATGGTTGAGGCTTCGGCCGCTTCGAAAGACAAGAAGATCGCCACGCGCCGCATGACGTTGCTGGGTGCCAACCAGTTCCCCAACTTCACGGAGGTCGCTCCCGAGCAAATCGGACAGGAGGTCGTCACCCGCACCCACGCCGAGGGCAATGTCCTCACGCCATATCGCGGTGCCATGGCCTTCGAGCAGATGCGTATGACCGTCGACCGTTCGGGCAAGGCTCCCAAGGCCTTCATGCTCACGTGCGGCAACCTGGCCATGGCCCGTGCCCGTGCACAGTTCTCGTGCAACTTCTTCGCCTGCGCCGGTATCCGCGTACAGGACAACACCTATTTCAAGACCATCGAGGAGGGCGTGAAAGCCGCCTTGGAGTCGAAAGCCCAGATCGTGGTGGTCTGCGCCTCGGACGACGACTACGCCGAACTGGCACCCCGCATCAAGGAGCAGCTGGAGGGCAAGGCCATCCTGGTCGTAGCCGGAGCTCCGGCCTGCGCTCCCGAGTTGGAGGCACAGGGTATCTCGAACTTCATCAACGTGAAGTCGAATGTGCTTGAGACACTGAAGTTCTACCTTAAAGAGATGGGAATCTGATCATGAGAGCAAAATTTTCTGAATTGACATACGAAGGCGCCGCCCAGAACTGCTGCGCCTCGAAAAACCACGAGGAAGTTGAACCGTGGTTGACGGCCGAGCGTATCCCCGTGAAGGGTACCTATACGGCCGAGGACCTCGAAGGCATGGAGCACCTGAACTATACGGCAGGTCTGGCCCCCTTCTTGCGCGGTCCCTATTCCACGATGTACGTTATGCGTCCGTGGACCATTCGCCAATACGCAGGCTTCTCGACCGCCGAGGAGTCCAACGCATTCTATCGCCGAAACCTGGCCGCCGGTCAGAAGGGTCTTTCGGTGGCCTTCGACCTGGCTACGCACCGCGGCTACGACGCCGATCACCCGCGTGTAGTGGGCGATGTGGGTAAAGCCGGTGTTTCGATCTGCTCGGTGGAGGACATGAAGGTGCTCTTCAACGGCATTCCGCTCGACCGCATGTCGGTGTCGATGACCATGAACGGCGCCGTGCTGCCGATCCTGGCCTTCTACATCGTGACGGGTCTGGAGCAGGGCTGCACGCTCGACCAGCTGGCCGGTACGATCCAGAACGATATCCTCAAGGAGTTCATGGTGCGTAACACCTATATCTATCCGCCCGAGTTCTCGATGCGTATCATCGCCGATATCTTCGAGTACACGTCGCAGAATATGCCCAAGTTCAACTCGATCTCGATCTCGGGCTACCATATGCAGGAGGCAGGTGCCACGGCCGACATCGAGCTGGCCTACACGCTGGCCGACGGTTTGGAGTATCTGCGTGCCGGTATCAACGCCGGAATGTCGGTCGATGCCTTCGCACCGCGTCTGTCGTTCTTCTGGGCCATCGGTATGAACCACTTCATGGAGATCGCCAAGATGCGTGCCGCACGTATGCTGTGGGCCAAGATCGTGAAGCAGTTCGACCCGAAGAACCCCAAATCGCTCGCCCTGCGTACCCACTCCCAGACGTCGGGATGGTCGCTCACGGAGCAGGATCCCTTCAACAACGTCGCACGTACGGCCATCGAGGCCATGGGTGCCGCCTTGGGTCACACCCAGTCGCTCCACACCAACGCCCTGGACGAGGCCATCGCCCTGCCGACCGACTTCTCGGCACGTATTGCACGTAACACCCAGATCTACATTCAGAACGAGACGAACATCTGCCGTTCGGTCGATCCGTGGGCAGGTTCCTACTACGTAGAATCCCTGACCAACGAGATCGCCCACAAGGCTTGGGAGCACATTCAGGAGGTCGAGAAACTCGGCGGTATGGCCAAGGCCATCGAGACGGGTATTCCGAAGATGCGTATCGAGGAGGCTTCGGCCCGCAAGCAGGCCCGTATCGACTCGGGTGAGGAGAAGATCATCGGTCTGAACGAGTACCGTCTGGAGAAAGAGGCTCCGATCGACATCCTCGCCGTGGACAACACGGCCGTTCGCGAGAGCCAGATCAAGCGTCTGAAGGAGCTGCGCGCCAACCGCGACGAGGCTGCCGTGAAGAAGGCTTTGGAGGCCATCACCGAGTGCGTCAAGACCAAGCAGGGCAACCTGTTGGCTCTGGCCGTCGAGGCTGCCAAGGTCCGCGCAACACTGGGCGAGATCTCGGATGCCTGCGAGGTTGTCGTAGGCCGCTACAAAGCAGTTATACGTTCCATTTCAGGAGTTTACAGTTCAGAGGTGAAAAACGATAAGTCTTTTGCACACGCCAAGGAGTTGTGTGCCGAATTTGCCAAGAAGGAAGGCCGTCAGCCGCGTATCATGATCGCCAAGCTGGGCCAGGACGGTCACGACCGTGGTGCCAAAGTCGTAGCTACGGGTTATGCCGACATCGGTTTCGACGTCGATATGGGTCCGTTGTTCCAGACTCCGGCCGAGGCTGCAAAGCAGGCTGTCGAGAACGACGTCCACGTAGTGGGTGTATCGTCGCTGGCAGCAGGTCACCTGACCCTCGTGCCGCAGATCATCGCCGAGCTCAAGAAGCTGGGTCGTGAGGATATCATCGTCATTGTCGGCGGTGTGATCCCCCACCAGGACTACGACGAGCTGTATCGCGACGGTGCCGCCGCCATCTTCGGCCCCGGTACTCCGATCGCCACGGCTGCCATCAAGATGCTTGAGATCCTCCTGGAGGACTAATCCTCAAGCAGACTTACCATCAGAACCGACAACGGGGAAGCCTCCTGAAGAGACTTCCCCGTTGTTTTTTGCTCGGCACAACCGCAGCATGGGCTTGAGAATTTAAATCGGATGACTACAACTGAAATTCCGACAATACGATCAACGAAAAACAGAGCGTATAAACATCACATATTCTCTGCAAATAAAAATTAGAGTTCGCCAAATCCCTGGATAAGGTATTGGCAAACTCTAATTTTTCAATCATCCTTCAGAATGGTCTGAATAGGGATTACTTTTTCAGTACCCTACCCTTGCCGGACATGGCAACGGCATTTGTCTTGTGGCACGAAGTTCTATTTCTCCTTTACACAACGCACGTTGTAACCCAGCGCACGTTCAGCCACCAGCGAACGGTTAATCTCTCCGCTACTGGACGAAATTGGCTTCTTGAAATAGAGAAACTCCGCCTTGCCGGCCTGATTGCCACATGCCCAATAGTTGCCCGTACGGGTTTTTCCCAGACCGACAAGATTGCCGTTTGCAGCATTGCGTGAACCCTGTGCCGGATACCATGTCTCCACCCCGCCAAAGGTACAAACCATGCGGTCGGTATCAGCGTCCCAGCGCGACACGCCGCTCACATAGCGGTTTCCCTTTTCCAAATCACACCAATCCTCCACATCGGGAATCCTGTATCCCTTTGGACAGGGGTCATACATGGTCTTACGCTCGCCCCACAAATCGTTTTTTGAGGGCTGTACCTGCCAGTCCCTACCCTCTCGTCCCGTATAGCTGAAGAACGAAGTGGGTGCCGCAGCCGCTTCGTCGAGCGTTGCGCCGTGGTCCTTAACCATCAGCCAATCCAGAGACGCGTACCGGGGATTGACGATTGTATTTTCGCGGGCTAACTTAAAGGCATCGGCCGATGTTTCGGTAGTCGCACCGCCATAGAAGGGATCTTTGCGTCCCCACTGGTAATAAAGGCCGTAGGCATCGGTACCGTTCGCCGTTATGCCGACAGCTCCCAGATTACGGTCAAGGAACACCGTTCCGTTAGGATAAGTCACCTCTTCGGGGGTGTCCGTAAACCATATGTGCCAGCTCCACACCACCTTGTCACCATCGAAGAGCGCAACAACTGCATTACCCTTCTGCTCCGCAGCCGTGAAGGAGATATATCCCTTCGAATACTTTACATCGGAGAGCAGTCCCTCTTTGTCGCACCACAGCCAATCGGCCGTCAACGACTCTTTTTCCTCAATAGTCGCGGTCACGCCGGAGGTTTCCATACCGTTACCGCGCACCGTTGCCGTAAAGCGGTAATCGCCTGGCTGACTGACCACATAGCAGTTCGAGGTGCCTCCCTCGCTCAGGGAAACGAACTTGGAGAGCTGCAGCGACACAACCGAACCGTCATCGAATGTCACCTTCACTTCCCCGTCACCGACCATCGCCGTACGAATGATGGCACACATCTCGTTGCCCTTCGCCTCCACGGGTTGTCCTTGTGCATCGAGGATTCTCACGGCCTGCTCCTCACTCGAAAGCGCCACCGAGAAATTCACCGTCCAAAAGCCGCTCTTGTCGATATCGAAATGCGGTATCTTGTCCTTCGACACACCGCAGGTACGTCCCTCACCATCAGTGAGCATCACCACACCCGATGCGGTACGCACCGCCCAGCAGCGTTCACCGCTCTCGGCAGTGGCCAGCGTCACAAACGACTCGGCGGCAGCCTTCTGCGGCACGACCACCACACTGCCGTCATCGAATGTCAGCCGGATATTCTCTTCGGCGACAACGGCATCGGAGAGTTGCAGTTCCGACACTGCGGCATCGAATTTCTTGAATTGGAGCACATCGGCATTCAACCGTTCGATACCGGCCTCCAGTTCGGGAGTACGGACAAAGCCCGCCTCATCATCATCGCTGCACGCCGCCAGCGAGAGGACGGTCAGCAGCAGAAAATAAAATTTTCTCATATCAAAGTTGTTTTTGGTGTTTCCCGACACGCAAAACACACCCGAACGAAAATAAGATGTGGAGATCCTTAATGAAAAAGACGACACAAACCTCATTTTCCGCTTCGTCATGTGCGGCGACAGAGGTTTGTCCTACGGGGAAAGCCGGGAAGGAGTCCCCACCCGACACCCTTTCCCCCGGGGTCGGCAGATGCCAACCCGAGGCAGCGGTTGCAGCTCCTTTGTTCCGCAAGAGCAAACACTCTGAATGCAAGGCAGGTCTTCTGACTCGTCCTCCTCCAAGGCCGCACCTTCCCGACAGGAACACCCCGTCAGTGGTCATTGCACCCTTTCCGCCCCACGCAGGGGACATTTCACGGACTTACAGCAGCGGAAACTGTTGCCGATTTTCACGGCATTCCCTTTTCATCACCACCGTCTACGACGGTATGGCGAACCATTGCCCGACAAAGATACAAATTTCGGCCAATGATTGTCTCTGCATCCGGAAAAAAAGAAAAATTTTATTCCCTATGGACGGCAGAATAGCCCGCACGGCTAAAGCACACACCTTTCCGTCCGGCACACACATTGTTCATTATACTTACAACTACGACATACCGCAGCGAGATCTCTTCACTTATTCAGTCATCCCTAAAAATTTATACACTATGCATTCCCGCAAACGAGACCTCCTTTATATGGCCAATTCATCGAAAATACCCGCATAAAACTGTTTTTCCGAAGAGATGATCCCGCCTCCCATAACCGTTATTGGCCTCCATGCAACCCAAGAATCAAACGGTATAACTCTTGCTTTCCAGCTCTTCCCGCGTTCTTTCCGCGCCTCCTTCCACTCAGGCAATCACTCCGTCTGCCACTCCGGCCATTGCCCCCCCCCGAAAATCGCCCGCTCCGAAACCCACAGGCATAAAAAAAGAGGAGACCGGACTTGAAGTCCGGTCTCCCCATATACAGGAATATAAGCCTCTTCGATTAGAAGTACTTGCCGCGCAGATCCTGGATATTGGCCATCTCCTGCACTGCGGGGATCGAGAACTGACGAACGATGTTCTCCATCATGGCCTGCTGGCGTACACGCTCAGCCTCGGCAGTCTGCTGGTCAGCCTCGCTGATCTTGTCGACCTGGAAGACATACAGACCCGACAGACCCTTCACGGGAGCCGAAACCTTGCCCTGCTCCTCGGCCGGAGTCGACGAGATGGCACCTACGACGCGGGGCTCGACACCCATACCGTCGACGTAGAAACCGCCCATGTTAACATTTTCGAAAGAAGCAACCTCTGAACCCAGGTTCTTGGCCTGCTCCTCGAGGGTCGAACCCGACAGCTCATTGAGGATATAATCGTATTTCTTGTCACGGAGCACTACCGAACGGATCTGAGCCGAAACCTTCTCGATGGGAGTGAACTCCTCGTCGTCGATGTCCGTCAGCGTAGCGATCACGTAGTCCTTGCCCACGTTGAAGATCTCCGAAACATCACCCTTCTCGGCACCGCATGCCCAGCGGACTACCTCACGCGAATCCTCCAGACCGCGCAGCATACGCTCGCCCTGCGAGAGAACGGCAACACGCGGCGTCACGGCAGCCTCCGTAGCGGCGGCGTTGAAAGCCTCGACCGAACCCTTGGCGTTCACCGAGAACGAACCGGCCTGGTTGTGAACCGTGCGACGCGTAGCATCCGAAGCCTCGACCGGGTAAACGATCGACGCTACCTGTACGTGCTTCGAGGGTTTGTCGGCGCGGTACACCTGCATCAGCTGGATGACATCACCCTGGGCGATCTTCACGATATCACCCTTCTTGGCGTCGGCCAGAGCCTCGGCAAACTCGCCCGTGAAGGCCGAGAAAGGCATCACGCCCACCTCGCCGCCATTGGCAGCCGTAGCCTCGTAAACCGAATATTTCGATGCGGCCTCGGCAAAGTCGCCACCGGCCTTCAGAGCCGAAAGCAGGCTGTCGGCCAGTTTCACCTCGTTGTAGGGAAGAACGATGTGGCGCAGACCCAGCGTATCGGGAGCCATCTTCGTCGACAGCACGCGGGCCATCGTCCACTCGTTGTTCTTCAGCACGGGACCATAGGTCTTGCCGGCCATCAGTGCCTCGGCCTCCTCGGCGGTCAACTGTGCGGCCGTCACGAAGTTGTCGGCGATCTTACCGTTGCGGTCCGAACGCACGAACGACTTGAGCTCCTGCGTCTCGTTGAACTCGGCACCGATCTTCATGACCTTCTTCTCCAGAGCGAGCATATCGTCGTCGGTGGGATCCACCTCGAAGACCACATACGAAAGCGTGCGGTTGGGCAGCTGCTTGAAGTTGTTCTTGTGCGAGTTATAGTACTCCTTGATGTCCGACGAGCTGACCGAAACCAGCGAATCGGCTACGGCCGAGAACTTCTTCGAGATCCATTTACCCGAGAAGTTGGTGTTGGCGGCAGCCACACCGTTGGCCACCTCCAGCTTGTTGACATAAGCACCGCCACGGAGCAGCCCCACGAACTTCGAGAACTCGCGCTCACGGCAGATCTCCTCGTTCAGGCGGGCCCACAGCTGCTGGGCCTGGGGGTTGGTCTCGGCCTGGGCGAGGAACTCGCTGACCGCAGCCACGTTGTACTCACCCGTGCGGGGATCGGCGAAATAGTTGTAGAGCAACTGCGAGGGGTACTGACCGCTGATCATACCCAGACGCTCGGCCTGAGAAACCGACAGACCGATCTGCTCGAAACCGGGAGTCATCACATACTTGGCGATCAGCGACTGCCAAACGGCATTGGCCAGCATGGCCGACTGCTGTTCGTCGCTCTCCTGAATGTTATTCTGATCCTTGATCTGCTCGTACTGCTCGTAATACTCCGAGTAGTTGATCTTCTCACCGTTGATCACGCCGACTTTGGGATCATTGTCCGAAAAACCCATCTCTGTCTTCAACGACAGGATAAATGCCAAGAGGGCGAACGCGATGATTACCGAAAGCAGCACGCCGAACTTGGTTCGTAAAGTGTTTAAACTTGCCATATGAATTGTAAATTTTCGTTTTGTTTCGTTTAAGCAGTCAAAGATAGTAAATTATTTGGGAAATGTGTCAAAGAGTCAGACTTTTTTCACCTGTGCCAGTTCCAATCGCGAACGGGTCGTGCGCAGGATCTTGAGCTGGAGGTCGCCGATGCGGAGTGTTTCCCCGGCAGAGGGGATGCCCTCGTAGTGGTAGATGATGAATCCCGCAAGCGTATCGTACTCCTTGCTTTCCTCGATTTCCAGGTTATATTTTTCGTTGAGATACTTCACCTCGTGGCGGCACGAGAGGACCCATTCGGTCTTGGAGATCTGTTTTTCAGTCAGATCCGGCACATCATGTTCGTCCTCGATCTCACCGAAGATCTCCTCCAGGACGTCCTCCAGCGAGATCACGCCGGCCGTACCTCCGAACTCGTCGATCACCACCGCAATGTTGGAACGGTGCTTGATGAAATTCTGAAGCACCAGCTGCAGGGGCATGGTCTCCGGCACGAAGTTGACCTCCATAATCACCTCCTCGATCTTCCCGGGACGGGTGAACAGGCTCTTGGAGTTGACATATCCGATGATGTTGTCGATCGACTTGCGCCACACGAAGATACGCGAATATTTCGTCTCGACGAACCGCGCGGTAAGCTGTTCGATGGTCGTGTCGTCGATGTCGACGGCCTCGATGTCCACACGCGGGGCCATGCAGTCGCGCACGCGCAGGTCGGCGAAGTCCAGGGCATTCTGAAACATCTTCAGCTCGGGTTCCGGCTCGACGTGCTGCTCCGAGGTGTTCGTTTCGAGCAGTGCAGCCAGGTCGTCGCGGTTGAAAACCGGGGTTGTGGAGCGGACCTCTATCCTGCGGCCCGTCATGCGCAGGATCAGGTGCGAGATGATGGTCGTAAAGCGGGCGATGGGATAGAGCAGGATATAGAAGGTGAAGATCACCGGCGAGAAGACGCGGTAATAGAAATTGGGGTTGTTGCGGAAGATGCTCTTGGGCAGGAACTCGGCCACGAAGATGATGATCAGAGTCGACACGGCCGTTTCGACGGCCACCGAGCCGTTACGGGCCGCCTCTTCCCAGCCCGCGATATAGAATATGCTGCGCAGGAAGGCCGACATGAAAAGCGAATAGACCACCAACGCGATGTTGTTGCCCACCAGAATCGTCGTGATATACTGTCCCGGATGATGCGCAAAGAGATCGGCTATGTAGTTAAACATCCGATTCTGTTTGCGGTCGATCTCCAATTTGAGTCGGTTCTTGCTCGTGAAAGCAATCTCCATACCCGAAAAGAAGGCCGAAAGCAGCAACATCACCACTATCACTATGATCGAAACCACCATTTTATATTACCTGTTTTTAAATCCTTGCCTTATAAAAAAAGCGTCATACTTCTTTGCGGCATCTTCTGCCTGTGTGTTTCACGAGGGCTTGACCCTTCAAAGGTTTTACTCTTCGGAGCGCGGCTGACCGACCGCCTCTCTTCGGATCCTCCTCTGCGGCTGATTTACAGCCCACATTGCAGATACAAGCCCACAGCCTCCGCCCCTTCTACTCCAGAAGCAGGCCCTCAGCATTGTCGGTTCCCAGCATGACACGCTTGTCCTTGGGGTCCTTTTTCGGAAGTTCGCGACGGGATTCCTTTTTCGGAGCCGATTCCACAGCCGGGGTTTCCCGCACGGGTTTCACCTCCGCACGCGGCTCTGCCGGGAGTGAATCGGCCGATTCGCGCGGCGTGAAGTCAACCTCCATGTGGGACTTTCCGCGGCGGAACCTCCAGTTGCGGAACTGCTCGTCGGACTCGAAGCCCTCACCGATCCACACGTTGTTGCCCTCGACGATCTTGGAATCGACATTCGAATAGATCTTCTTGGTACGTGCGTTCCAGAAAAGCTGCTGCGTATAGAGGGTCTTGCCGTCGGCTTTCTTCACCACCACATTACCCTTGGCCTCCCACAATTCGCGGTTGCCGTAGTGGATGGCATAGTTGGCCGTCATCACATTGTCGACCGTCGTAAGCGAATCGTCCTGAAAGGTCGTGATCTTGATTCCCTTGCGGAACTCGCGGTAAGGCTCCCGGGCCTGGGCATAGCCCTCGACCAGGGGGGTGTAGAAGTGATACGAACGGCGGCCGTTCTGCGACTCGATGATCGAGAGTTCTTCACAATACTCGGTCATCATCGCCTCGTCGGCCTTGGGATCCCGCTCCTGCGCCTTTTTGTCACACGAAGATAGCAAGATAGCACTCCCCACAACGGAGAGTGCTACCAAGACATATTTTACATCAAATTTTTTCATCTTGATGGGAATGGGGCTGTGCCACACCCGATTAGCGGGTACGCACTACCGTCTCCACACCCGAAGCCGTACCGCAACGCACCGTGTAGCGGGCACCGGCCTTCACTTCGTTGAAGAAGCACTCCTCCGAAGTCGGGAAACGGTTGCGATAAGCACTCAGCGAGCTCTTGGCCGTGGTGTAGAAGTCCGAAGTCTCGTCGAAGTACTCAACGGCCTTGGACATGGCGTCGTAAGCGGCCCAGAAGGCAGCCTGACCGGAGAAACCGCTGCAAGCGGAAGCCGACGAAGCGTAGCACTGTGCCAGCACGAAGTAGGGAAGACCGTCCTCGGGATTCAAGTCACGGGCCTGACGTGCGGCAACGGCGGCGTTGGCGACATCGTTCGACACCAGCTCGACCAAAGCGATGTGGGCATAGAGTTTCTGACGCTCCTCGGGGTTCTCCTCCTTGGCCAAAGCCTCGTTCAGATACTTGCTGGCGCGGTCGTAGTCACCCTTAGTCTGGAAAGCCTGAGCCAGGAACATGGCGATCTCCGACGAAGGCTTCACCGAATAATATTTCTCACCGACCTCGAAGTAGAAGTCGCTGTCACACTTGGCGCGCGACATGAGCGTCACGGCCTGCAGCAGCAGAGCCTCGTCATCGGGAGCGGCAGCCAGACGTGCCTTGAAGAGCTTCTCGAGGTTCTCGCAGCTGGCGGCACCGCTCAATCCGAATGCGGCGTCGAACTGCTTCTTGTACTCGGCAGCCTCGGGGTTCTTCTCGAAGAAGGGAGTCAGACGGTCATACTCGGCGATGATCTCGTCGGGCATCACCTCGTCGGTCGACTTGTAGTCCTCGCAGAGGTTCGAGAAGTAAGCCACAACGGTCTCGGGGTCGGTGTTGTCACCGTTGGCCTCGATGGCGGCGCGGAATCCCTCGCGGATGGCGGCACGGTCGTTGGGCATATAGTTGAGGATCTCGCGGGCCTTGCGGTCGAGGATGTAGGCACGACCATATTTGGGATGATCGCCGAAGTACTCGATACGCAGGTCATAGATCAACATCAGAGAGTCTACCATCACCTTCTTCTCGGCCACGCTCTTGGCGCGGTTGATCTTGTTCTTATAGATCGTCGTACCGCGGACAAAGGTATTCATCGAAGCTGACGGGCACTTCTCCAACAGCAGCTGGAGGTAGTGTGCCGCCAGATTGTAATCGCGGTTATCACAAGCCTCTTTCAGGAAGTTGCTGTTCAACACATTGGCCTCACGCTCCTCAGGCTTACCCCATTTTGCCCACTTCGGATCGCTGAAATCCTGACTTTGAGCCATCAATGAAGTCGTTGCCAAAAAAGCAAATGCAGCCGAAAGTAAAATTTTCTTAGTTTTCATGACTTAAGTTTTATTTTCGATATAAATTAATCATATTTGGGTCTGAGGAACCAGTAATCGCCCGAGCCGTCACCCGCAAAGAGCGTCACTCCTATCGAGAACTTGAAGAACTGCTGACGTACCAGGCCCAGGTGTTCCGCGGCATTGAAGCCCCTCCATCCCAACTCGACCCCCAGGTCGACGGCCGAGATGGCCAGGAAACGACGCGATGCCGGGATACCGATACCGGCCGTCACGGTACACTCCATGAGTTTCTGACCGTTGAACGTCTGGTTGTGCATTCCGCAGCGCAATCCCGCGCGGTAGGCCCAACGCTTCATGAAGTGGCGGGCGTCGTAGCGCGAGGGGATCCACTCCGCACCGAATTTCAGGGTGTGGGTGTTGGTATAGGCCACGCGGTAGGACGACATATCGCCCTTCGATCCGCTCACACCCGTCATCACCGTGCCGGAGTTGCGGCCGCCCCAGTTCTGATAAACGTAGTCTCCGCAAAGGGTCCACGCCTCGGTCTGATAGACCATGCCCAACTGCAGCTGACGCGGCAGGACCAGCTTCAGATCCATCGAGTCGGTACGCACGTTGGCATTCTGCATATTGTTGACCACCACCGAGTTGCTGCGGCGGGGTTCCAGGTTGCCACCGAAGTCAAAGGCGGCACCGAAGGTCAAAGCTCGTTTTTCGTTGACCAGAGCGATCCACTGCACACCGATCTGCCCCTTGATTCGCGATACGGAGTAGTTGTCCGTACCGATGATCGACGAGACCGTCGAGTTTCCGTTGGGCAGATAGGGCTGTGCGGCAGCCGTGTACTGACGGGTGATGTCGCCCCAGTAGTACTGGGCGGCGATACCCACCGAGAAGTGCTTGAAGATCTCCCATCCCAGGCCGACCTTCACCTCCGTTACATCGCCCTCGCCGCTGTAATTATACTGCACCAGACCCATATTGCCCCACACGGGATCCGTCGGGTCATAGGCGTGGGTGTATTGGATTCGGTAACCCACCGAACTGTAAGGCGTCAGACTGAATCCCAGTCCGATCTTCTTGGCCAGCGGCATACGGAAGGCCACGTCGCGGAAGTTGAACGTATTGTAAGCCGTCTTTTTCTTCTCTCCGTTCAGAGTCTGACGGTTGTAGAAGTTCTGACCCTCCACACCGAAATCGAACATGAAGCTCTTCTGGGGAGCCACGCTCAACGAGGCGGGGTTCATCAGGTTCAACGAATTGGCACTGCGCAGGGCAACACCGGCACCTCCCATCGAGCGAGTCATCGCCGTACCCGGCATGTTCAACTCACCGATGCCGTACATCGTATAGGGTGAAAATGCGTTTATACTGCTTGTCTGGGCGCTGAGGGCAACAGGGAACAACAGTGCGGCCGCAACGACCAGTTTAATCAAGGTTTTCTTCACGTACATTGTACTCTAAAATTCTATCCAATCCGGTAAATACCAGGTTACATTCTGCAAATATCGTATTTTTAATCCGTTTAACAAAAAATTTTGCGTCTCCTCCGGTAAAAATAACACATAATTCATCAAATTCGCGACTCAGGCGTTCGATATAGCCCTCGATTTCAAAGGCCACCGAATTCATCACGCCCAATTCGAGGGCCTCGACGGTCGTGCCGCCCACCTCGCCCTCACCCATTGAGGGATCGCACAACGGCAGACGGGCCGTGTAGTCGTGCAGGGCGCGGAAACGCATCCGCACACCGGGAGAGATGCACCCTCCGCGGAAGATGCCGTCGGCCGTGATCAGGTCGATGGTCACCGCCGTACCGAAGTCCACCACGAGGATATTCTGTCCCGGGTGCATCGTCACCGCCCCCACGGCGGCCGCCAGGCGGTCGCGGCCGAGGGTCTCGGGCGAACGGTAGGCATTACCGATGGGCACGGGTGTCGAGGGGGTGAATTCCAATACCTCCCCCACATAATCCTCGATGATGGATCTCACACGCACGGTCTTTTCGCACGATGCCGTCGATTCGACGATCGCGCGGTCGATCCTCTCGCCCCGGGTCAGCGCCTCCAGATCCTTACATTCCAAACGTTCGGCAACACACTGCCGCAACATCTCTCCATTTTCGAAAACCGCCAACTTGACCAACGTGTTTCCAATATCAACAATCAAATTCAAAGTTGCTGCAATGTTTTATAAGCCTCTTCAATATCCTTTATTCTCCTAACGGTCATAGCCAGTCGGTTATTGTGCTGTTTGAGTACAAACCGGTCGGGTTGCTGAGTCACGCGGCGCAACAGTTCCATGAACGTGTCGCTCTTGTAATAAGGCGAATTGTCGTCGCCCACGAAATGCACGATCATCAGTCCGTTCTTGACCTTCACGCGCTCCATGCCCAGGCGGATGGCCTCCCAGCGCAGACGCACCACGTTGAGCAGCTCGCTTGTCTCACGCGGCAAGTTTCCGAAACGGTCCACCAGTCGGGCCTCGAAGTCCCGGAGTGCCTGCTCGTCCTTGAGCGAATCCAGCTCGCGGTAGAGCTTCAGACGCTCGGCCTGCTGGGCGACGTAGCTGTCGGGCAGCCCCGCTTCGACCTCTATGTCGATATGGGCATCGTCCAGATAGCCCATACGGCCCAGGGCGGCCTCGCTCTCCGGATCCAGTCCGGCCACCTCCAGCCCCTCGTTGCGCAGCTCGGCGACGGCCTCGTTCATGATCTTCTGATAGGTCTCGAAACCGATGTCGGCAATGAAACCGCTCTGCTCGGCACCCAGCAGGTTGCCCGCACCGCGGATATCCAGATCCTGCATCGCGATGTTGAATCCCGAGCCCAGATCCGAGAACTCCTCGATGGCCCTCAACCGTCGGCGGGCATCCTGCGTGAGCAGCTCCTCGGGCGGCGAGAGCAGGTAGCAGTGGGCCTTGCGGTCGGAACGGCCCACGCGGCCGCGCATCTGATGCAGGTCGCTCAGACCGAAGTTCTGGGCGTTGTTGATGATAATAGTATTGGCGTTGGGGATGTCGATACCGCTCTCGATGATGGTCGTGGCGAGCAGCACGTCGAACTCCCCGTAGATGAAGTCCATGATGAGGCGTTCCATCTCCTCGGCCTTCATCTTTCCGTGACCCGACGCCACACGGGCCTTGGGACACAGGCGGGTGATCATGCCCTGGAGCAGGGGCAGCTCCTCCACGCGGTTGTGGACGAAGTAGACCTGTCCGCCGCGGGCCAGTTCCAGCTCGATGGCGTCGCGGATGATCTCCTCCGAGAAGACGTGCGACTCGGTGAGGATCGGTTGGCGGTTGGGCGGAGGTGTGGAGATCACCGACAGGTCACGCGAACCCATCAGCGAGAACTGCAACGTACGCGGAATGGGTGTAGCCGTCAGCGTCAGCGTATCGACCGAGACGCTCATCTGCGTGAGCTTCTCCTTGGCCGCCACGCCGAACTTCTGCTCCTCGTCGATGATCAGCAGGCCCAGGTCGCGGAAGGCGATCTGCTTGCCGAGCATCTTGTGCGTGCCGATCAGGATGTCGATGCGGCCCGCGAGGAGGTTCTTGCGGATCTCGGCCACCTCCTTGGCGCTCTTCGAGCGGTTGATGTATTCGATCGTCACGGGGAAATCCTTCAAGCGTTCCGAGAACGAACGGTAGTGTTGCAGGGCGAGGATCGTCGTCGGCACCAGCACGGCCACCTGCTTTCCGTCGCAGGCCGCCTTGAACGCCGCACGGATGGCCACCTCGGTCTTGCCGAAACCCACATCGCCGCACACCAGACGGTCCATCGGTTGGCTCGACTCCATGTCCTTCTTCACGGCAGCCGTCGCGGCCTGCTGGTCGGGCGTGTCCTCCCACGCAAACGAAGCCTCCAACTCGTGCTGGAGGTAGCTGTCTGCCGAGAAGGCGAATCCCTTCGAGGCCTTGCGCTTGGCGTAGAGGGCGATCAGTTCGCGCGAGATGTCCTTCACGGCCTTCTTCGTGGCGTTCTTCAGCTTCTGCCATGCGCCGGTACCCAGCTTGTAGACCTTCGGCGGCTCACTGTCGCCGGACTTGTAGCGCGAAATGCGGTGCAGGGAGTGGACGTTGACAAACAGCACGTCGTTATCCTTATAGACCAGTTTGATGGCCTCGTGGGTCTTGCCGTTTTCCGAGATCTTGACCAGGCCGTCGAAACGTCCCACGCCGTGGTCGATATGGACCACGTAGTCGCCCGGGCGGAGCTGGTTGAGCTCGGCGACGGTCATCTGCTCGTCGCGGCGGATCTCGCCGTTGATGCGGTAACGCTGATAGCGGTCGAAGATCTGGTGATCGGTATAGAGGCAGAGTTTCAGATCATCGTCGACAAATCCCTCGTGGAGGGTGATCGGCAGCGGACGCACAACGGCCTGACCGCGTCCGATCTGATGGAAGATGTTGTCCAGGCGTTCGACCTGCATCTTGTTCTGCGAAAGGATATAGGTCTGATATCCGCGCAGCGAATTGCGGATCATGTCATCGGCCAGCAGCTCGAATTTCTTGTTGAACTTGGGCTGGGGCTTGGTCTTGAAGCTGATCTTGAGGCTGGCGGGACGCTCCCGGAGCGTATCGCGCAGGACGAAGAGACGCTGTCCCTTCATATCCTCCAGGAGTCCGTTGCGGCTGGTCAGCAGGCTGTCGATGCGCGAGGGTTCCTCCATGTCGCCGAGCGTCTTGCGGCGGATGTCGTTGACCTTGCGCAGGACGAAATCCGCATCGAAGCACCACACCGAGGCCTCCTCCCCCGCAAAGTGCAGCAGGGAGACACGCGTCTCGTCCTTCGGGCGACTGTTCAGATCGGGGATGATCTCCACCTTCTCCAGCCGCTCGTCGGAGAGCTGGCTCGAAATGTTGAACCGGCGGATCGAGTCCACCTCGTCGCCGAAGAAGTCCAGACGGTAGGGCTTGCTCTCCGAGAAGGAGAACACATCGACGATACCTCCGCGCAGGGAGTACTGTCCCGGCTCATAGACGAAATCCACCCGCTTGAAGTCCGCCTCGAGGAGCATCCGCTCCAGCTCCCCGATCGGGATCTTCTGTCCGACGGCCACCGTGATGGTGTCCTCGGTCAGCGTCTCGGAGTCGGCCACGCGTTCGGCCAGGGCTTCGGGCCAGGTGGTGATGATCAGATAGTTTTTCCCGGGGTGGAAGTTGCGGACGGCACTCATCGCCGCCGTACGCTGCACCACCCCCTGGGGGTCCTCGCCCCCATAGGCCGCCGAGCGTTTATAAGCCGAGGGGAAGAAGTACACCCGACTCTCGTCCAGCAGGTTATAGAAGTCGTTAAGCAGATAGGCCGCCGAATCGCGGTCCTCCGCCACGAAGATATGCACGCCCCCCACCTGGCGGATGGTCGCGGCGGCATAAAACGAAAGCGCCCCGCCGACCAACTCGTCGAGATGGACGGTATGACGCTCTTTAGATTTATAAGCGCGGCAAACTTGTCTGAGGATCTGGGAATCTTCGACAAACCGCGACAGCTGTTCCGAAGCTGCCATAAGCACTTTTGTTATTGCGGATCTGAAAAAAAACGAAGGAGGGGTCGGACTGCTTATCTTCCGCCCGCTCCCCCGGTGAACTAACGCTCGATAAGGTCGTTGTCATCCTTGTCGTGGTAGTGTACCTCGACAATGCCGACACTCTGATCGGCCACCACATCGATCTTGCACTTGTATTTCCACTGCCAGCGGCGGCGCAGCGACAACAGGCCCTGCTTGAGGAAGGCCGCCACATAGGGGCTCACCAGCAGTTTGATGTACTTCTGCTTGCGGTCCTCCGTAAGGAACGAGATCTGATTCTCGATCTTCTTGTCCAGGAGGATCGTCGGCTCGATCTTGCCCGAACCGTGACATGTGGGGCAGACATCCGACACGTTCTCGATGGCCACCGGACGCACGCGCTGACGCGTGATCTGCATCAGACCGAACTTCGTGAGCGGCAGGACCGTATGCTTGGCCTTGTCGTCGGCCATCAGACGCACCATCTCCTTGTAGAGTTCCTGGCGGTTCTGCACCGTGTGCAGGTCGATGAAGTCGACGATGACGATTCCGCCCAGGTCGCGCAGGCGGAGCTGGCGGGCGATCTCCTTGGCGGCGGCCAGGTTGACATCCATAGCCGTCTGTTCCTGGTTGTCCTCGGCCTTGGTGCGGTTGCCCGAGTTGACGTCGATGACGTTCATCGCCTCGGTGCTCTCGATGATCAGATACGCTCCGCGGCGCAACGACACATACTTGGCAAACAGCGACTTGATCTGCTTCGAGATGTCGAAGTTGTCGAAGATGGGCACCGTACCCTTATACAGTTTCACGATCTTCTCCTTCTGGGGGTCGATCTGCTGGATGTAGCTGCGGATGTCCTTATACATGGCCTCGTCGTTGACGACAATCTGCGAAAAGTCGCCGTTGAGCGAGTCTCGGATGATGGTATTGGCGCGGTTCATCTCGCTCATGATCTGAGCGGGGACGGCACTGCGGCGGATCGTCTGGATGGTCTTGCGCCAGCGGTCGATCTGGGTCTGGATGTCGTGTTCCACGTCCTCGTCCTTGGCCTCCATGGCCGCCGTGCGGATGATGACGCCGAAATTCTTGGGCAGCACGCCCGAGGCGATACGTTTCAGACGACGTTTCTCGTCGGCCGAGCGGATTTTCTGCGACAGATAGATCTTCGAGGAGAAGGGCACCAGCACCACATTGCGGCCGGCCAGCGAAATGTCGGCCGTCAGACGCGGGCCCTTGGTCGAGATGGCCTCCTTGGCGATCTGCACCATGATGGTCTGACCCACCTGGAGGTAATCCCCGATCTTGCCGGTCTTCTCGACGGCAGGTTCCAGTTTCATGGTCTCCACGCGGCAGCCTCTCTTTCCGGGCTGCTGGGAATCGACCAGCTTCTTGAGCGAGGAGAACTGCGTACCCAGATCCAGGAAGTGGATGAAGGCGTCCTTCTCGTGACCTATATTCACAAATGCCGCATTGAGTCCCGGCATGATCTTGCGCACCTTGCCCAGATAGATGTCGCCCACGGCGAAACCCGTCTGACACTGCTCCTTGCCGAGTTCGACCAAGACCTTGTCCTCGCACATGGCGACGGTAAGTTCGGTCGGAGTGACATTTACGATTAACTCTTTATTCATATATATTATATTTCACGCGACCGAAGCATCTTTTCCGACGCGCTATGTTGAAAAAAATACGTTTGCGCCTGTTTTTCTGAAGTGGCACAAAGAAAACTTCAATGTTATTTTTTTATGTTGATTCGGACGACCCGTCTTCGTCACCCTGCACTCCGCAGCGGGGGAAGGGCGGTCCTCCTAAAAAAACGAGACCGGGATAAGAGTAGTACGGGAGTCTTCACATCGGGTTAGAGATTCTTGGAACAAGGCCCCGTCAAATCCGGTCGCAGGTCGGTTTTCAGATGCTCGAAATACCGAAAAAACAAGTAAAAAGTAAAGCTAAAGAAGCAAACGGGGCTCCTTTAGCTTTATCTTTCGTTAGCACAAAGGTGCTACCCTACTTTTTCTTATGGCGATTCTTACGTAAACGTTTTTTACGCTTGTGAGTAGCCATCTTGTGACGCTTATGCTTCTTTCCGTTCGGCATGACTATTAAATTTTAAAAGGTTAAAAATTCAGTTCTCTTGTTGCTATATTATTTCACTTTCTCTGCGAAGCTCTTGGCGGGCTTGAAAGCAGGAATGTTATGCTCGGGGATGGTGATGGTCGTATTCTTCGAAATGTTGCGGGCAACCTTCTGAGCGCGCTTCTTTACGATAAAGCTGCCGAAGCCGCGAAGATATACATTGTTCTGAGCGGTCAGCGACGATTTAACGCTCTCCATGAATGCCTCCACAATGGTCAACACCTGTACTTTCTCGATACCGGTGCTTTTTGCAATTTCGTTTACGATATCTGCCTTTGTCATATCAACTTAATTTTATAAATTTATAAATATCTCTCTTGGGACTGCAAATATACGCTTTATTTAGATTTTGAGCAACAAAGTTACTTTTTTTTTATCTTTTTTATTTCAACCTACCTTCCAATGGGCCAACGAAATAACAATTCCGAAGGCCGCAACCCCGAAAAACTAATATATTAAAGGTCAACCCCTTGCCCGGCCGGACGATTTCGCCCCCTCGCCGGCCGGGATTACACCCTCGTTCCGCCCCCTTCGGGGGCCCGCCACGCACCCTCCGCCCCCGATCTCCACCACCGCACAGGGGCGTCCCCCCCCGCTTTCCGCTCCGATGTCTGCGTAAAGCCCGCACCGATCCCCCGCCAACCCTGCCGTCTGCCTGCCACACCATTCTCCGCCCCGCTGTCCGCCTGCCGCCCACACCAAACCAAGCCCGCACCAATGCCCGCAACCCCTGCGCTCAAAAGCACCCCCTC
>JAHHQK010000035.1 GCA_020026435.1 Alistipes sp. | reverse complement strand
CGTTGTCTGTGAGCAGGACTTTGTCGAAACTTACGGACGAATTTTCTTCGCCCTGGAGACGGTGAACAAAAAGTTTCCGACCTTTCTCAGCTTTAAACTGCTGACCTGCGATCTCTACTATAACGTACATTGAGTCGATAAATATGTATTAGTACATAATTCGGAGTGCAAATATACGCATATTTATCTTATAAACAATATTTCTTGTGTTTTTTCTTCAAAATCATCGGTTTTCGGGGTGCCGGGCCCCGGTCGGCACACACTTTGGACGGAGGGTTTGTCTGCTCCGTATGCAGGCTGACCGGAGTGGGGCGGCTTACGGGGAAAAGCAAAATTTATCTGTCGGAAAATTTTAAGAACTTACAAAAAAATAGTACCTTTACGATGATAACCGAAACTACGTCTCAAAAAATATTTGTTACAATGATCACTGAGAAGGTCAGGATGTATCTGCTGCCCTCGCTCTTCAATGCGGCAGTGAGAGCCGGAGCCTCTATTATGAATGTCTATAAGGGTGGTGATGATTACGATATAAGCCTTAAGGACGACAAAACCCCGATTACCATTGCCGACAAGCTGGCCCACAAGGTAATCCGCGAATATCTGGGCCCCACGCGCATACCCGTCCTTTCGGAGGAGGGGCGCGAGATGCTTTTCGACGAGCGTCGCAACTGGGAGCTCTACTGGCTGGTCGATCCGCTGGACGGAACGGTCGAATTCATCAAGGGCAATAACGAATTTACGGTCAACATCGCACTGATGGAGAACAACGTCTGTATGTTTGCGGTGATTTATGTGCCCTATTACGAAAAGATGTATGTGGCGGGCCGCGGTGTGGGTTCGTTCCTCAAGACGGGCGTCGCTCCGGCCTACGATGCCGACTATACGGTCGAGCAGATCACCACGGGGTGGAGACGGTTGCCCGAGCGCTCTTCGTCCCTGCACCAGCATCTGAGGGTGGCCGTCTCGCGGTCGCACCAGACCGAGGAGACCCACTCCTGTATCGAGCGTCTGAGGAAGGAGTATCCCGACCTGGAGGTTGTCGAGCAGGGCAGTTCCTATAAGTTCTGTATGCTGGCCGAGGGTGCGGTCGACTACTATGTGCGCACGACCCAGACCTACGAATGGGACACGGCCGCCGGGGAGCTGATCCTCTCGGAGGCGGGGGGATCGACCCGTGCGTTGCCCGATGGAGGGCCCTTGCGCTACAACGAGGAGGATTTGCACAATCCCTGGTTCGAGTGCCGTTCAAAATTCTGCAGGATATAGTCCCGCGGGGAGGTCGTTTGGGGATCTTCCGTTTGATCTCTTCTTGCGCCTTGTCGTTCCGTTGCTCCGTCACCGCGATTCTGCGGCTCTGTCTCTGCGATTCCGCGATTCCGTGCGGACGATGTTTGCGGAAGTGGAGCGTATATTGTAAGGAGCATTGAGGAGGCATTGCCAAACCGCCGCCGAAAGGTTTTTGACCTTTTCGGCGGCGGTTTTTTTGGGGGGATGGCGGCCCGGGCGGCTTTTGATACGGGGAAAGGTGTGAGCAAGGGGGCTGCCGATGAAAAACGGGAGAGAGCCTCTGTGGAAATGTCCGAAGGGTGCTTTGCGGGCCTCGGGGTGGAGGGCCTACTCCTCGTCGTGGGGATTTTCGTCCTGGATGTGGTGGACGATCTTCTTGTTTTTTGGCTTGCGCTCCGTGACCTCCACATCGCAGGCGGCGCAGTTGCCCGTACATCCGGTCAGGGCGTGGTCGTCGGAACAGCTGGCCGTACCGTCGGCCTCGCGCGTCTCCTGTACGGCACACTTGATCCCCAGACGCTGCATATCCTTGTTGGTCGAGATTTCGGAATCGATGTGGTGGCCCTTGAGGATGAGCGTCAGCGAGAGTCCCAATACGAAGAAGCCCACAAATCCTATGGCGCAGAGTATGACGATTAACCAGGTCGGCATGATATTCTTGTTTTTTAAGTGTTTAAATTTTGGCTTTCGCCTGCAAATTTATACATTTGTAAGATAATTTGCAAAAAAGTGACTTTGCACGGAATCGGCCGACCCGATTCCGTGCGATCCGGGTCGTCCGTGGCCGTGCCCTTCCGGGTGGCGGGATGCGGTGCGGCCGACGGATGAGGATTCGGATACAGACATTGGAACCGCCCCGCGAACGGGTGCGGCTGCGGGTGACCCGGCAGGAAGTCATGACTTCCCGGCCCGAGGCTCGATCATCAGGGAAAAGAATAAGGTCGGAGAAACGGTTTTGAAAGCAAAAAAGTAACAGATATGAAAATAGTTGTAGCGGGAGCAGGCGAGATGGGCAGTCACTTGGCGCGAATGCTGAGCGGTAACGGCCACGACATCACGATCATCGATGCCGATCCCAAACTGCTCGCCGAGGTGGGCAGCCTGGCCGATGTGATTGCTGTCGAGGGCGACTCGACGACCTTCGGGGTGTTGCGTCAGGCCTCGGTGCGCAAGTGCGACCTGTTCATCGCCGTGAACCACGAGGAGAACGACAACATCGTCTCGGCCATGATGGCCAAGAAGCTCGGTGCCCGCAAATCCATTGCCCGCATCGACAACAACGAGTACCTCGAACCCAACAACAAGGAGATGTTCATCGACATGGGTATCGACTACCTGTTCTACCCCGAGAAGGTGGCCGCCCGCGAGGTGATCAACCTTTTGGGCCATACCTCCACGACTGAATATGTCGATTTTTCGAGCGGCAAGCTCTCGCTGGCGGTCTTCCGCCTGGATCCCTCCTCGCCCCTGGTGGGCAATACGCTGACGGGATTCGACGACGACCAGGCCCAGCTGAGCTACCGTACGGTGGCCATTACGCGCGGCGGGGAGACGATCATCCCGCGCCGCGAGGAGCGGTTCATGGAGGGTGACATCATCTACGTCATCGCCCGCCAGGACGCCGTGCATGAGGTGATGGAGTTCTCGGGACGCACGAACATTGACGTGAAGAACATGATGATCCTGGGCGGCTCGCGCATCGGAATCCGCATCGCCACGGAGCTGCAGAACGAGGTCAACATCAAACTGGTGGACTACAATGCCGACAAGGCCTACCGCCTGGCCGAGCTGCTGGACAAGACGCTGATCATCAACGAGGACGGCCGCAATACCGAGGTCATGATGGAGGAGGGCCTGGGTAATATGGACGCCTTTGTGGCGGTGACGGGCCGCAGCGAGACGAATATCCTGGCGGCAATGCTGGCCAAGCGCATGGGCGTGAAGAAGGTGATCGCCGAGGTGGAGAACCTCAATTACATCAACCTGGCCGAGTCGATCGGCATCGACACGATCATCAACAAGAAACTGGTCACCGCCTCGAATATCTTCCGCTTCACGATGTCGACCGACGTGCAGGCCATCAAGTGCCTGACGGGCAGCAATGCCGAGGTGCTGGAATTCATCGTCAAGCCCAACTCCCCGGCCACCAAGTCGCGGATCCGCGACCTGGGTCTGCCTGCCGATACGATCATCGGCGGCATCGTGCGGGGCGACAAGGTGTTCATCGCCGTCGAAAACATGGAGATCGCTCCCTACGACCGCGTGGTGGTGTTTGCCATGCCGGCCTCGGTAGGCAAGGTGGGCTATTTCTTCAACTAAAACCGATAAAAGATTGTTCATAAGGAGGTCATGTCACTGAAAAACACATTGTTCAGAGCCTGGTTTTCGCCGCGTATGCGTGCGATAGACCGCTTCCGCCGCCATCCGCACATTGTGCAGGAGGAGATGTTCCGCGGGATGTTGGAACGGGGACGCGAAACGGCATTTGGCAAGGAGTACGGATTGGACTCGATTCACACGGTCGCCCAATTCGAGGAGCGGGTCCCGACGTTCGACTACGATTCGTTCAAACCCTGGGTGGAGCGGATGCTCCGCGGGGAGAGGAATGTGACCTGGCCGGGACGGGTGACGCTCTATGCCCGTTCGTCGGGTACGACCTCCGACCGCAGCAAATATATCCCCGTGACCCGCCGTTCGCTGTGGATGAACCACACGAAGGGCATGCGCGATGTGGCGGCCCTCTATGCCGCAAGCCATCCCCGCAGCCGCGTCTTCGACGGCAAGACCCTCACGCTGGGCGGTTCGTGCTCTCTGGAGCAGGGGAATCTGGTGGGTGACCTGTCGGCCGTGCTGATCCACGAGACGAAGGTCTTCAGCGGCTGGTTCCGCGCCCCCCGCACCCCAACGGCCATCATCCCCGACTTCTACGAGAAGGTCGATGCCATCTGCCGCGAGTGCATCGGGGAGAAGATCACGGCCTTTGCGGGTGTGCCGTCGTGGAACCTTGAGATGATGCGCCGCGTGTTGGAATACACCGGCAAAGAGAACATCCTCGAGGTGTGGCCCGATCTGGAATTCTTTGCTCACGGAGGCGTGGAGTTCACCCCCTACCGCCGCTCGTTCGAGGAGCTGCTGCCCTCGCCCGACATGCACTATATGGAGACCTACAACGCCTCGGAGGGGTTCTTCTCCCTGGCCGACGACCCTGCGCGCGGGGATATGCTCCTGATGCTGGACTACGGCACGTTCTACGAGTTCCGCGACGGCGACAACATCGTGCCGCTCGAAGGGGTCGTGCAGGGCAAGGCTTACGCCATGCTCATTACCTCGAACAACGGACTGTGGCGCTACGAGATCGGCGACAAGGTGGAATTCACCTCGGTCGATCCTTACAGGATCCGCTTTGCGGGCCGCACGCGCCAATATATCAACGTCTTCGGCGAGGAGCTGATCGTCGATAATGCCGACCGTGCCCTGCGCCGGGCCTGCACCCGTACCGGGGCGATGGTCGCCGAGTACAGCGTGGCACCGTGCTATATGTCGCTCGAAAAACAGGGCGCCCACGAGTGGATCGTGGAGTTCGAGCGCCGTCCGGATTCGCTGGAGCATTTCTCCGAGGAACTGGACCGGGCCCTGCGCGAGGTGAACTCCGACTACGATGCCAAGCGTCTGACAACCCTCGAACGCCAGCACCTCTCGGAGGTTAGGCGCGGACACTTCCTCGAATGGATGCGTGCGCGGGGCAAGAACAAGGTGCCGCGGCTGATGAACGACCGCCGCGTGGCGGACGACATCCGCACGTTCGGCGAGGGTGTCACCGAATACAGATAGAAAAACAAATATACCTTATATATCTATAATCAATTATGTATATAGCCATTGCAGGAAATATCGGCAGCGGTAAGACGACGTTGACTACCATGTTGAACGACCGTTATCAGGCCAAGGCATATCTCGAGGAGGTCGATAACCCCTATATCGGCGACTTCTACGAGGATATGAACCGCTGGTCGTTCAATTTGCAGGTGTGCTTTTTGGGCAATCGTATCCGTCAGACGATGGATATGCTGGAGGACAACAATTCGGGCATCATCTTCCAGGATCGCACGATCTATGAGGATGCCCACATCTTTGCGGACAACCTCCACGAGATGGGGCTGATGTCGGGCCGCGACATCGAGACCTATATGAAGATCTTCCAGCTGATCACGCGTCTGATCCCCAAACCCGATCTTCTGATCTATCTCAAGGCAAGTGTCCCGACCCTCATCCGCCAGATCCGCAAGCGCGGCCGCGAGTATGAGATGAATATCGACGAGGCTTACCTGAGCCGTCTGAACGACAAGTACAACAACTGGATCGACAACATCTACGACGGCGAGGTGCTGGTGGTGAACAAGGACTGCGAGGATTTCGTCGACGACGAGCAGGTGTTCCAACGCATCTGCAAGCGTCTGGACGAGTTGAAGGCTCAAAAACTCAAATAGCCGATGGCGTTACCCGAGAAATTCATCGAACAGATGCTCCGCGAACTGGGCGGGAAGGAGGGACGTGCCCTGTGTGAGGCGCTCGACAGCCCTTCGCCGGTGTCGGTGCGTCTGAATCCGGCCAAGGCCGCAGCAGTGGAGGAACTGCCCGATCTGAAGGGCGCAGGCTATGTGGAATGGTCCCGCGGGGGGTATTACCTCGGGGAGCGTCCCGTCTTCACGCTCGATCCCGACTTCCATGCCGGGGCCTACTACGTCCAGGAGGCTTCCTCGCAATTCGTGGGGCATATCCTCGGCGGGGTGGAGATGGAGGGCCGCCGTGTCCTCGATATGTGCGCCGCTCCGGGCGGAAAGACCACCCTCTATGCGTCGCTGGTCGGTGAGGAGGGACTGGTCGTGGCCAACGAGATCGACCGCCGCAGGGCCAACGTCCTGGCCGACAACGTCCGCAAGTGGGGCCTGGGCAATGTGGCCGTATGCTCGACCCGTCCGGACCGCTTCCGCGATCTGGAGGAGTGGTTCGATGTGGTGGCGGTCGACGCTCCCTGTTCGGGGGAGGGTATGTTCCGCAAGGACGAGGCCGCCCGCGGGGAGTGGAGCGAAAACAACGTGAAGATCTGCGCCGCCCGTCAGGACGAGATCCTGAGGGAGGCCTGGCGTACGCTCCGCCCGGGAGGTGTGCTGATTTACAGCACCTGCACCTTCAACCGCCTGGAGGACGAGGGTACGCTGGAGCGGATGCTGGAATGGGCCTCGGATCAGATGGAGGCTTTCGATGAAGTCAGGACAGATCCCCGCTGGGGTATAGTCTCGGGACGCGTCGGGGTGTTCCAGACCTTCCACTTCTATCCCCACAGGGCCTGCGGCGAGGGTTTCTTCGCCGCCGTGGCCCGCAAGAGCGGGGAGTTCCGCCCGCGCCGCGAACGGAAGACCAAAAACGAGCGGGGCGTCATCGCACCCGTCGACAGGAAGAGCGCGGGTGTGCTGGCTGAATGGGTCACGGAGCCGGAACGGATGCGTTTCGTGACGATCGGCGACACCTGCTACGGATGGTTCCGGGCTCAGGCCGATGCCGTGGCCATGCTCTCGGAGCGTGTGCCGGTGATCTACTCGGGTGTGGCCATGGGGCAGATCTTCAAGGGACGGCTCAAGCCTGACGGTGCGCTGGCCTTCTTCGTGGGGCTGAACCGCGGGGCGGTATCCGTGGCCGAGGTCGGGGAGCAGGAGGCACGGGCCTTCCTCCGCCGTCAGGATCCGGGCGTGGAGCTGCTGCAGGAGGGGATCAACCTGATCTGCTGCCGCGGACGGGCCCTGGGATTCGTCAAGCGCATCGGGGCGAGGGTCAACAACCTCTATCCCGAGTCGTTGCGCATAGTCAATTTGTAGGATGAAAGACCCGGCCGGAATACTTCGACCGTGGCATAAAAGATAGAAACGATGGTAGAAAAACTTTTTTATACGATGGGCGAAGTGGCCGAGATGTTCGACGTCAACCAGTCGCTGCTCCGTCATTGGGAGTCGCAGTTCCCTGAACTCAAACCCCACCGCAACAAGAAGGGCAACAGGCTTTTCACTCATAAGGATGTCGAGAATCTGAAGTTGATCTACCACCTGGTCAAGGAACGCGGCATGACGCTGGAGGGTGCCCGCAAGGCCCTCCGCCAGCATAAGGGCGACGGTGCGGTGTCGCGCGACGCCGAGCTGATGGAGCGGCTGAAGACCATCCGCGCCCTGCTCGAAGAGGTGCGTGAGGAGCTGCGGGTGGAGGACGACGAGGTCGATCCGGACCGTGCCGTGGAACGCGGCATGGAGGCCGTGGATGAGCAGACCCGTCTGGCGGGACGCATGGCCCGCCGTCCGAAGCGCGACGCCTCGGAGGAGGAGGCGCAGGACAAGGAACTGTTCGCCTTCTACGAACAGTCGCTCTTCTAAAGGGGGGCGTGAGGGGCTATGTCCGGGGGCTCTCCCGGGAAAGGATGGCCCGCGTTGGAAAAATCAATGATAAAAACCTTAACTACTTCAATATGTTGCTAAAAACTGTAACCGATGCGATCGAATCCTTTGCGCCGCTGGGCCTTCAGGAGGATTACGACAATGCGGGTTTGATCGTGGGACGTCCCGGGGATCAGGTGCATAAGGCACTGGTGGCGGTCGATGTCGACGAGGAGGTGATGGACGAGGCCGAACGTGAGGGGTGTGATCTGATCATCACCCACCACCCGATCCTCTTCCGCGGGGTGAAGCGGTTCAATTCCGCAAGCCTCGGAGAGCGGTGTGTCGAACGGGCCATCCGCCGCGGCATAGCCCTCTATGCCTGTCACACCAACCTGGACTGTGCCCCCGGAGGTATGAGCTGGCGGCTGGCCGGAATGCTCGGCGTGGAGCATCCCGAGGTGCTGCAACCTTCCCCCAGGGGCGGAGGTGCTGGATTCGGCGTGGTGGGCAACCTCCCGGCCCGGGAACCGCTGATGGAGTTCCTCGAAAGGATGCGCTCCAGTCTTGGTGTGCGTGTGGTGCGATACAGCCCTCCGGCCTCGGAATTCGTGGAGCGGGTGGCCCTCTGCACGGGGGCGGGTGTTGACCTGATGGAGGATGCCGTGTGCGCGGGTGCCGACCTCTATATCACCGCCGATATGAAATATCACGACTTCTCAAGACCCGACGGAAGGCTCACGGTGGCCGATATAGGACATTTTGAGAGCGAATATTGCGCAATTCAGCTAATAATTGATATTTTATCGAAAAATTTGATTACCTTTGCGGTTCGCAAGAGTGAATGCTCGCGCAATCCGGTAAATTATTTGGTTTAAGTCTAAACTATAACAACATTATATGGCAACGCAAAGAAAGACAGCCGAAGTTGATTATTCGATGCAGGAGAAGATTCTGGCCCTTTACGAGTTACAGAAAATCGACAGCAAGATCGACGGAATCAACAAGGTGAAAGGCGAACTGCCTCTGGAAGTCCAGGATCTTGAAGACGAACTGGCAGGCTTGAAGACCCGTATGGACAACATCAATTCCGAGATAGAGGAACTCAACGCTCTGGTCAAGCAGCGCAAACGCGAGATCGATCAGGCCAAGATCCTCATCGGAAACTACAAGGAGCAGCAGAACAACGTTCGCAACAACCGCGAGTTCGATTCGATTTCCAAGGAGATCGAGTATCAGGAGCTCGAGATCGAATTGGCCGAGAAGCGCTTGAAAGAGTATGCCGCCGGCGTGAAAGCCAAGAAGGCCCAGATGGAGGAGACCAACTCGGTGATGGCCGAGCGTCAGGCCGACCTGGATGCCAAGAAAGCCGAACTGGACGGTATCGAGACCGAGACCGCACCGCTCGAGGCTGAGTACAAGGCTCAGGCCGATGCTGCCAAACTGCGTATCGACGAGCGTCTGCTGGCCGCCTATGACCGTATCCGCCGCAACGTGCGCAACGGACTGGCCGTGGTGACCGTCAAGCGTGATGCCTGCGGTGGTTGCTTCAACCACATCCCGCCCCAGCGTCAGGCCGATATCCGCCTGGGCAAGAAGGTGATCATCTGCGAGTATTGCGGCCGTATCCTGGTCGCCGATCCCGAAGAGGAGTAGATGAACGATGTTTTCGGTATAACAGCCGGAGTCCTGTGAAGGCTCCGGCTGTTGTGCGTTCGGCTCCGGGGAAATGCTCCGGGGAGCGAAAAAGAGGCGTAAAGGTGTCAATGTTATTTTATTAACATTGAATTTTTACCTATTTATGGTAAATATTCCTTAACTTTGCGATGTTATATTATTCGATTAAAGTGCTATCTGATGAAAATAGCTATTGCCCAATTGAACTACACGGTCGGAGATATCGACGGTAATACGTCGAAAATCATCGACTCGATCAACAAAGCGAAAGAACAACACGCCGATCTGGTGATCTTTGCCGAGCAGGCCGTGAGCGGTACGCCCGCCTTCGATTTGTTGCAGAAAACAACCTTTTTGGAACTTTGTGAGGATGCTTTGGTCGAGATTGCCTCCTGCTGTGACGGTATCGCCGCCATCGTGGGCCTGCCGATCCTCACGGAAAACGGCACGGTCAGCGCCGCCGCCCTGATTCAGGACCGCAAGGTACTGCGCTATGTGGGAAAGAAGTACATCACGGCACGCCGTGAGATGGGATTCCTCGTCCCGTCTAAGGGTTACGAATATGCCAAGATCAAGGGGCATAAGTGCGTGATCATCGTGGGCGATGACCTGAGCCGCGAGCGCGACTTCGACAAGTCGGTCGATACGATCATCTCGATCAATGCCCGCAAATACGGCAAGGGTAAGATGAGTTACCGCTACGAGATGATGCACAACCTGGCCTTCGTCGAGGGTAAGAACCTCGTGATGGTTAACCAGGTGGGCGGATCGACCGACATCGTCTACGACGGTACGTCGGGGGCCTTCAATTCGCGCGGCGAGCTGGTGCTGCTGATGAAGCATTTCCAGGAGGATTTCCAGATCTTCGACACCTGCCTCTCGCGTCAGAAGTCCGTCGAAGTGCCCACAACCAACAGCATGCGCACACGCCTGCTCTACGATGCGGCCGTCTGCGGTCTGCACGATTTCTTCGCCAAGAACGGCTACCAGAAGGCCTGTATCGGTCTTTCGGGCGGTATTGACTCGGCTGTGGTGGCGGCGATTGCCGTCGAGGCCCTGGGTCGCGAAAATGTCCATGCACTGCTCATGCCCTCGCAGTTCTCGTCGGACCACTCGGTGGAGGACGCCCGCGAGGTGGCCGAAAACCTGGGAATTTCCTATAACGTACTCCCCATTACGGAGATCTATAAGAGTACGGTCGATACGCTGAAACCCGCCATCGGCGGCCGCGAGTTCGACTCCACGGAGGAGAACATCCAGCCCCGTATCCGTACGATTCTTCTGATGGCCCTCCAGAACAAGACGGGCCATATCCTGTTGAACTGTTCCAACAAGAGCGAGAACGCCCTGGGATTCTGTACTCTCTATGGTGATACGGCCGGAGCGTTCAGCCCCACGGGTGACCTCTACAAGTGCGAGATGTACGACGTGGCCCGATATATCAACCGCCTGCACGACAACGTGATCCCCGATCGCGTGCTGGACAAGGAGCCTTCGTCGGAGCTGCACCCCGGACAGAAGGACAGCGACATCCTGCCGCCCTACGAGGTGGTCGATGCCATCCTCTACCGTATGATCGAGGAGGGGCAGCACCGTGAGGAGATCATCAACGCGGGCTTCGACTCGGAGGTGGTGGAGAAGATCCATGCCATGATCATGCGCAACGAGAAGAAACGCTATCAGTTCCCACCCGTGCTGCGTTTGTCGTCCTGCTCGTTCGGCCACGAACGCCTCATGCCGTTGACCAATAAATACGGAGATTAGGGTAGTGGCGGAACAGATTGAACATAGCGGCGTGGTCTCTTCGGTGGAGGGGCGCGCGGTTCATGTGAAGATACTTTCGGTGAGCGCCTGCGGCAGTTGCAAGGCGCGGCAGGCGTGTGGTCTGGCCGAAGCCCAGGAGAAGATCGTGACGGTCTACAGCCCGCGTTCGGGGGAGTTCAAACCCGGCGACGAGGTCATGGTCGGCGTGCGTCGCGGGGCGGGAGCCCTGGCCGTACTGCTGGCCTATGTGGGTGCCCTGGTGGTGCTGCTGGCAGTGCTGGGCGTGGCGATCGAGGTGCTGGAATGGGGCGAGGGCCTGAGTGCCGCCGCCGCATTGCTGGCCGTCCTGGTTTATTACATCATGCTTTGGCTGGCACGCAAACAAATAGAACACACAATTCACTTTACAATCAATAAAAACTAATGGAAGTACTACTTTACACCATTCTGACGCTGTGCGCGCTGGGAGTGCTTGCGGCAGTGATTCTCTACTTTGTGGCCCAAAAGTTCCGCGTAGAGGAGGATCCCCGAATCGATGAGGTGGAGAAGATGCTGCCCGGTGCAAACTGTGGCGGTTGCGGATTTGCCGGATGTCGCGGTATGGCCGATGCACTGGTGAAGAATGACGACATTTCGTCGCTCTTCTGTCCGGTCGGCGGCGGTGATTGCATGAAGGCCGTGGCCAATTATCTGGGCAAGGCCGCTGCAGAGAAGGAGCCGCAGGTTGCCACTGTGCGCTGTGGCGGAACGTGCGAGAAACGTCCCCGCACCAATAAATTTGACGGCGCCAAGTCGTGTGCCGTGGCTTCGGCACTTTACGTGGGCGAGACAGGCTGTTCGTTCGGCTGTTTGGGCTTCGGCGACTGCGAGGCCGCCTGCTCGTTCGACGCCATCCACATCAACCCCCAGACAGGTCTGCCGGAGGTCGATGGCGACAAATGTACGGCTTGCGGCGCTTGTGTAAGTGCTTGCCCGAAGAACATCATCGAGCTGCGCAAGAAGTTCCCCAAGAATCGTGCCGTTTATGTGGGTTGCGTCTCGAAGGACAAGGGCGCTGCCGTGATGAAGTCCTGCAAGGCCGGATGTATCGGTTGCGGCAAGTGCGTGAAAGCCTGTCCGTTCGGAGCGATTACCCTGGTGGACAATGTGGCTTATATCGACTCCACGAAGTGTAAGTTGTGCCGCAAGTGCGTGAACGAGTGCCCCACGGGTGCCATCAAGCTGATCGGTATGGATCCCCTGCCGAAGGCTCCCAAGGCTCCCGCCGTGAAGCCCGCCGCACCGGTGAAACCCGCCGAGACGGTTGCCCCGAAGGTGGCCGAGGTTGCCGCTGCCGCTCCCAAGGCCGCAGAGAAACCCGCCGAGGCCAAGTCGCAGAGCGAGACTGCACAGGCAGTAGAGAAGTAATCCCAACGTAAAAAATTCAATCCGAAATATGAAGACATTTCCAATAGGCGGAGTTCATCCGTCGGAAAATAAGTTGAGCAGTGCCAAGCCCATCGAGGTGCTTCCGTTGCCCGAGGTCGTGAACATTCCTCTGGGACAGCACATCGGTGCCCCGGCCGTAGCCAAGGTCGCCAAAGGCGACAAGGTGCTGACCGGACAGCTCATCGCCGAGGCCGGAAGTTTTATGTCGGCCAATATTCACTCGCCCATTTCGGGAACGGTTACGGCCGTGGGTCCTGTGGTCAACGCCCAGGGACTGCGCCAGCCGATGATCACCATTCAGCGCGAAGGCGACGAGTGGGTGGAGGGCATCGACCGCTCCACGACCCTGGTCAAGGAGTGCAAGCTCGAGGCCAAGGACATCATTGCCAAGATCAAGGACGCCGGTATCGTCGGTATGGGCGGTGCCACGTTCCCCACACACGTGAAACTCTCGGTGCCTCCCGGAAAGAAGGCCGAGGTGCTGATCATCAACGGTGTGGAGTGTGAGCCTTACCTGACCTCGGACCACCGCACGATGTTGGAGCGCGGTGAGGAGCTGGTTGTGGGTGTGACGATCCTGATGAAGGCCATCGGTGTAGACAAGGCCGTCATCGGTATCGAGAACAACAAACCCGACGCCATCGAGAACCTGCGCAAGATCGCTTCGGCATATACGGGCATCGAGGTGATGCCGCTGATGGTGAAATACCCCCAGGGTGGTGAGAAACAGCTCATCGCAGCCGTTACGGGCCGTCAGGTGCCGCCTCCCCCCGCACTCCCGATCGACGTGGGTGCCGTGGTCTGCAACGCATCGACGACGGTGGCCGTCTATGAGGCTGTCCAGAAGAACAAGCCGCTGATCGAGCGCGTGGTGACGGTGACGGGTAAGAAGGTCAAGAACCCCCGCAACCTGCTCACGCGTATGGGTACGCCGATCTCCACGCTGCTGGAGGCTGCCGGCGGTCTTCCCGAGGATGCAGGCAAGGTCATCAACGGCGGTCCGATGATGGGTCGCGCGATGGTCAACCTCGACTCGCCCGTCACGAAGGGTTGCTCGGGTATCACGGTGATGTGCGGCAGCGATGCCGAGCGTAAGATGCCGAGCCAGTGTATCAAGTGCGGCAAGTGTGTCAACGCCTGCCCGATGGGTCTGGAGCCTTACTGGCTTGCCAAGATGTCGCAGAAGAAGAAGTGGGACGAGATCGAGGGCGAGATGATCACCTCGTGTATCGAGTGCGGATGCTGCCAGTCCTCCTGCCCGGCTTACCTGCCGCTTCTGGACTGGGTACGTCTCGGCAAACAGACCGTCATGGGTCGTATCCGCGCACGCATGGCCACCCAGAAGAAATAGGCCGGTTCACGGTGTTTTGATCAAGTAAAAAACAGAAATATTTATGGCTAATAAACTGATTATAGCTCCCGCACCCCACGTGCAGACCGAGCAGTCGACCTCGTGCATCATGCGCGATGTGTTGATCGCCCTGCTGCCCGCACTGGCCGTCTCGACCTGGGTGTTCGGTGTGGATGTGCTGTTTGTAACGGCTGTTTCGGTGATCTCGTGCGTGTTGTTCGAGTTCCTGATTCAAAAATTCTTTGTGAAAGGCCCGCTTTCCGTCAACAACCTCTCGGCTGCTGTCACCGGTCTGCTGCTGGCCTTCAACCTCCCCTCGTCGATTCCGTGGTGGATCGTGGTGATCGGAGCGTTCGTCGCCATCGCCATCGCCAAGATGACCTTCGGAGGTCTGGGTAAAAACCCCTTCAACCCCGCTTTGGTGGGGCGTGTGTTCCTGCTGCTGGCTTATCCCGTGCAGATGACCTCGTTCCCCGCGGTGGAGGGTTGCGACGCCCTGTCGGGTGCCACGATGCTGGCTGCCGTGAAGCAGGGTGTCGTCGGTGTCGATTCGCTCGGCGTAGGCGATCTGCTGCTGGGCACGATGCCCGGTTCGATGGGTGAGGTTTCGGCCCTGGCTCTGCTGCTGGGCTTCGTGTACCTGTTGTTCCGCCGCGTCATTACGTGGCATGTGCCCGTGACGGTGCTGGGTACGATGGCCCTCTTCGCCTTTGTGGTCGCCCTGACCAATGGCGGCGGTGCCCTGCTCTGGGAGCTGCCCCTGTTCCACATCCTGGCCGGTGGTGCCATGCTGGGTGCCATCTTCATGGCTACGGACTACTCCTCGTCGCCGATGACGATCCGCGGCGGTGTGATCTTCGCCGTGGGTATCGGTGTGATCACGATGCTGATCCGTCTGTGGGGTGCCTACCCCGAGGGTATGTCGTTCGCGATCCTGATCATGAACTCGTGCGTGCCCCTGATTAACAAATATGTGAAACCCAAACGCTTCGGCGTAAAATAAGGAGGAGGAAAGAATATGAAAAGTACACTTTTTAATATGACTGCCGTCCTCTTGGGCATCACGTTCGTGGCTTCGGCCGGAGTAGGATTGGTGAACATGATCACCGTGGATCCGATCGCACAGGCCGAGCAGGCCGCCAAGACGGCCGCCCTCACCGAGGTGCTGCCCGCGTTCGACAAGACCGAGACTTCGGTGCTGACGCTCGACGAGATCCCCACGACGGTCTATACGGCCACGCTGGAGGGTCAGGTTGCAGGCTATGCCGTGGAGGCAGTGTCGAAGGCCGGTTTCGGCGGAGAGATCCGTCTGATGGTCGGCTTTACGGCCGAGGGCAAGGTCAACAACGTCAACGTGCTGAAGCAGACCGAGACCCCGGGTCTGGGAACGAACATGACCAAGGAGGACAACCCGCTGCTGAAGGGTGTCAAGGGCTTCGACCTGTCGACCAAGAAGTTGGTGAACGGACGTCTGGCCGTGACCAAGGACGGAGGAGATGTCGATGCACTGACGGCCGCCACGATTTCGTCGCGTGCCTATGTCGACGCCATCAACCGCGCCTGGGACGCCTATAAGAGCGTTGCTCAGGGTGCCGGTGCCGCAGAAAATCAATCCGCTAACGAGCCCGCAGCTCAGGAAGGAGGAGAAAATGAATAAATTGCAAATCATACTGAGCGGTATCATCCGCAACAACCCCACCTTCGTGTTGGTGCTGGGTATGTGTCCTACGCTGGGTACGACCACTTCGGCCATCAACGGTATGGGTATGGGCCTGGCGACGATGGCGGTTCTGATCATGTCGAACTTCTTCATCTCGCTCATCAAGAACATCGTGCCCGATAAGGTTCGCATTCCGGCCTTCATCGTGGTGATCGCTTCGTTTGTGACCGTGATCCAGATGCTGATGCAGGCATTCGTTCCGGCTCTCTACGCCACGCTGGGTGTGTTCATCCCCCTGATCGTGGTGAACTGTATCATCCTGGGACGTGCCGAGGCCTTCGCATCGAAGAATTCGCCGTTCGACTCGCTGCTCGACGGTGTGGGCATCGGCCTGGGCTTCACGCTCTCGCTGACGACCATCGGTGCCGTGCGTGAGATCCTGGGCGGAGGCGCCATCTTCGGTGTCGATTTGGGTATCGGCGATTACACGCCTCTGATCTTCGTGTTGGCTCCGGGTGCCTTCTTAGTTCTCGGATACCTCATGGTATTGTTTAACAAATTAGCCAAGAAATAAGTTATGGAGCTTTCATATTTTGCTATTATCATCGGTGCCATCTTCGTCAACAACGTCGTGCTGGCACAATTCCTCGGCATCTGCCCCTTCCTGGGTGTATCGTCGAAGGTCGAAACATCGCTGGGTATGGGTGCTGCCGTGACGTTTGTGATGGCTATCTCATCGGTGGTTACGTGGCTGTTGCAGCAGCTGCTGGTGGCCTGGGGCATCGAGTATATGCAGACGATCGTCTTCATCCTGGTGATCGCCGCCCTGGTGCAGATGGTCGAGATTATCCTCAAGAAGCTCTCGCCCTCGCTCTACCAGGCTCTGGGTATCTTCCTGCCGCTGATCACCACCAACTGCGCCGTGCTGGGTATCGCCATCCTGACCATTCAGAAGGAGTTCAGCCTGTTGCAGGGTGTGGTTTACTCGGTGTCGACGGCTCTGGGCTTCGGTCTGGCGCTGGTGTTGTTCGCCGGTATCCGCGAGCGTCTGGATTTCGAGGATGTCCCCGTGGCATTCAAGGGTATTCCGATCGCTCTGATCACGGCCGGTATCCTGGCCATGGCATTCATGGGATTCTCGGGCCTGGTTTAATCTCCGGTCTTCAGATTCGATAAGAGGATGACTGCTCCCCACGGAGCGGTCATCTTTTTTTTGTGCCCGAGTCCTGCGGGGTGGAGCTGGAGGTGTGGGCGTTTTTTCAGAATCGTGAAGGGAGGGGAAGAGCGGTCGGGATGGAATGGATGCGGGAACGTCGTGGTGTGCTGGAACCGTGTGGCCAATGGAGGGAAAATGCGACGAGAAAGAAGTGTCGGGGAAAGGCGGGGAGCGTTGCGGCAGGAGGCGGTAGGCTTGGTAAGGGTAATAAGGTCGGCAGGTCGGGTTGATAAGGCTGCTGGAAGCAGGCGTGGCAGTAAAGTTTGGTAAGGTGTGGTTGGCTTGATGAGGTCGGGAGGAACAGGCGGTCGGGTAAGGGGCGGCAAAGTTTGACCGGGGGAACGAAAACCGGGGTGGAGGCAGAGGTGAACAAGGGGTGTTTGCGGGGCGTGAGGTGTTGATAACTAAAGAAAAGTACGATAAAAATTCTTTTTGTGGGGCGTTTTAAGTATATTTGCAGAATAACAAAAAAACAAAATCCGTTATGGAGCATACCATACAACTTCACGACAAGAAGTTCAAGATCATGATTCCGGCCGAAGAGATCGATCGGGCTGTCAGCGCTGTCGCAGAACGCGTCAGAGAGGATTATAAGGAGATCGATACGCCCGTCTTCCTGGGTGTGTTGAACGGTTCGTTCATGTTTATGAGCGATCTGATCAAGAAGTTGGATTTCAACTGCGAACTGTCGTTCGTGAAACTTTCGTCCTACACCGGCGACCATACCACGGGTGAGGTCAAGACGCTGATCGGTCTGAACAACAACCTCAAGGACCGTCATGTGATCATCGTGGAGGATATTGTCGACACGGGCGAGAGCATGGAGCACATGATCGACCTGCTGAAGGCCTACGAGCCGGCCAGCATCCGTATGTGTACGCTTTTCTTCAAACCCGCGGCCTACCGCAAGACGATGCCCGTGGACTACTGCGCCATGGAAATCGGCAATGAGTTCATCGTGGGCTATGGCTTGGACTACAACCAGCTGGGCCGCAACTTCAAGGACATCTACGTTGTCACGGAGGAGTAGCGGATGATTGTCGATATTGATCTCAAGGTCCTGGACGGAGGTCGTCGCCTGCCTTTTGTCGAGGATTTCTATACGATCCAGGGCGAGGGCCGCTATACGGGTCATGCGGCTTATTTCATCCGTGTGGCCGGGTGCGATGTGGGTTGCCCGTGGTGCGATGCCAAATATACGTGGAACCAGGCGCAGTTCCCGCCTGTCGATATCGAGACGGTGCTGGAGCGCGTGGGCCGTTCGGGTGCACGCCTGGCGGTGGTGACGGGAGGCGAGCCGACGCTCTATCCTCTGGGACCGCTCACCGCACGACTCCACAAGATGGGGCTGAAGGTCAATCTGGAGACGGCGGGAACGCATCCCGTCGATGGCGATTTCGACTGGGTGTGTCTCTCCCCGAAGCACAAGAACCATCCCGTTGCGGCGGCTTTCGAGCGTGCCGACGAGCTGAAGGTGGTGGTCGGTTGCGAGGAGGATCTGAGGTGGGCCGAGGAGAATGCCGCACGGGTGAGACCAGGGTGTCTGAAGCTGATGCAGCCCGAATGGAATGTCCGCGAGACGGCCATGCCGCTGATTGTGAAGTATGTCAAGGTGCATCCCGAGTGGCAGGTGTCGATCCAGACGCATAAATATATGCAGATTCCCTAAAAAAATCCGATTCTGCAGTGTCGCGTGGCTTGTGCCACATCAGACCGTGACAAGGGCCGAAGCGGGGGAGAGGTTCTTCCGCAAGGGTGTTTGTCCGCGTTGTCCTCCGATAGCCGCGGACTGGCTGCGGTTGCCGATAATTCCCGAATGTCTGCTGTGGGAGGAATTCTCCGATTCCGATTCCGTTTCCTGTCCGTCCGGTTGACGGTCGGGTGTCGCTTTTCCTGTGGCGGGGCTGGGTTTTTGATGCTCCGGTCGGTATTCGGACGCAGGAAGAGTCGGAGTAGGATCCGGCATAAGAGGCAAACGGTCCGGAGATGCGGTCGAGGATCTGTGGAAAATACGCGGCGTATGGCCGCATGGCGGAGCGTAATGTCCGCAAAGAATAATAGAGTTATGAAGATCGAACCGGGTAAAAGATTCTGGGTGACCGTCACTGTGGCGGTTGTGCTTTTTACGGGCTTTGTGGTGGCCCGTAACTTGGTGCATGCCTTCAAGATCAAACGGCAGGTCAATGCCCTGGAGCGCGATCGGGAGATCTATTTGGAGAAGATCCGTCAGGACAGTACCCTCATCGAGCGTCTGCGTTATGACGACTATCTGGAGGAGTATGCCCGCATGAATTTCAGAATGCAGCGCCGCGACGAACAGATCTACATCATGGAGGATTAACCCCGCGGAGCCGATTTATACAGATATGTAAATGGGGTGTGTCAAGACCCTCTTTTCAAGGAAATCACCCCTGTCACGGACAACTGTGGCAGGGGTGATTTTGTGTGTTTTTCATTGGGGCAGATCCTCTTGGTTGTAAAGGCCCGTCCTGTCGCGTGGCGTGCTGCTGTTCGGCGTTGTCCTGTCCCTGCGTAGAGTTGCCTGTCAACCTTCTGGATTTCGGCCGTCCTGCCGTTGCGTTTCCGTTGGGGACGGGATACCGGGCCATTGGCGGGGGAGGAGAAGACCCGACAAAAACCGCAAAACAAGGAACCTTCCGCCCGAAAATCCCCGCAAAGTCCCGTAAAACAAGGTCCTCCCAAAAAACGCCGCCGATCAGCAGAAAGGAGCGTGTGCGGAAGATACTCCGAAGCGACGCCGGGCCTTCATCAAAAGAATCTCCCCCCAAAAAAGATCCGCCCCACAATCGGGAGCGGATCTTGACCGGGAATCCGTCGGTGACGGATCTATTTCACATATTTGTCGAGCCATCCGAAGAACTCGCGGTTCCATACCAGCGAGTTCTGGGGCTGGAATACCTGGTGAGCCTCATTCTCGAACTCCACCAGACGGGCCGGGATGCCGCGCACGCGTGCCGCCGTGAAGGCTTCGAGCGACTGGGTGTAGGGGATGCGGAAGTCGAACTCGCCGGTGAAGATCAGGATGGGCGAATCCCACTGATCGACAGCCTTGTGGGGCGAGTTGGCATAGGAGCGCATCGCCGTGGCGTTGTCCTTGTCCCAGTAGGCGCCTCCGTAGTCGTTGTTGACGAACCACAGCTCCTCCGTCTCGCCGTACATCGAGTCGAAGTCGAAGATACCGCAGTGGGCGATGAAGGCCTTGAAACGCTTCTCGTGGTGTCCGGCCAGATAGAAGGTCGAATAGCCGCCGTAGGAAGCACCCACACAGGCCATGCGGGTCTCGTCGGCCCACGGCTCACGAGCCACGTCGTCGATGGCCGAGAGGTAGTCGCGGATGTTCTGTCCCGAGTAGTCCCCCGAGATCTGGTCGAGCCACTCCTGTCCGAACGACGGCAGACCGCGACGGTTCGGAGCCACGACCACATAGCCCTGGGCGGCCATCAGCTGGAAGTTCCAGCGGTAGCTCCAGAACTGCGATACGACACTTTGCGGACCGCCCTGGCAGTAGAGCAGCACGGGGTATTTCTCCTCGGGGTTGAAGTCGGGCGGGAGAATCACCCAGGTGAGCATCTCCTTGCCGTCGGTGGTCTTCACCCAGCGTTTCTGCACCTGACCCATGCGGATGTTGTCGTAGATCGGACGGTTGACGTCGGATATGCGGGTCATTTGTCCGTTCTGGAGGTCGATGTCGAAAAGTTCGGTGGCCATCGAGATCGTGCAGACCTCGGCCACGGCCTTGCCTGAAGCCAGTGAGAAGGCGTTGATGTCGTGGTCGCCTTGCGTGAGGACCTCGACCTCGCCGTTGGGAATCGATACGCGGCAGATCTGATGCGTGGCCTCGATCGGCGAGATGAAGTACAGCAGGGAGTTGTCGGCCCAGCGCACATTGGTGGCGTTGTAGTCGAAATCGGCGGTCAGATCCTCCATCTGGGCCGTCTGGCAGTCGTAGAGGAACAGACGCTCCTTGTCCGACTCGTTGCCCGCGCGGCGCATCGAACGGAAGGCGATGTAGCGGTCGTCGGGCGACCATACGGGGTATTTGTCGTAGCCGGGCATCTGCTCTTTGGCGGACTCGATGCCCCGGGGCTTGCAGATGTTCTGCGTCGTGCTGGTTTCGGTCATGTAGACGAAGATGTCGGAGTCGGTCGAGACGGCATACTCGACACCCGTCAGCGGTTTCATCGTATAGGCCAGCATCTTGCCGTTGTTGCTCCAGGCGATCTCCTCCATGTCGAAGTAGGGGGCCAGCGGAGCGTCCCAGGCGGCCGTCGGGCCAATGATGTCGCGGCCCTCGCCGACACCCTTCGAGTCGACGTCGGCCACGAAGATGTGGCGGTGTTCGCCCTCATCCCAGTAGTCCCAGTGACGCACCATCAGGTCGTCGTAGATGCGGGCCCTGGATTTGGGCATATCCTTATGGATGTCGGCCGAGCGGCGGGCGGCAGCCTGCACGGTCTGGACATACCACACCTTGTCGCCGGTGGAGTTGAAGCCGAAGCCCTCGACATCCTTGTCCAGGTGTGTCAACTGGCGGACATTGCTGCCCGTGGGGTCCATCTCCCAGATCTGCATCGATCCCGAACGCGACGACAGGAAGCGGATCTTCCCTCCGTCGGCGCTCCACCGGGGCGATAGGTTGTTCGACGAGAAATCGCTCAAGACCGTCTCCCGGCCCGTGATCATGTCACGCAGGTGGATGGTGGTGACACCGCGGTTCTCGGCCATGTTGTAATCGGTCAGCGTGTAGACCAGTTTGGTGCCGTCGGGCGAAAGCGACGACTGACCTGCGCGACGCATCTTCCACATCACCTCGGGCGTCAGACGTCCTGCGGCGATTTCGTCCTGAGTCAGCGCATTGTCGATAGTCAGGGGGCGGGACTGTTCCTTCTGGGAGCAGCCGCTCATCCCCATAGCTGCAATAGCCATAAAAAGGATAATTTTTTTCATTTGCGTATAGGTTATCTCATTTATCCGTATTTTTGCAGGGTAGTAAAATCCTAAAATTCCGTAATTATGATTCATACCGTCTATTTCACCGACCGGGCCCTGATCATCACCGATTCCGCACCCCGGAGTGTGGGTGGGGAGGAACTGGTGGTCGATGCCGACCGAGAGGAGGTGACGCACCGCGCTAAGATACTTAAAATGATCGAGAACTACAAGACGATTTTCATGGTTTCTGTCGATCCCGACCGTATATTCGATCTTGTGGTGTCGGAATTTGCCTGTGTCGAGGCTGCCGGAGGCGTGGTGGTCGACAGGGAGGGCCGCTGGCTGATGATGTACCGCAACGGCCGCTGGGACTTCCCCAAGGGCCACATCGAGGCCGGGGAGAGCCGCGAGGATTGTGCCGTGCGCGAGATCGAGGAGGAGACGGGCGTCCGCGGACGCATCGAAAGGGAACTGTGCAGTACGCTCCACGCCTATTTCTTTCCCCCGACGCAGCGTTGGGAGCTGAAGCGTACCTATTGGTATGCCTTGGAGTTCGTCTCGACCCCCGGGCTGAAGCCCCAGGAGGAGGAGGGGATTCACGAGGTGGTATGGCTCGACCGCGAGGAGGCTCTGCGGCGTGCCATGGGCTCGTTCCCCACGATCCGTCGTGTGGCCGAGGCCATGGAGCGAAAATAAGATCCGGGGAGAATCCTGTTCCGAGGAAAATAATGCCCCCTTGCCGATTCCGTATTCGGCAAGGGGGCATTTGTTGTGTGACAACCGGTGTTGTCTTAAGCGTTTTCGGATCGGGGATCAGAAGCCCTTGAATCCTTCGGGTACGACGCCGTTCATGGCGGAGGCCAGTCCTTCGGCCACCTTTTCGATGCCGTCCTGGAGCTTGCCGCCGATCATCATCTTCATCATTATGTTCAGCTCGATGTGCAGGACCAGACGCATGCGCGTGTCGCAGTCCGAGACCTTGTGGAGTTGGATCCAGAAGGCGAAGTCGATCGGTACACCGCCCTGGTCGCCCGTGATCTTGATGTGTTTGTTCTCCACCTTCTCTTCCATGCGGAGTTTTACGGTGAAGCCCTTGGCCTTGAACGAGCAGGTGTCCTCGGTGGCCTGCCACTCCTCGACCTTGTCCTGGAGGGCGGGGGTGAGGTTGTCGAATCGGCTGATGGCCATATAGATCTGCTCGACGGGACGCAGGATCTGGTGTTGTTTGGAAACGTATTCTTTCATAACGGGGTTTGGGTATGTTTTTTTTGATGGATTGGCGGCTCTACTGCAACCACTCGATGTCGGGGAACATACGGTGTGCTTCATTCAGAACGAGGTAGAAGAACAGGCAGGCCATGACCAGCGAGTGGCGGCGGTTGAGGCGTTTGTATGCCTTTACACAGTCCGCGGGGGAGTCCTGCTCCGTGAACGGGCAGGAGGGTTTGCAGAGGGTGTAGATCGAGATGACCATTCCCGCGGCAAAGAGTCCCAGTTTGAAAAGTGTATAGTAATGGTTCATGATTCGGGTGGGGGGTGAAAGTCCGGTTAGTCAATTTCAAAGGTGCGGGCATCTTCGCTGTCGACCGTGATGCGCACGGTGACCACCTCCTCGGGCAGCAGCTGCTCGATCTTCTCGGGCCACTCCACCAGGCAGAGGTCGCCCGAGTAGAAGTACTCCTCGTAGCCGAAGTCGTAGGCCTCGCGGATGTCGTTGATGCGGTAGAAATCGAAGTGGAAGATGTTGCGGTCGCCCTTGCCCTTGTAGTGGTTGACCAGGGCGAAGGTGGGGCTGGTAACGGCATCGGTCACGCCCAGACGGGCGGCGATTTCGCGGATGAGCGTGGTCTTTCCCGCGCCCATCTCTCCGCGGAAGACCACGACGTTGCGGTGCGACGAGGCCGCGATGACGGCGTCGGCAACTTCGGGAAGATCCTCTTCGGAGGTGATGTGGATGGTTTTCATTTATATGACTGTTTTTTTGTTGATTCGTTTTTGCGGGACGGCCTCCGCTCCTTCGGGAGAGGAGGCGTATCATTATTTCTTGGGTTTGAGCACGATATAGGGCACGATCATCTCCTCCATCGAGATGCCGCCGTGCTGGAACGTGTTGCGGTAGTAGCGTATGTGGCGGTTGGCGTCGTTGTTGTAGACCAGAAAGTCGGTGTTGTAGGCGAAGATGTAACTCGACGATAGGTTGCCCGACGGGAGCTGGATGTCCTCGGGACGCAACACCTCGTAGACCTCGCGCGAGTTGTATTGCAGGCTGCGGCCCGTCTTGTAGCGCAGGTTGGCCGACGTTTCGCGGTCGCCCGTCACCTTCACGGGGTTGTCCACGCGGATCGTGCCGTGGTCGGAGGTGATCACCACGGTGTGTCCCCGCTCGGCGAGGAGCTTGAGGATGGTGTAGAGATCCGAATGCTCGAACCACGAGCGCGTCAGGGAGCGGAAGGCCGCCTCGTCCTCGGTCAGCTCGCGGATGATGTCGGTCTCGGTGCGGGCGTGGGAGAGGATGTCGAGGAAGTTGTAGACGATCACCGAGAAGTCGGCGTCGTAGACCTTCTGGAGGTTGTCCACCAGCTTGCGGCCCTGTTCGGGGCGCACCAGCTTGTCGAAGGTGCATTTCCATTTCTTGCCGTTCTGGGCCATCAGACGGCGCAGGAACTCCTCCTCGTATTGGTTCTTGCCGCCGTCCTCGTTGTCGTTGAGCCACTTATGGGGCATGAGACGGTCGATGGCCAGGGGCATGAGACCCGCAAAGATGGCATTGCGGGCGTATTGGGTGGCGGTGGGGAGGATGGCGCAGAAGAAGTCGTCGACGGCCACGTCGTAGTAGCCGCGCAGCAGCGAGGAGATCGACCTCCACTGGTCGTAGCGGAAGTTGTCGATCAGCAGCAGCGTGGTCTTGGGGTTCTCTTCGACCACGGGGAAGATCTTTGTGCGCATCAGCGTGTGGGACATCGTGGGGGTCTGCTCCGTGCGGCGGTTGATCCAGTTGTAGTAGTTGCGGCGGACGAATTTGCAGAACTCCTGGTTGGCCTCGTTCTTCTGGTAGGAGAGCACCTCCTTGATGCTCTGATCCGTCGACGAGTCCAGCTCGATCTCCCAGGAGGTGATCTTGCGGTAGAGCGAGCACCAGTCCTGGAACGTGTCGGCCATCTGGAGCGATTGGGAGATGCGTCCGAATTCGGAGCGGTAGTCGGCCGTGGTCTGCTCGGTGACGAGTTGCTGCTGGTGGACGTTCTTCTTGATGGAGAGGAGCACCTGGTTGGGGTTGACGGGCTTGATCAGATAATCGGCGATCTTGGATCCCACGGCCTTGTCCATGATGTTCTCCTCCTCGCTCTTGGTGACCATGATCACGG
>JAHHQK010000034.1 GCA_020026435.1 Alistipes sp. | reverse complement strand
TCGAGGAGTTCAAGGGTACGGGTAACATGGAGCTGCAGCTGGACCGCAAGCTGGCCAACAAGCGCGTCTACCCTGCCGTCGACGTCATCGCCTCGGGTACCCGCCGCGAGGATCTGCTCCTGCCCCGCGAGGTGATGAACCGCACGTGGGTACTGCGCAAATATCTCTCGGACATGACGCCCGTCGAGGCCATGGAGTTCCTCCAGAAGCAGATGAACCTCACGGAAAACAACGAGGAATTCCTCGCAACCATGAATCAATAAAAGAAACCAACTATCAATTCAAAAAGCACCATGAAGAAACTCTTTATTTTATTCATCAGTCTATTCCTGAGCGTCAACGCTTTCGGATGGGGACAGAAAGGTCACGATGTGATCGCCTATATCGCCGAGTGCAACCTCACGCCCTCGGTTTTGGCCAAGGTCGAGAAGATCCTCGAAGGACATTCGCCCGTCTACTATGCCAACTGGATGGACAACGCCAGCCACACTCCCGAATACAGTTACACGAAAACGTGGCACTACATCAACATCGACGAGGGTGAGACCCTGGAATCGATGAAGAAAAATCCCAAAGGCGATGTGCTGGAGGCCGTGAACACGATCGTCGAGAAGCTCAAGCGAGGTGTTTTGTCACCCGAGGAGGAGAATCTCAACCTCAAGATGCTGATCCACCTGGTCGGTGACATGCACTGCCCGATGCACCAGGGCCGTCTGTCGGATCTCGGCGGCAACCGCCGTCTCGTGACGATGTTCGGCCGTTCGACCAACCTCCACTCGGTATGGGACACGCAATTGCCCGAGGCCGCCCACAAATGGAGCTACACCGAATGGCAGCAGCAGATCGACCGCGTGAGCAAGGCCGAGAAGCAGAAGATCCAGTCGGGCGAAGTGGTCGACTGGGTGAAGGAGACCTGGCTGATCTGCTGCGACATCTATGCCGATACGCCCGACAGCGCCCGTCTGTCGTATGACTACGTTGCAAAATACACGCCCGTTGTCGAGCAGCAGTTCCTGCGTGGCGGTCTGCGTCTGGCCCGTCTGCTGAACGAGATCTACAAATAACAAGTCCTCTTTTCGAGCGACTTGCGAACGGTGAATTCTATGGGTTCACCGTTTTTTTGGCTCTATCCTGCAAAAAACCTATAATTTTCCAACTCGCTCGCCACATTTTTGGGGGCGAAGTGTTTATTCCGCTTAGTAGATCCCCGCTACTTTACTTTTGGGTGATGAGCCGGATTTCCCGGACCGAAGAGAAGGTCTCCGGAAGCGAGGTTGCAGAAGGGAAAAGCAGAGGACAAGCAACTAAGGGAATCAGGGTCTGCACAAAACAGAATATATCCACAAAAAGAGCATCTTGCCCCCCCCCTCTTTTCAAGCCCCCCGGCCACATTATAGATCTTGCCCTTGTGGCACCTCCGCCCTCCTGCCAGCATACCGACTGCTACCGCATCACTACAAAAAAACCAACGGATGAAACCCAAAAAGTTTCATCCGTTGGTTTTATCTTTCTGTTTATCGGGGTCACGGGGTCAAAAGCCCCCTTTCCAGTTATTTACAGACGACAGGCACTCGGAAGCATAGTCACACGACCGGCACAACTGCTCCAGTGCCCCGCCCAATACATCGCCTCTTATGGCTCAGTCTGAGTAACGACTCCAATGCACGCCTCTAAAGGCTCTCAGTCTGCACATCGGCCGCCCTGCCTGTCCGACAGGAAATCCCACACCGGAGGGATGCTCCTCTCCGGATCAGAAACTCATCTTGACACCGGCGGTGAATCCCGCGCCGGCCATTCTGTACCACGGATAGCGGTAGAGCGAACTGTTGGCCAGGTTAAAGCCCTCGGCAAAGACACCCACCGTCGGGCTGATCTTCCAATCGAACGTCAGACGCAGATCGACGGCACAGGGAGCTGCAAAGATCGCCTCGCGGGCCTCCTCCGTCGAGAACCGATCCTTGGTGAGCAGCGACCACTGACGCTCGGTCTGCAACTCGGCCACAACGCCGAAACCGATCTTGTGACCCTCGTAATAGAATCCCAGATGCCCCTTGAATTTGGGATCGCCGCTGCCGTAGACCGAACGGTCGTCGTAGAGATAACCCTCGGCACCGAGCGACATTCTGAAGCTGGTGACCGGACGCCACTCGATCTGACCCTCGAGCGAATAGACAACCTGACGCTTCCACTCGGCATCCATCGCCAGCAGAGCCGACGAATAACGTCCTCCCGCCGGATCATAGACCGCACGGCCGAACCAGTAGGGATGATGATCGCGCAGCGAGGCGGCAATATTGATGCGGTAGTTCAGCACATCGCGGCCCAGAGTACCGCGGATACCTGCACGTCCGTTGTAGTCGGGCGAGCTCTTGTCGGTCGACATCATCGGCATCAGATAGGGATTCAGGCGGCTCAGCGAAGCATAGTCGTTGCGGTGCAGTTCGCCGTCGATCTCCAGGAAGGGCACCAGACTGTAAGTCCCGAGGTTGAAGTTCATCTTCAGACAAGGCAGAATATGCCACTCCGAACCCCGTCCGACAATGTTGTCGTAGATAAAATCGGCACCGCCCTCCAGATTGACCACACTACCCTTGCGGGCATAGCGCAGACCCATTTTCAGGAAGTGTTCCTTATAGTCGGCTATCGCCTGCTGACCCTTGCCCAGGTCGTAGGCCACCTCCAGAGCCACATAGTTGCGGCGGAAGGCGCGGGCCACACGTCCGCGGATACCCGTCGTGAACTGGCGGGCCTTGTCCCCGTAGTCGGGCCAGTCGGAATGGTCCAGGAAATAGTCGAAATGGGCGGCCACCTCGAAATTGGTGCGGTTCAGATCCTGGAAGTCGTCACCGAAGCGGATCTTGAAGCGGGCATCGCTGAAGTCGGCCATTGATCCGGGCACCGACGCCTCGGGCAGGGTTGTCTCCCCCTCCACAGCATCCTGCGGAGCGTAGAAAGCCCCATAGCGCGTATGGTAGCGGTTCTCGTAGCTCAACTCGCCCTCCAGCAGGCGGCGGCCCAGGTATTTGCCTGCAGCGACACCTCCGCGGTTCGTCATCTGCGTGGAGCGGTGGCGCAGTCCGTCGAAGAGGTTCTTACGGCGGTCGTACTCACCGTTGTGGTTGATATATCCGAGCAGGTAGCCCGTATCGGGATGGTGGGTCGAGGCGTAGAAATCGACCACGGAATTAAGCGGGTAGCCCGCCCCGACCTTCAGGTAGAAGGGCAACGGACGGTTGAACTCCCAATAGGTGACCGTCGCGGGACGGATCGGGCGCACATCAAAAGCCGTCTGAAGGCTCAGAGGCGTCACCGTATAGTCAATCTCGGGACGCAGGCGCGTCGTGTCGGTCATATCGGGTTTGACGGCCAGTTTCTCGGCATATTCCACCTTGGGCACATAGGCCTTGGTCACCTCTACGGTCTTGTCCACCTGGGCCATAGAGCACAAAGGCATCACCGCAAACAGTGCGGTTATGATTCGGACTTTATTCATCGTTATTTCAAATTTCTGATTCGTTTTGCGGCCTCATCGACGATTCCGTCATCGGCCGGAGAGTATCCGTCGACCACACTCTGCCAGGTGGCACGCGCCTGGAAGGCGTCACCCTTGCGGGCGTAGATGTCGCCCAAAAGGATGAACGAACGCGCCAGCCAGTAGGCCTTGGGCGAACGCTCCGAGTAGGCAAACACGGCTTTTTCGGCCTTGGCCGTCTCGCCCTTTTGGAAGAGATCCTCGATCACGTAGTAGGCCGCCGCCGATCCCTCGTTGCTCTTGACCTCCTTGGCCAATTCCTGATAGAGGGGCATGGCCTCGCTCATGCGCTCCTTGCGGCGCAACTGCTCGGCATAGGCGTAGGTCGCCTCACGGCGGGCAAGGACTCCGGAGCGGGACTCGGCACGCACGTCGAGCGCCATCTGCTCCACGGCCTCGTCCGATCCGGTGGCCAGCGTCGTATGTACATATCCCAGCATCGCCTCCTCGCGGTCGGACGCCGCGGAGCTTACCTCGAAGAGCTGGCGGTAGGCTTTCGCCGCGGCCTCATAGCGGTGGGCCTCATGGCTCAGGGTCGAGAGTTTCTTCAGGGCGGGGAGCATATAGCGGTTGTTGCCCTGACCGACCAGCTCGGTGAGGGTCTCCATGGCCTCGTCCTTTTGGCCGAGTTTCAGGTAGCAGTCGCTCAGGAAGTAGCGGGCATCGCTCGCATAGTAGCCCTTGGGATAGCTCGAAAGGTAGCTGCGCAGGGACTTGGCTGCCGTCTCGCCGGGTTGAGCGAGGTAGAGCTTCTGAGCCGCTACAAACGACAGAGAATCGCGCGAAAGCTGCGTAAGATCGCTCTCCATACCCACACGGGCCGCATAATCGAAATATCCGTCCACATCGCCGCGCGAGACATAGATCTCGCGGATGCCCTGCATCGCGTCGCGTGCCTCGGGCGAATGGGGCGCGGCATCGACCGCCTGCTCGTAGTACTTCTGCGAGCGGGTCTTGTCGCCCAGGTTCAGATAGGCCAGACCCAGATCCGTGAGGGCCTGTCCGCGTTTGGAGGACGAGGGGTACTGCTCCACGAAGCGCTCCAGGGCCTTGGCTCCCTCGGAGTAACGCTGCTGAGCGATATAGCTGTGGGCCAGTTCGTAGGTTGCCGGCTCGACGTAATCGCCCCGTCCCTCATCCACGATCTGTCTCAGAGTCTTCTGCTTGCGATCCATCTGCCCCATGATTCCATAGGCCATTGCGCTCTTGTAGCGGGCGTATTGCTGCTCGGCGCCCCCTCCTGCGGCAGCCCGGGCGTAGGTAGTCACGGCCTCGTCGAAACGGCGGTGGGCATAGCTGATGTCGGCCAGACGGTTCAAGGCATCCGAGCGGAAGCGGTCCGCAGCGGGATGCACATCCAGGAATCGGTGGAACGAGCTTTCGGCACGATCCAGCTGACCCGTCGTGAAGGCACAGTAACCGAGGTTATACCATGCCAGCGAGTATTCGCGTTCGGTGCGGGGGGCACGTTTCAGATAGTTGTCGTATTTGACCGCCGCCACTGTATAGTCCTTCTCTGCGAAGGCAATCTCGCCCTGCCAGAAGATGTTCAGTGCGGCATATTTGGGACTTACGCCCGTCGAGGCCGACTCCGCCAGATAGCGTTTGGCCTCGCTGAGATTTCCGCCTGAGTAGGCCTCCAGACCGCGGAAGTAGGCGATCTTCTGCAATGCCGCGCGGATGTCGGCATCGGACGAAGGCATGGACTTGATGGCGCGGTAGGCGGCATCATAATCGCGGGAGTTGTAGTAGGCGGCCACCAGCAGGGTGCGGGCCTCGCCCACACGCGGCGACGAGGGGTATTTCTCCACGTAGCGTTGCAGGACGTTGATCGCGCCGTTGAATGCACCTCCACCCAGTTCGTACTGCAATTTGGCGTAGTTGAACAAGGCATCCTCCGAGATTACGGCGTCGAATCCCTCGTCGGCCGCCATGGCAAAGGACTGCATGGCGGCGTTCTTGTTCCCCGCGCGCAGATAGCAGTCGGCCAGGTGGTAGGAGGCGTTCTGCGTGAGGGCGTCCTTCGCACCGCACGCCTTGCGCAACCACTCCCCGGCCTCGTCGTAGCGCGTGGAGCGGTAGAGCGAGAAGCCCATCAGATAGCTGCTCTCGCGGTCGTGGACACCACCCGTACGGCCGAAAGCCTCCAGGTGGGCGATCGTCTTGTTGTAGTCCTCCAGGCGGAACCACGACTCGGCCACCACACGCTCGATCTCGGCCTGACGCTCCGCCACCGAACGGCGGGCCAGGTCATCGCCATGCTCGACCACATAGCGGTAGTTGCCCTCGCGGAACTCGATCTGGAGCAGGTAGTAGGGAGCCACCTCGCCATAGGCCTCGCTGCGGGTCAACGTCTGGAAGCCCTGCTTGGCCCGTTGCAGATCGTTCTCCACGTAGTCGATATAGGATTTGTAGTAAAGCGCATGATCAGCATACTCGCTGCGGGGCGAGATGCGGTTGAAATAGCCGTAGGCCTTGCGGTTGTCGCCGCGCATGAACTCCACATAGCCCATGCGGATGTCGTACTGCTCGCGGCGTTTGGCCGTCAGGGCATTGTAGTGGGTCTGTTTGAAATAGGACTCGGCCGCGTCCATATTGCCCACGGAGCAGTAATAGGAACCCAGGGCAAAATAAATGTCGTTGATATAGACCGAGCCGGGATACTGTTCCTCAAACTCCCGCAGGACCGTCACGGCGTCGTCACGGTTCAACTCCACGGCCGTCACGGCCAGGTAGTAGTCGATCATCTGACGCGCCTCGCTCTGCGTGGCATCCAGAGCCTCGCGGGCAGCCTTGAACTCGTGGCGGGCGTCGATCCACCGTCCCCGCTCGAAAAAATCCTGTCCGCGGCGGATGGTCTGTTGTATCTGAGGTGTTGTCTGTGCGGCCGCTCCCGAAATCGCACCCAGCGAAACGAGCAGCCATAAAATCTGTTTTCTTAGCATAGGGAACTCACTTCTTACCGAAATGCAAAGATACTCTTTTCTTAGTTTAATCCGCAACTTCGGCCCTCTTTTCCCGAAAAATATTTCCCCGCGTCCCCGGGGGCGGACTTCCGGGTACGGATTTTGACGGGAGGGGTTATGTATCAACCAATAAATTTATAGAATCATGATCGAACGCGTAATCCTGCACCGCTCCGACAAGGGCGAATCACAACCCGAATCGAACACCGACTTCAAGAGTATGCCGCCTCTCAGAATGCTGCTCTACGCAGCGGCCCGATCGGCCCTCGACACTCTCTCGGGCCTCATGCTCCGCGAGCAATTCTCACCCAAAAGCCTCGAAATCAACCTCACGGCTACGCTCTCCGCACCGCAGACACAGTCCGAGAGCGAATTCCGCTCGTTCCATGTGATTTACCACGCGGAGTGTGCCACCGAGGAGGATGCCTCCCGCATCGGAGCATGGATCCTCCTCACGCAACGCTCCGCGTGTGGCATGATGGCCATGTTGCGCAAGATCGCTCCCGTAAATCACGAGATCTCGATCGAGGTCACGGGACGGTAGCCCGTCCCGCCGCACGAAGCACGCAAGAGAGCGTGTCATAAGAACCCGACACACAAGATCACCCCTGCCGCAAATATCTGTGGCAGGGGTGATCTTCTTTAAAGGAGGTTTTCGACACCTCATCCCGGGTTTTCGAGTCCGCCCCTTTCCCGGCGCACACCGTCCGCCTGATACAGGGGGCGTCACCCCACCCTATCGGGAGGTGATCCGCTCGTAGGAGGAGCGGGCCAGGGCATAGGCGTAGTGGGCGCTGATGGCGTTGGTATAGAGCCGGATCCAGCTCAACTGCGCCTGCAGGACATCGAGCACCGTTGCCTGTCCCTCGCTATAAGAATAAGTGCTGATCTCAAGGTTCTCGCCCGCAATGCGCAGGCTTTCGATCGAGGTGTCGATCTTGGCGCGGGTCTCGACCAGACGGCTCCAGGCATCGGCCTCCTCTCGCGTGATGTCGTCGCGCAACTGCCACACCCGTTCCTCACTCTGCCGCTGGACGGCACGGGCCGCTCCCACGGCTCTCCGCCGCTCGCCCCAATGGAAAATCGGGACATGAAGCTGGACGAAGGCCACACCGTCGAGGTAGGTTTCGCCCGTGCGGTTGATGGTCATGGGTTGCCAGGCACCGCCGAAGCCCACCTCCAGCCGCGGATTGTAGGGCGTACGGGCCACACGCACCCCGATCTCGGCCTGCCGCGCACGGAGGATCATCGCCCGAAGGTCGTGACGGCGGTCCAACGCCTCCTCCAGAGCCACTCGTGCGGGCAGAGGCGCACGATCCTTGATACCGTCGGCAAGCGAGATCGGATCGTCGGGGCGGCCGCCCATCAGGATGTTGAAGTTGTGGCACGCTACGGCGTAGTTCTCTTCGGCGGTCAGGGCATCGTATTCGGCCTCGCTCAGTCGCGTGTCGATCATCAGCACATCGCCGCGGGCGATATACCCCTCCGCAAAGCGGCGGTCGACGATCTTCTTCAGCGAGCCGATGATCTCGACATAGCGGCGCATCGAACGCAGGAATTCGCCCATGGCCGAGAGGTTCAGATAGGCATAGTCGGCGGCATAGACCACCTCGCGGCGCGAGAATTCGGACTCGTCGAGCGTGGCCTCATACTCCAGTTCCGAACTTTCGGACGCCACACGCACCCCACCGCCGAAGAGCGTCTGGACGATCTGCGGTTCGAGGGCGAAGGTCCAGTGCTTGCGGCCCTCGAAGTGGTGGATCGAGGCCGAAAAGCTGCCCTTGAGATCCAGGCGCGGGAGCAGTCCCCGACGGATACGGGCATGGATCTGGGCGGCACGCCGGCTCTCCTCGCGGGCAATGCGGAGGGTGTGGCTGTATTCGGTCACCGCCTTGCGGTAGTCCCCCATCGAGAGGCTTTGGGCCCCGAGCGGCAGCATCCATCCCGCCAGCAGGGCCATCAGAAGATATTTCATGACTTACGAATATTATAAAACAACGCATAGACTACGGGCAGCACACAGATCGTGAGCAGTGTGGCGACGAACAATCCGCCCATGATCGTGGCGGCCATCGCCCCGAACATCGAATCGAACAACAGAGGCAGCATACCGAGGATGGTCGTACCCGAGGCCATCACCACGGGGACAATACGGCTGCGGGCGGCCTGCGTCACGGCATCGTAGGGTGAGAGCCCCTCCCTGCGCAGGATTCCGATCTGCTCGACCAGCACCACGGCGTTCTTGATGTTCATGCCCACGAGACCCAGCAGTCCCAGCAGCGAGAAGAAGTTGAAGACCTTGCCCGTGAGGGCCAGTCCGCCCACCACGCCGATGAAGATCAGCGGCAACATCAGCAGGATGACCACCGGTTCGCGGTAGTTGCGGAACAGGAGCAGCAGGACGATGAAGATCAGGATCATCGTCAGCGGCATATTCTCGCCCAGGGCCTCGTTCGACTCCACCTGGCTCTCCTGCTCGCCGAAGATCTTCAGCGAGTAGCCCTCGGGCAGGGGCACGGCACGGCGGATCGAATCGTCGAGGCGGGCAAAGAGCGCCATGGTGTTCACGCCCCGCTCCGGATCGCACTGCGCACGCATGACGCGCTGGCGGTTGTAGCGTTTGATGATCCCGTCGCGGAACGAGAAGTCGAAACCGTCGATGGCCATGGATATGGGGTAGAACTTGCCCGTGGGGGTGAAGATCGGCAGGGCCTGGAGATTCATGAGGTTATAGGCGTCGATGTCCTCGTCCTTCAAGAGGATGGGCATGAACTGGTCGCCGCGGCGGTACTCGCCCAGAGGATAGCCCTCGGTGGCGATCGTGATCCCGCGGGCCATCTGTCCGCGGCTGATGCCGATACGCTGGCCCTTCATTTGGGAATAGAGCGGTGTCCAGGTCGGGATGCGGTTGCCCCAGCCGTTGCGGATGTTGCGCGTGCCGGGCGTGTGCCACATCACCTCGCGGGCCAGGGCCGTGAGGTGGCGCAGGGTGTCGATGTTCTCGCCGATGAAACCGAACTCAATCGAGGCCTCGGGAACGGGCGAGAGCTTGAAGAGCGACGAGCGCAGCCACACATCGGGGCAATGATCCCGCACGAAGCGGTCGAATTCCTCCTCGACCCGGGCCGTGGAGTCGCTGTCGTAGAGCTCGACAAGGATATTGCCGAAGTTGGGGCGCAGCGAGATGCTGCTGCTGGCCAGGTAGTAGCGCGGAGGCGTACCGCCCATGGTCACCGACACGCGCCGGACCTCCTCCCGGGCCCGCAACCAGTCCTCCATCTGCTTGATGTTGCGCTCCGTCTCGCGAATATCGAATCCGTCGGGCAGGAGGACATCGGCCCTGAAGTAGGGTTTGTCGAGCGAAGGGAAGAAGTCCTGGGGCAGGCGTCCCATCACCCACATCGACACGAAGAACAGACTCACGACCGTTGCAATGACCGTCCACCGCCAGCGGAGCAGCAGGGCCAGGAAGCGGTCGAAGCGGTGGTAGAAGGGCGTGTCATAGGGGATCTTTTCCGAAGGGGATACCCTCAGCATGAAATCGCCGAACAGAGGCGTCTGCGTCAGGGCCAGCACCCAGCTCAGCCCCAACGAGAGAGCCAGCACCACGAACAGCGGCTTGACGATCTCGGCTACGGCCGAGGGGGCCAGATAGAGGGGCAGGAACGAGAAGATGGCGATGAGGGTCGCCCCGAGCAGGCTCCACCGCGGGCCGTTGGCACCGTCGATGAAGGCCTTGCCGCGTTCCACGCCCCGCAACATGGCCTGTTGGGCGTTGTCCGTGACGACGATGGCGTTGTCGACCAGCATACCCATCGCAATGATGAATCCCGCCAGCGAAGTGCGGTTCAGCCCCTCGCCCACGAACTGCATGAGCAGCAGTGTGCCGCCGATCGAGAAGAGCAGCGAGCTGCCGATCAGCACACCCGCGCGGAAGCCCATCACGAGCATGATGATGGCAATGACGATCAGAAGCGATTCGGCCAGGTTGATGATGAAGGTCGTAGTGGCTTCGCGGGCGATCCGGTTTTCGGGATAGAGCACATCGAGCTCCATACCCAGGGGCATCTGCGCCACGATTCCCTCCAGGGCACGGTCGACCGACCGTCCGACCGACACCACGTCGACCCCCGCCTCGGTCGAGATGCCGATGCCCACGGCCCGGCGTCCGTCCACTCGCATAAGGGTCGACGGCGGAGAGGCATAGCCCTCCTCCACGCGGGCCACATCGCCCAGGCGGTACTGGCGGCCCGAGGAGGAAATCAGCAGTTGGTCGGCCAGGTCGTCGAGCGACTTGTAGGTGCCGTTTTCGAGGATGCGCACCTCCATCTCGCCCGCACGGCGTTCACCGCTGTCGATGATCGTATTCTGCTGGGCGATGGTCTGCATGATGGTCTCGGGGCGGATCGAGAAGTTGGACAGAAGGCCCAGGTCGATGTAGACATTGACCACGGGGGACTGCTCGCCGAAGAGCGAAATCTTCTGCACGCCCTCGATCGGCACCAGCAGTTTCTTGAGCCGCTGGGCCCAGTCGCGCAGTTCACTCCAGGTGAACCCGTCATCGACCGACAGGCCGTAGTAGATGCCATAGACGTCGCCGAAATCGTCGGCCACCATCACCGACGAGGCTCCGTGCGGCAGGCGCGGTTCGATATTGAGCACCTTGCGCCTCAGCTCGTCCCACAACTGGGGAATTTCGCGGGCGGGGGTGTCGGGCGTCAACTCCACCATGATCTTCGACGAACCGTAGCGCGACTCGGAGGTGATCTTATAGATACGGCGCATGGACTGCACCTCGCGTTCGATGGGTTCGGTAATGAGTTGTTCGACCTCGGCGGGAGTGGCACCCGGGTAGTTGCAGATCAGCGAGGCCGTCTTGATGACAAACGTGGCATCCTCCTTCTTGCCCAGCTTCATGAAGCCCGCAATGCCGCCCAACAGCAACACCGCCAGGAAGAACCACACCACATTCTTATTACGCAGGGAGTATTCGGGTAGATTCATATCGCGCTCATTTTAAGACCCTCACCTCTTCCCCTTCGCGCAGCTGGTAGACCCCCGCCGTGACGATCCGCTCCCCGGGGCGCACCCCTTCGAGGATCGACACGCAGTCGCTGCCGGACAATTCGCCCAGACGTACCCGGCGTCGTGAGACCCGGTCCCCGGCATCGACCACCCACACGTAGTCTTCCCCGCTGATCGGGGCATAGATGGCCGAAAGCGGCAGGTTCACCCCGCGGCCCGAGGTCGTGGGGCTCTGCATCGTCACCATACACGACATTCCGGGGGCAATTCTAAACCGCGTGGTATCGACCCCCGTAAGGGTCAGCGACACGGGGAAACCCGACGCATCGGTCGAGGTGCGCACGTAGCTCTTCAGCCGCGCCGCAAAGTGTTCCCCGTCGTAGTTGTCGAACTCCACCGAGAAGGTCGTCGAGTCGTTGCGCAGGTATTTGAGTCCGCTCTCCGGGAGGGTGAACTTGACGGTCGTGGTCGTGGGATTGACCAGACGCAGGACCGTCGATCCGGCCTGGACCCGTTCAAAATTATCGACCACCTTGCGTTCGATGATGCCCGCAAACGGAGCGCGGAGTTTGGTCTCCTTGAGCATATCGAGGCGGTTCTCATAGGTGGATCGGGCCTGGGCGTAGAGCGTCCGCGCGGCCTCGAACTCCTGCTGTGAGACGGCCTCGTGAGCCAGCAGGCGTTTCATGCGCTGGAACTGCGAGCGCGTCTGTTCGTAGACCGAACGGTCGGCCGCCACCTGTAACTCGATGTCGCGCGGATCCAGCTCGGCGAGCAACTCCCCGCACTGCACCCGATCGCCCTCCGAAACCGGGACGTCGAGCACCTGTCCCGGCACCTTGAACGCCAGGTTCACGGCATCGTCGGGCGTGGCCATGCCCGCAAAATCCTTATTGATCCGATCGGATCGCTCGGCCGTCAGCACCTTCACCGGACGTGGTGAGTCGGGTTGCGAAGTCCGGGGCGTGCAGCCGCAAACCGCCACCGGCAGCAATAACAAAAGGAGTATGTGCATAAAGAAAAAAGTTGATTCTCCCGACGGGAGAATCAACTTTTATACCAAACCTGTCACCGGTGTCCTCAAAGGGGAATGTCCCAGCAATTCATCTTTGCCGTGATCACCCCGTCGTCCAGCACCACCACACCCTCGCGGGCACGGAGCATCGTTTTCATGGTCGAAGCGTCGATATTGCAACAACGCACCTCACCCGTGCCGAAATCGTGGGTCGTATGTTCATAGAGGGGCTGGGGCGTGAGGCAGATCACCTCGGCCTGCTCCCGGTGAGCGCGTTCCACAAGGGCGGCCATACGCTCGGCACACCGCACCGGAAGCTCGTCAAACGACGTGACACACAGCATATAAAGGCGGCCCGGGGTGGTGATCACCTCCTCAGTGATGTCCCCCTCGGCATCGCGCAGGGCAAATTCGCTGACCAAAGCCCGCACCGACGGCACCTCGATCGTGGTGCGCGTATCGACCCACTCCCACTTCTCGGCATCCTGCCACTCGGTATCCTCCAGTTTGAACTCGCGGATGCGGCCCGTCTTGATGTTGCGGTAGACCAGCACCGTCTCCGACTCACCGGGCATCACCGCGGGAGCCTGCATCGCCTCGTGGATGTTGACCCCCTTCTTATAGGGCAGGAAGTCGATGAGCGGCAAGTGCTGGTAGCAGTAGTAGCCCAGATACATCGACATCGAAAAGAACACGGCCGTAAGCAGCAGCTCCAGGGGTTTGAACGCAAAGATGCGGTCGGGGCGGTAACGCCACCACACCACAAAGGCCATCGGCAGCAGAGCCAGGTTCTTGAAAAAGGTCTGCCACGGGGTGAGCTTCAGCGCTTCACCGAAGCATCCGCAGTCCTCCACGGGGATCACCGTGGCACTGAGCAGGGTCAGCGCCGTGAAGAAACACATCGACACCAGGGCGAAGATCGAGATGAGGCGTATGCGCACCTTGAAAAGCAGCATACATCCCATCATCAACTCCGCACCGCACAGCCAGATCGAGAAGATCATGCTGGCCGGCTTCAGGACGTCGAGTCCGTAGATCGACAGATATTCGTTGACCTTGAGCGACGTGCCCCACGGGTCGATCACCTTCGTAAATCCCGACAGGATGAACGTGCAGGCGAAGATCGTGCGGCAAATGTGCGCCAGAATTTTAAAAGCCCGTCTGTTTCTCATCTCTTAATGCAGCATGGGGTTAAGTTCGTCAAGGATTCTCTCGAAGATATGCTGCGGGCTGTCCATCTCGCCCGTCTTGTCGGCACAATCCACCACGCGCAACTCCCGGTCGCGGTCGGCCGCCGCCAGGAACACCTCCCTCACGTTGCGTTGCAGGTCGAGCGAATCCTCGTGGATGTCGTGTCCCCCCTGCAGGTAAGCCCGGTCATCTCCCTCGCGCACCTCGCTCAGCTTTCGCTCCGTAAAGGCAAAGGGCACATCCAGAAACAACGACACATCGGGCCGCGGCAGGCAGTTATGGCCGAATTCGAGATCCAGGATCCACTTCATCAGCTCCTCGCGCTTCTCCCCGCGCGGCAGTTTGGCGCATTGGAACGCTACATTGGAATAGACATAGCGGTCCAGGATCACGGCCTTGCCCTCATCGAGCCACCCGCGGATCCGCCCAGCCGCATCGGCACGGTCGCCCGCAAAGAGCAGGGCCACCAGGTAAGGGTCGACCTCGTCGTTATTGCCGAACTCCCCGCGCAGGAAACGCGCGATGAGCGGCCCGTAGATCGGGGAATCGAATCTCGGGAAGTGGATGTATTCGCTCTCCACGCCCCTCTCCTTAAAAAATGATCTGAGCAGATTGATCTGGGTCGATTTTCCCGCTCCGTCCAAGCCCTCCAACACGACAAACATAACGCTTTCTTAAATTTTATATATGGTTGGTATCTTCACGCGATCGCTCCGCCCGGGCACTCAGTCCGAGCGGAACGAACACTGAATCACGTATTTAAAATCAATTTACCGCAACATCCTCACCGCACGGCGAACACCGGCCGTCAGGACATCGATTTCTTCCCGGGTATTATACATTGCAAACGATGCGCGGCACATGCTCTGCACTCCGAAGTGTGTCATCACCGGTTCGGCGCAATGGTGTCCCGTACGGACGGCCACACCCAGCTTATCGAGGATCACGCCCATATCATAGGCATGGACTCCCTCGACGTTGAACGACACGATGGCGCACTTGTCAGGAGTCTTGCCGTAGATCCTCAATCCGTCGATCTGCTCCAACTGCTCCGTGGCATAGGCCAGGAGCGACTGCTCGTAAGCCTCGACTTCATGGGGATCGAACCGCTCGACAAAGCGGATGGCCTCGCCCAGGCCGACGGCTCCGACGAAGTTGGCCGTACCGGCTTCGAACTTCAGCGGGATGTCGGCATAGGTCGTCTTCTGGAACGTGACCCGATCGACCATATCCCCACCTCCGAGGAAGGGCGGCATGGCCTCCAGCAGGGCGCGTTTGCCATAGAGCACGCCGATACCCGTCGGGCCGTAGATCTTATGGCCCGAGAAGGCGTAGAAGTCGCAGTCCAACGCCCCGACGTCGATTCCTCCGTGGACCACGCCCTGGCATCCGTCGACCACCGCAACGGCACCCACCGCATGAGCGGCGTCGATCACCCGTTTCAGATCGGGGCGCGTACCCAGGGTATTGGATGCCTGCGTGACGGCCACCACCCGTGTGCGTTCGTCGATGAGTCCGGGCAGCAGATCCAGGCGCAGGGCACCCTGATCGTCACAAGGCAGCATACGCAGCTCCGCACCCTGGCGCTCGGCCACAAACTGCCACGGCACCAGATTCGAGTGGTGTTCGATCTCGCTGACGACGATATTGTCACCACGACCGACAAACTTCTGCCCCCACGACCCGGCCACCGTATTGAGCGATGCCGTGGCTCCCGCCGTGAAGATCACCTCCTCCTTTTCGGCCGCTCCGATGAAACGGGCAATACGTCCGCGGGCCTCCTCATAGCGGGCCGTAGCCTCCTCCGAGAGATAATGCACCCCGCGGTGGATGTTGGCATTCATCTGACGATACATCCCGTCGATCGTATCGAGCACCGACTGCGGCTTCTGGGCCGTCGCTCCGCTGTCCAGGTAAACCAGGTCGCGGCCGTAGACCTTTTGGCTCAAGATGGGGAATTCCCCGCGTATATCCTTTGCATCAAACATATTACATCTCTTCCATTTTGGCACGGATCGCCTCCGACAAGGCTTCCTCCAACGACTCCACGCCACAATGCGACACCACATCCGAGGCAAAGCCCTCGATCTGGAGGCGGCGGGCCTGCATCAGGCTCAGACCTCTCTGGCGCATATAGAGAATGGCTTCATCGTCCATTTGACCGACCGTGGCTCCGTGCGTACACTTCACATCGTCGGCATAGATCTCCAATTGGGGTTTGGTGTCGATGCGGGCCTCCTCACTCAGCAGGATATTGCGGCTCTGCTGGCGGGCATCGGTGCGCTGGGCATCGGGGGCCACATAGACCAGACCCCAGAACTTACCCGTCGCACGGTTTCCGGCCACACCCTTCACGATCGAATTGCTCGTACAGTCAGCCACCATATGGCGCGTATTGAGCGAAAGGGAGTACTCCTCCTCACCGCCCACGATGAACAATCCGTGGAGTTCGTTCGAAGCACCCCTTCCTTCGAGGGCCACCTCACAGTCACACGTCGACGAGGCCAGGGCCAGCGACGTGACATGACACGCACTGTCGGCCTCCTGACGGATCGAGAGCTTCACCGAGGACTCCCCCGCAAAAAGCTCCGTGAGATCCAGTCGCGCCCCCTCATGAAGCACGAATTTCAGATCGGACGCCTCGCCCCCATCGTGCAGCAGCACCACATGGGCCGCGGCTCCCGCCCGCAGTTCCACCGTCAGCTCCCCGGGATTGACCGCGGCGTAGGGCATCTGGTCCTCATTGTCCTTGATGCACCACTCGCTTCCCTGAGGGCAGCGGAACGAATCCAATATGTTTCTAATCGTATCCATTGGCGTCGTATTCGTTGATCAGCCAGTCGTAACCCTCCTTTTCGAGCTTCAGCGCGAGGGTCTTGTCGCCCGTATAGATGATACGTCCCTTATAGAGCACGTGTACCACATCGGGAACGATGTAGTCCAGCAGACGCTGATAGTGAGTGATCACCACCGTGGCATTCCGGTCGGTATGGAGCTTGGTCACTCCCGTGGCCACGATACGCAGGGCGTCGATATCCAGACCCGAATCGGTCTCGTCCAGAATCGCCAACTTGGGATCGAGCATCGCCATCTGGAAGATCTCGTTCTTCTTCTTCTCGCCGCCCGAGAAACCCTCGTTGACGGCACGCGACGTGAGTTTCGAGGAAAGCTCCACCACCTGGCTCTTCTCGCGCATCATGCGCAGGAACTCGCCAGCCGTGAGGGGCTCCTCACCGCGGAATTTGCGGTGTTCGTTGACCGCCAGCTTCATGAAGTTGGCCATCGTCACGCCCGGGATCTCCACCGGGTACTGGAAACCGAGGAAAAGACCCAGACGGGCACGGTCCTCGATCGACATCGACAACAGGTCCTGCCCCAGGAACGATACCTCGCCCTCGGTGACCGTGAATTTCTCATTACCCGCCAGCACCGATGCCAGGGTCGACTTTCCCGATCCGTTGGGGCCCATGATGGCGTGAACTTCGCCCGGTTTGACCTCCAGGTTGATACCTCTCAGGATCTCCTTGCCTTCGACCGTGGCGTGCAGATTTTTTACACTTAACATATCCTTGTTTTCTTTCTTTTTCGTTGATTACTTTGTTTCCGCGGGGGCGGCGCTATCCCACCGTACCCTCCAGGCTCAGCGACAGGAGCTTCTGCGCCTCAACGGCAAACTCCATCGGCAGCTTGGCCAGCACCTCGCGGGCGTAGCCGTTGACGATCAGTCCCACGGCATCCTCCACCGACAGTCCCCGCTGGTTGCAGTAGAAGAGCTGGTCGTCGGAGATCTTCGATGTCGTGGCCTCGTGTTCCAGCACGGCCGTGCGGTTGCGGGCGTCGATCTCGGGGAAGGTATGCGCCCCGCACTTATCGCCGATCAGCAGCGAATCGCACTGCGAGTAGTTACGGGCGTTGTCGGCACATTTGGCCACACTGACCAGTCCGCGGTAGGAGTTCTGGCTCCTGCCGGCCGAGATACCCTTCGAGACGATGCGGCTGCGGGTATTGCGGCCCACATGGATCATCTTCGTGCCGGTATCGGCCTGCTGGTAGTTGTTGGTGATGGCCACCGAGTAGAACTCGCCCACGGAGTTGTCGCCGGCAAGCACACAGCTCGGGTACTTCCACGTGATGGCCGAACCCGTCTCGACCTGCGTCCACGACAGGCGGGCGTTCTCGCGACAGATACCGCGCTTGGTCACCAGGTTGTAGATACCGCCCTTGCCGTTCTTGTCGCCCGGGTACCAGTTCTGCACCGTCGAATACTTGACCTCGGCGTCACGCTCCACCACGATCTCGACCACGGCGGCGTGGAGCTGGTTCTCGTCACGGCGCGGTGCGGTGCAACCCTCCAGGTAGCTCACATAGGCACCCTCGTCGGCCACGATGAGCGTACGCTCGAACTGGCCCGTCTCGGAGGCGTTGATACGGAAATAGGTCGAAAGCTCCATCGGGCAACGCACGCCCTTGGGAATGTAGCAGAACGATCCGTCGGAGAAGACCGCAGCGTTGAGGGCCGCGTAGTAGTTGTCCTTATAGGGGACAACCGAACCCAGATACTTCTTGATCAGATCGGGGTGTTCGCGGATGGCCTCGGCGATCGAGCAGAAGATGATGCCCTTCTCGGCCAGCGTACTCTTGAATGTCGTCTTCACCGAGACGGAGTCCATCACGGCATCGACCGCAACGCCCGCCAAAGCCATCTGCTCCTCGAGGGGAATGCCCAGCTTGTCGAACGTACGCTTCAACTCCGGATCGACCTCGTCCATCGAGTCGAGTTTTCGGGTCTGCTTCGGAGCGGCATAATAGATGATATCCTGATAGTCAATATCGGGAATGTCGAGGTGACCCCACGTCGGCGGAGTCAGCGTCAACCAATAGCGATAGGCGGCCAGGCGGCGTTCTGTCATCCACTCCGGCTCACCCTTCTTCGCGGAAATCAGGCGGATGACCTCTTCCGAGAGACCCTTCGAGATCTTGTCGGTCTCGATGTCGGTCGTGAAGCCATACTTATACTCCTGTTCGCGAATATTATCCAGTATCTCTTGTTTATTCTCAGCCATTTCAAGCGAAATATTACGCAAAGGTACAAAGGCCAATTCAGAATTCAAAATCGGCATACAAATATTTATAATACATCGGGGAGTTTCTGCCGACTTTTCGGGTCGTTTTGCCAACAGAAAAATCTCTTCGAGGGGAGGCACCGTCCTTCTCGGAGTATGTATGCAGGCCACACCCAAGATCCCCCACCCCACCATCCGGTCCTCCGATTTGGAAAAACAGGCGGAGCAGGAACGGATGAATCAAGGCGGAAATAAAGGCAGGCAAGACGGGCGGAAAGCAAGGGAGGGACAGGCGAGGCAGGAGGCAGACGGGGGGGGGAAGACGGGAAAGAGAAGCCGCGGGGGAAAGGGCAATAATACGGAGAAAAATCCGCAAAAAGAGACATCGCCTCCTCCCCAGAGCGCTATCCTCAGAGAACCAAACGAATGCAGCGGTCGAAGTGTCCGTTTGAAGGGTATTACCGCTGGAGAAAAATAAAATTTCGGATGTTTTTTCTTAAAATTTTTTGCAAATTCACAAAAAGGTTCTATATTTGCATCACGTTTGACACGGATAGTGTTACAACAGGCCCAGGAGAGTTGGGTGAGTGGCTGAAACCACCAGTTTGCTAAACTGACGTACGGGATTACTGTACCGGGGGTTCGAATCCCCCACTCTCCGCAATAAAGGGTGTAAATCAAGTTATTACGAGATTTACACCCTTTATTGCACCCCAAAATGTAAAGTTGGGAGTTTTTTTGCATTATTTAAGATTAGATTTAGAACTATAGAATTTTAACTCTATGGTGACTGTGTATACAAACAAAATATAACTTTGTAGATAGTGTAAAATAAACTGTATCACGCATTATTTCCTATTAGAAAACCCATCGGTCGGGGAACGGCCAGCGCCAAGGGCGGGATCACCCGTCCCGACGAGCGTAAAATTACAATAATTTAAACCGGCCTCCAAACTTTATGGCCAGTTGCTGTGAGATTGTAGCCCAATTGACATGATCCACTTCTTCCGTATATTACGGTATGCAAGATAAACCAGTTTCTCAAGGGCTGTATCTGACGGGAACACGCCTTTGTTTTTTTGTTACCTTACGGATCTGGCGGTAATATCCTTCAACGGTATTTGTTGTATATATGAGCTTACGAATAGCCGGAATATACTGGAAGTATTCGGAGAGCTTATCCCAGTTGTCTGCCAACCTTAATATAAAAAGAAAGTCTCCACGGAGTACGCAGAGACTGTAGGTTATAAAAACCTTCGGCATTTAGCCTTATTGTGGTAAGATGTAGAACTTCTTACAAGACAAATATAACACACTTTTTCGAAACAAACAAATATCCCGACGAAATAATTACTTGCCAAATCATCACAAGCGATCCTCACTCCATAAAGCATTATGTTTTCGAGATTCCAACCGTCAAAGAACTCTCAAGACCATGAAAATATAAACAATTCGTTGTATTTCACCATATTTTTTTATAAATTGCCACTCTCAAACCAATACCTGTGGTATCCGTCAAGACTTTTCTCGGAATGCACCCCTAAAGCCTCGTCTTACCACTCGACTGGTTACACGACTTACTCAACTAACTCGCCTAAAAAACAAACAACATGGAGAAGACCTTAGGTTTGGACCTCGGCACCAATTCCATAGGTTGGGCCATCGTCGAACGAGATGGAGCGACTCAAACCCTGCTCAACGAAGGTGTCGATATATTTCAGGAAGGTGTTGCCCGCAATAAAAACGATGAGAAACCAGCCGTGCAGGACCGCACCAATGCCCGCGCCCTAAGGCGTCATTATTTCCGTCGCCGTCTGCGCAAAATCGAACTGCTGAAAGTACTGATCCGACACGGATTATGTCCGGAACTTTCCGACGAGGATCTCCAAAATTGGCGACACAACAAGATCTACCCCCTCAACGAAGAATTCATCCTTTGGCAACGGACCGACGACAACCTCGACAAGAACCCCTACCACGATCGCTTCCGGGCCTTGAATGAAACACTTGATCTATCCCGACAACAGGATCGCTACACCCTGGGACGTGCACTCTACCACCTGTCCCAGCGGCGGGGATTTCTCTCCAACCGCAAGGAGGCCACCAAGGAAAATGAGGACAGTAAAGTCAAGGAGAATATCAAAAGTCTCACTGCGGACATGCACTCCGCAGGCTGCAAATACTTAGGCGAATATTTCTATCGATTATACGGCACGGAATCCATCCGGGGGCACTACACGGCCCGCAACGAGCATTATCTGGCCGAATTTGAAGCAATATGCAAAAAACAAAATATCAAGGAGAATTTAAAGAAGGAGTTGCATCGTGCGATTTTCTTCCAACGCCCCCTCAAATCCCAAAAAGGACTCGTCGGCAAATGCACCTTCGAGCGGCATAAGAGTCGGTGTCCGGTCTCTCATCCCCGATTCGAGGAATTCCGTATGTTGCAATTCATCAACAACATCAAGATCCTCACTCCCCGGGATGAGGATTTCCGCACACTGAATCAAGAAGAATTCGAGCTGATCGAGCCGCTGTTCTTCCGCAAATCAACTCCGCATTTCACCTTCGAGGACATTGCCAAAAAATTGGCCGGCAAGGGGAAATACACCTGTAAGGGAGATCGTACGGATCTACCCTATCACTTCAATTTCCCATCGACGACAACTGTCAGCGGGTGCCCTGTCACGGCCGAATTACGGAAAATATTCGGAGCAGACTACCTCACCGAAATCTGTTCGCGATACCTCAAAGGTGCCGGCAAGACCCAGGAAGAAATACTCAATGACATTTGGCACATACTGTTTTCATTCGAGGACGAACATCTCCTAATCCAATGGGCCAAAACCAATCTGCAACTTACGGATGAAGCATCCGAAGAGTTTGCAAAGATAAAACTTCCGGGGGATTATGCCTCATTGAGTCTCAATGCCATCCACAAAATTCTGCCCTACCTGCATCGCGGATACCGCTACGATGAATCCGTATTTCTGGCCAACATCGAGCAAGTCCTGCCCCGGGAGATTCGTTCGGACAGAGGAACCGTCGAACAAATCAAGCAGAACATAAGAATCGAGTTGGAGAACAATAATTTAGCAAACAGATCAACTCAAGAGCAAGCCGTTGTTTCATACCTCCGCCACATTGTTGGCGTGGATGACCGCGCACTGAAACGCCTGTATCACCCCTCCATGATCGAGGTCTACCCCACCGCCCGTCCCGATGCCCGGGGACACATCGAATTGGGATCCCCGCGCACATCGTCCATTCGCAATCCGATGGCCATGCGCGCGCTATTCCGCCTGAGAGTTCTGATCAACCAACTGCTTCGCGAACAGAAGATAGACCCCTCGACCAAGATCAACATCGAATTCGCCCGAGGACTGAACGATGCCAACAAGCGCAAGGCCATTGAAAGCTACCAGCGGAAAAGAGAAACCGAACGAGAACGCTACAAAGCCGAAATCATCAAAGACTACAAATCGGAAACCGGAACGGACATAGTCCCCTCCGAGACCGATATTCTGAAGTATCAGCTTTGGGAGGAGCAACACCATATATGTCTCTATACGGGAAAAACCATCTCGCTTTGCGACTTCATCGGCTCCAATGCCACGTTCGACATCGAACACACCCTGCCACGCTCCCTGGGCGGAGACAACTCTCAGATGAACAAGACGCTCTGCGAAGATCACTTCAACCGGGACATCAAGAAGGGACAACTTCCCGCCTCACTGGCTTGTCACGCGGAGATCATGGCACGCATCGAGGGTCTCGGATGGCCGGAGAAGATCGAAAAACTTGAAAAAGAGATCTCCAAGTTGAGGATCAAAAGCAAATCGGCCGCTACCAAGTCCCAAAAGGACACGGACATTCAAAGACGCCACGAAGCTCAGATGGAGTTGGACTATTGGCGCGGCAAACTGTCGCGGTTCACCATGTCCGAAGTCCCCGAAGGGTTCTCCAACCGTCAGGGTGTAGATATCGGCATCATCGGCCGTTATGCCCGACTCTATCTAAAGACCGTATTCGATAAGATCTATACGGTCAAGGGTGCCACCACCGCCGAATTCCGCAAAGCATGGGGACTACAAGAGGCATACAGCAAAAAGGAGCGTATAAACCACATACACCACTGCATCGACGCCATCACCATCGCCTGCATCGGAGCCAGGGAGTACAACGAATGGGCCCATTATGCACAACAGGAAGAGTATTACCGCTACGGCCGCGGCGCACGACCTGTGTTCGAAAAACCCTGGCCGACATTCACCGAAGACGTGAAAAACATCGGCGAACGACTGCTCGTATCGCACCATACACCCGACAACATGACCAAACCGGGGCGGAAGATCCTGCGTGTAAGAGGCAAGATCCGGAAGGATGCATCCGGCCGGCCCATTTATGTGCAGGGCGACACCGCCCGTGGCGTACTGCATCTGCAAACGTTTTACGGTGCCATCAAGCGGGACGGTGAAACCAAATACGTGATCCGTAAATCTTTGGATCAAATTACCAAGGGGGACATTCCCAATATTGTCGACGAGGTGGTGCGTCAGAAGGTAAAGGATGCTGTAGACCAATACGGCGAACGCATATTAAAAGCCACTGACCAACCGATTTGGATGAACGAGGAGAAGCGTATTCCGATCCGTAAAGTAAGGATTTTCACCCCCAGCGTCACCCAACCGATTCACCTCAAGCCGCATCGTGATCTTTCGGAACAACCCCACAAAAGGAATTACTACGTCGCCAATGCCAGCAACTACTGCATGGGCATTTACGAAGGCACCAATCCGAAAGGCAAGGTCAAGCGAGGATTCAAATTGGTGAACAATCTCAAAGCGGCCATATATTTCAACAACCGCCGCAAAGGATCGCCGGAATACCTCTTACCGATGTCCAACGAAAACGACTATCCCCTAAAGTATATATTAAAGATAGGAACCATGGTGCTGTTCTACGAAAAATCACCCGAAGAACTGTATGATGCTTCTGAAGGAGAGTTGAGCAGAAGATTATATAAAATTACGGGAATCACATCAAAGATATCCTCCCGATTTGGGTGGATTTCCTTAAAGCATCACCAAGAAGCAAGGCAAGCCTCTGATTTAAAAGATGGAAACGGATTATGGAAAACAAATGAACCCTACCGTGCAAAAATAGGCATATACCATACCCAATTCAACGCCTTGGTTGAAGGTTACGATTTTGAACTGACCGTCACGGGAGAAATCAAATTCAAACACTGAAAGCCATGTTGAAACGTGCCTTATTCTTTTCAACCCCCTTTTGTCTGAGCCTCAAGGACGGACAAATGATTGTCCACACCAAGGAGGCTCCCGACCAAAAGAAAAGCATTCCGATTGAGGATATCGGCTTTGTGATACTGGAACATCAGCAATCCAGCATCACTTTGCCGTTGCTCAACGCCCTGTCAGACAACAACGTGGGCGTCGTCATCTGTGGTGAGAACCGAATGCCCAATGCCATGCTGATGAATTTGGATTCAAACACCACCCAAGGTGAAAGTTTCCGCGACCAACTCCAGGCAAGCGAACCGCTGAAAAAGAATTTATGGAAACAGGTGGTCGAAGCCAAAATCCGCAACCAGGCAGCCCTGCTGACCAAATTGGGGAAAGACGGAGACAGACTCAAACCCTATTACATGAACGTAAAAAGCGGGGACAGCGACAATCGGGAAGGCATAGCCGCCAAAATCTATTGGAACGAATTGTTCGGTCCTGCTTTCATACGTAGCCGAGAGGGCGCAACACCCAATAACCTGCTGAATTACGGATACACAATACTCCGTGCCGCCGTAGCTCGTTCGCTGATGGGGTCGGGACTTTTCCCACAATTCGGAATCTTTCATCGCAATCGTTACAATGCCTTTCCGTTGGCCGACGATGTCATGGAGGCCTATCGCCCCTATGTCGATGAACTGGTATACGGACTATACGACCAAGGTTCTGAAAAACTCACCCAAGATACCAAAAGAGAGTTGATGCATATATTGTTTGTCGACACACGATTCTCCAGGATTCAACGGCCGTTGGATGTCGGGCTGACCATCACCTCAGCCTCCCTGGCCAAATGCTTTGCCGGAATCGGAAAGAAGATCAACTACCCAAAACTCGAATAGATGTCTGAAGAACGCCTTAATGCTTATCGAATCATGTGGCTTTTCGTATTTTTTGACTTGCCGACCAACACCAAGAAAGAGCGTCGCAATGCCGCCCAATTCCGTAAGGCTCTGATGAAAGACGGATTTGCGATGATGCAGTTTTCGGTTTATGTCCGTCACTGCCCCTCCAAGGAAAACATGAAGGTCCACATTATGCGTGTTCGTCGCTCAATGCCGCCATCGGGTTACATCAGTATTTTGAGTGTCACAGACAAACAATATGGCGATATTCGCAATTTTTGGGGTAAAATCGAACAGGCCAAGCCAGAAATGCCGCAACAATTGGAATTTTTTTAGTATATTTGCTTTCAAACAAAAAAAACGGACATCAAACTCACTTCTTCGGACTACAGGATTCATTTTCCGGCTCCGAGTTTTGACCATAATTCACTATTAGTCAAAATCATACACAACCGAGGTTGTGGTTTGATGTAGAACACGAATAAGATACAACTCCATGTGTTAGCAGGAGCATTGTTGAGTGGTTGTGGTTTGATGTAGAACACGAATAAGATACAACGAAACCATGCACCAGGAGGCTGTAACGCTGTTGTGGTTTGATGTAGAACACGAATAAGATACAACCGGGAGCGAACCAGGCAACGAGGAAGTTAGGTTGTGGTTTGATGTAGAACACGAATAAGATACAACTAATTAATCGGGTTGCGGCTCGTATTCTTGTTGTGGTTTGATGTAGAACACGAATAAGATACAACGGCATGCTCGGAATACAAA
>JAHHQK010000033.1 GCA_020026435.1 Alistipes sp. | reverse complement strand
AGGTGTGGAAATCGGGCGGATTTATATACATTTGCCGAAAATAACCCAATGCTATGGAACAACACGAAATCGATGAAAAATTCATGCGCCTGGCACTAAACGAGGCCCGAAAGGCGTTTGATGAGGGAGAAGTGCCCATCGGGGCGGTGGTCGTGTCGGGCGGAGCGGTGATCGGTCGCGGTCACAATCTGGTCGAGACGCTGGCCGATCCGACGGCTCATGCCGAGATGCAGGCACTCACGGCCGCAGCCTCGACCCTGGGCGGGAAATACCTTCCGAACTGCACGTTATACGTCACGGTCGAACCCTGCATCATGTGCGCCGGAGCCATCGGCTGGGCCCAGGTCGGACGTGTGGTGTGGGGAGCCGACGACCCCAAAAAAGGCTACCACTGCTACTCGGAGCGGGTTTTTCATCCCAAGACCCAGACTCGGAGCGGAGTGCTGGCCGGGGAGTGCGAAGCCCTGATGAGTAAATTTTTTCAGGGTTTGAGGCGTTAGGATTTGGCTCAAAAGGGATTTTTTTTTAATTTTGCAATGATGTACTTGTGTCCGATAACCTTTTGGGGCATTGGCACAAGACTTTTCCAGAGGACACAATATTTTACTTTAGCAAGAATAAAAAACCAAAAAAATGAAAAGTTTATTTGTTTCGCTGCTTGCCTTGATGGCAACTGCAACTTTGTCGGCCCAGAGCATCACCGGTATCTACAATGAGGCCGTAGCTTCGTACCAGGCCAAGGATTTCAAGGCTGCCGCCGAGAAATTCGAGAAGGTGATCAACGACGGTATGGACAGCGAGGAGGCTGCTTCGGTTGTCGCCACTGCCAAAAAGACCCTGCCCAAATGCTATTTCATGATGGGTGGTATGAACTTCAAGGGCAATAACTTCGAGGAGGCTGTCAAGGCTTTCCAGAAGTCGGCCGAGGTAGCTGAGCTTTACGGCGATCTGCAGCAGATGAACAAAGCCAATATGTGGCAGGCCCGCGTTTATCAGAAGCAGGGTGGTGACGCTTTCAACAGCAAGGACTATGCAACCGCAGCCGAGATCTTCGGTAAGGGTTACAAGGCCGATCCCGACAACACCAACATGGCATTGAACCTGGCGATGAGCTACTGCGAGCTGGGCAAGTATGTCGAGGGTATGGAGATCTACGAGGAGATCGCCGCCAAGACCCACCCCAAATATGCCGAGGATGCCGCCCAGGCCAAGAAGATGATCGCCCTCTACACCAACAACCAGGTTGCCAAGATGCAGGCTGCCAACGATTTCGACGGTATGCTGACCATGGCCGAGAGTATGTTGGAGAAGAACGCCCAGAGCCCTATCGCCCACAACGTGCGTATGCAGGCTTTGACCGCCAAGAAGGACTATGCAAAGGTGATCGAGTACGGTCCCGCTGCCGTTGAGGCTCAGGACAACGAGGAGGACAAGAGCTACATCAACTTCCTGGTAGGTGCCGCCTACAACGCCAAGGAGATGCGTGACCAGGCCATCGCTTCGTTCCAGAAGGTGACCGCAGGTCCTGCCGTCGAGAGCGCACAGAAGGCTTTGGCCGATCTCCAGAAATAATCTTCGGAAATAATCATAACGCCTCCTTTCCGGGGTGTTATCCCCAAAGCCGCTTTCCCGATTCGGGATGGCGGCTTTTTTTATTTTCCCTCGGGCGGAGGTCCGGAACGGGTGTACGAGGGTTTTGTGGGAAGGGAGCTGGTGAGGGTGGTTTTGTCGGGGGCTTTTTTGGGGGGGGCTTTGTCGGGCGATTCTGTCGGGCGGCTTTGTGGGTGCGTGGCTTTTCGTTTTTTCGGGGGCGAAGATGTGTCGGGAACTGTCGGGAGGAGCGGTTTTATCGGAGCTAAAGGGGATAGAGGCCAAGACGCGGTGAGAAGAAGCTCGGTAGTTTGGTGGGGATAAAAACGGTGCAAGACCGTGCAAAACCGTGCGGAGCAAGAGAATAGGCTTCGGGGAGAAGGAGGAATTATTCCGCGGGGGTGGAAATCCCGTATGTGGGCCTTGCAGGCTTGTGTGGCTGCGGGAGGTGGCTTGGGATGGGATTCCGTGGCGGGCAGAGGATGCCCCGAGATGTTCCGAGGCGGTGGCCGATTCGGAATGAGAAGGCCGTCAAGGTGTTTCAAAACATAATGGTCGTGGAGGCACTTCGAGATGTGGTGTTTGGGTAGATGCTGCGGAACGAGACAGGCATGGAGACACTTCGAGATGCGGCGGTTGCGGTGATGCCTTGAGCAGGCGACGGCCGTCAGTGTGCCTTGAGAATGAGACGGACGAGGAGTGGTAATTTTCGGGTGGGGAAGGATTATCGGTCTATGCCGTCGCGTGAAAGTACGCCCCGGGTGTAGTAGTGACGCACCTCCTGCATGTCGGTCACCAGATCGGCCGCCGCAATCAGCTCCGCGGGGGCGTAGCGGCCCGTGATGACGACTTCGACTTCCGGCTTGCGGTGGCGGAGCGCTTCCAGCACCTCCTCGACTCCGACCAACCCGAAGTGCAGGGCGATACACAATTCATCGAGGATCACCACATCCCATTCCCCCTCGGCCATCAGTCGGGCATAGCGGCGCAGTCCTTCCCGGGCCAGCTCCACATCGTGGGGATCGGGCTGGCGGTCAAGGAAGCAACCGCTCCCCAGCTGTTCGATCCTCAAACGGGGGAAATACTCCGTAAGCCGGGTTTCGTTGTACTTCATCGACTTGACGAACTGTCCGATGCAGACGCTCTTGCCTGCACACAATGCCCGCACGGCCAGCCCGAAAGCTGCCGTGGTCTTACCCTTTCCGTTGCCGGTGTAGAGGTGTATGTATCCCTGCTGTTTCATCGTCCTAAAGATACGGATTTTTCGGGAAAATATCCTCCCTCACTTCCGAAAAGAGCGGCAAGGGCACAAAAAAACCGATCGGAAGCAATATCCGGTCGGTTTGGGTCGGAGGGGGAATCTCCGTTATGGTTTCGATATATCCGGGTGTTCCTGTTTCAGTCTTGTCCCTTCGTATGCCCTAAAGAATTCTGTATTTGAGGGCGGCTAATAGAGCCAGTCGCGGCGACGCTCCCGCACGGCATTGGACTCTTCGAGCAGACGGATGAACTTCTGCATGGAGTGTTTGCGGTAGACGTTGCTCAGCATGTGGACACAACCTTCGGTCTCGTTGCCGGGGGTGTTGATCGGGATGGCCTTCATGCCCTCCTCGTTGTGGATGGCCGACTCGGAGAGGATCGTCACCAGACTGCTCTGTCGGATGAGCTTGAGCAGGATGTTGACCTCGTTGAGCTCGATGCGCACCTTCAGATCCGAGAAATACTTCGTCTGCAGCTTGTCGAAGGCGCTGCGGGCCTGGAGACCTGCGGCGGGCAGGGCGATTTCGTAACGCTCCAGGTCGGAGAATTTGATGCTCTTGGCCTTGGCCAGGGGGTGGTGCTCACTGACGATGGCCGACAGCTGGGTGTCGAACAATACGTGGGACTCGATCCCCTCGTAGCGCATCGTGGGCTTGAAGGCCAGCACGAAGTCCAGCTCGCGGGCCCGCAGCATATCCATCAGCTCGGACATGGGCTTGTAGGTGATGTTGAGCTTGACCTTGGGGTATTTGTTCATGAACGTGAGGAGCGTCTCGGTCAGAATCGGGCTGAACGAGTAGGTTACGCCGATGTTGAGTGTGCCGGTCAGCAGCTCCTGCAAGTCGTGGATACGGTCGAAACAGGTGTCGGCCGAGTGGAGCGTCTGCATGGCATAGGGCAGCAGTTCCTCGCCCGCCTCGGTGAGCGATACGGAGTGGCTGTCGCGTTGGAAAAGGGTGGTGTTCATCTCCTGTTCCAGCTGGTGGATCTGCTGCGAGAGGGTGCTCTGGGAGACGAACAATGACTTCGATGCCTTCGAGAAGCTCAGATATTCAGCGACTTTTACAAAATATTTGAGTTGTCTTAATTCCATGTTGATTTTCTGTCAGAGGATACACGCGCAAAAATACAAAAGAATCCCAAATTTTGGACGGCGATTTTCAGCGTGTGGCTCTAAAAGATATGTTTTTGAAGATGAAGACCGGGATCGTGGCACCCATCACCATGCCCAGGATGATGAACACACAGGTGAAGCCGTTGTAGGCCAACAGGTAGAAATAGTGGTTGAAGATCTCCTCTTCCTGGTGGTACAGACACAGGAGCAGGGCTCCGATCGTGCGGTAGGCATACATTCCGGGGATCATCGGCAGCAGGGCGGGGAAGAAACACGTCTCGGCCGGACACTTGGCCCTGGGGGCGAACCACACGGCCAGAAGACCGATCATGAAGGCGGCTACGGTCGAGGCCACGATGATGTGGACGTGTACCACACCGTTGTTGAGCAGCAGGTAGCGCGTCGAGTGCCCCACGGCGGCGATCAGTGCGCAGTAGAGGTAGGCGCGGCGTGGGGGATTGCTGATGCTGGCAAATCCTATGGCGGCAAGGGCGGCGTAGAAGCCGTCCTGTAAGAGTTCGAGCAACATAATCTTGTGAAAAGATGAAAAACAGGGGTTTACAATAACTTCAGATCCATCAGCATCATTCCTCCGCAGAGTCCCGTCGAGAGGGCTGCCGTGAGGATCAGGGCGTCGATGAAACGGCTGAAGGCACAGATGTAGTGTCCGTCGAGCATGTCGCTCACGGAGTTGATGTAGGGGATACCGGGGATGAGGTACAGGACACTCGTACCGATGGCGATGTCGGGTGTCGATCCCCAGTTGAAGAGGTAGGCACCCGCGGCGATGATCGACGAGGAGAAGGCCGAGCAGAAGAACACGAACCTTACGTCGACCTTATACTCCAGGAGTACCTGCTTGAGCCTGTATCCGACCATCGTGGCGATGAAGACCACCAGCATGGCCACCCCGTCGCCCGTAAACAGTCGGCAGAACGACATGTTGGCCAGCGATGCGAGCAGGAGGACCAACCATTTGTTGGTCGGGGGCGTGTGGGTGATTTCCTCGAAACGGGTGAGGGCTTCCTCGAAACCGATCTTATGATCGGCGATGTCCCAGCTGAGTTTGCTCAGGCGGGTGTTGATGTTGAAACTGATTCCGGTCTTGTGCTTCCGGCCCACCAGACTGAACGAGTCGGTGTAGTCGTGGTTGCGCACCGAGATTTGGACGTTGGAGGGCATGATCACCATGTCGTACTCCATGTCGAAGGCTTCGGCCATGCGCTGCACGTTTTTTTCGATGCGGATACACGTGGCACCGCAGCCCAGGAGCCACGTGGAATAGTCCACCAAAAAAATTGCAACTTCTTTGGCAGTAGGTTGTTTGCAGAGCGGCTTGTTACAAGTCGTCATTGGCATCCTCCTTTCTGTCGCCGGGGCAGAAGATCAGATCCTGCTCGGAGCCCATACCGATGAAGTGGTGTTTCCAGCCTTTGAAAAGGTCTGAAAAAGTTTTGAAAAGTAAGAACGTAAGTAAAATGCAAACGACAGTAAGCCAGATAACAACAGCTTGATTCATAATCTATAACCTTAATTTCACGCTGCAAAATTACTGCTTGTCGTGGGTAGGATGAAAAATTGGTTAATCTATTTTTCGATAGCGGCTATCGTTGGGGCTAATAGTTGAATATTGTCCGATTCGGTGTCTTGGAAAAGGCGGGATGGAGGCCTGTTGAATTGGTAAACCAGTCGTATGATAGCCACTTATGTCCTTTTTGTTGGATTTCGGAAGGGGTGGAAGATGGGTTTTGGCGTGCGGAAAAACGAGGCGAAAGGGGGCTTTTGAATCGAAAAAATGAAATGCGGTTATCGGTTTTTCCGAATACAGTGTCGGTTTTTTTGATTATCTTTGTCTTATGACATCACTCTATCACGACATCATCTTTGGCCCGATCCATTCGCGGCGTCTGGGCCTTTCGCTCGGGGTCAATCTTTTGCCCACCGAGTCGAAACTCTGTTCGTTTGACTGCATCTACTGCGAGTGCGGATGGAATGCGGAGCATCCCGGTGCGCGTCGCTTCAATCGTCGCGAGGATGTGCGGCGTTTGCTCGACGAGACCCTGCGGAAAATGGTGGGGGAGGGTACGCCGCCCGACGTGATCACCTTTGCCGGTAACGGCGAGCCGACGTTGCACCCCCAATTCGAGGAGGTGATCGACGATGTGATACGCCTGCGCGACGAACTGTGCCCCTCGGCCAGGGTGTCGGTGCTGTCCAACGCCACGCAGCTCCACCGCGAGGATGTCCACCGCGCCCTGCTGCGGGTCGACAACCCGATTCTGAAACTCGATTCGGCATTCGATTCGACGGTGCGACGGATGAATCTTCCGCAGAACCCCGCTTATTCGGTGGCCAAGGTCGTGGAGCAGATGAAGAGTTTCGAGGGGAGGATGATCCTTCAGACGATGTTCCTGCGCGGGACCTATCTCTCGGAGCCGATCGACAACACCACCGAAGAGGAGGTGTCGGCCTGGCTTAAATTGGTCGAGGAGATCCGTCCGCGGCAGGTGATGGTCTATTCGTTGGACCGCGATACTCCGTGTCAGACCCTCGAGAAGGTCTCGAAGGAGGATTTAAGACGCATTGCCGAGCGTGTGAAGGCCTTGGGTATCGATTGTTCGGTGGCCTGAGGGTGTTTACCCCTTGCTTTAGAAAAAGTGACTCTCGCAGCTGAGGAAAAGTGATCCTTGAGGCTGCGAGCGATGATTTTTGCTATCTATATATTTAGGTGAAGTGCCCTTCGCGGCGGAAGACTTGTTAGGGCAGGGCATACTGTCCGGCTGCCCCGAAAGATTGAACCTGTAAGACACGGAACTTAAAGACAGGGCATAAAAAAAGCTGCCCCAATTTGGCAGCTTTGTGAAAAGAAGAATCTTCGGGAAAAAAAGTCCTCCGAAATCCCAAAAGAATCCTCCGAAAAACGGTCCGATTTTTTCAAAGTGGTCAGATCAGTCCAAACGCACTGATCTACCCGATCCTATGAAGTGATCCGAACAGTTTGAACGGACCGATCGGTTTGATCGATTTGAACGGATCTGTTGGAAAAATTCCGCGAAAAGACACGAAAAATTCTCCCACAGCATCACTTGGTCGTTCCTCGGAGTGGGATCTTCCGCGGAATCAGACGGTCATGATTTCCTTCTCCTTCTTGTCGAGAATCTCGTCGAGTTTCTTGGTGTACTTGTCGACAAGTTTCTGTGTGCGAGCCTCACCGTCCTTGGCCTCGTCCTCGGGCATACCCTCTTTCTGGGCCTTCTTGAAGCCCTCAACGGCATCACGACGGGCGTTGCGCAGGCTGATGCGGGCCGTCTCGGCCTCACCGCGCACCTGCTTTACGAGCTCCTTACGGCGGTCCTCCGTCAGCGGGGGGATCGACAGACGGATCGTCTCGCCGTTGTTCGAGGGGGTAAGACCGATGTTGGCGTCAATAATGGCTTTCTCCAGCGGGCGGATCATGTTCTTGTCCCAGGGCTGGATGAGGATCGTGCGTGCATCGGGCACGGTGACGCTGGCTGCACCCGAAACGGGTACCTGCGAACCGAAATATTCGACCATTACACCGTTCAGCGCGTTGGGCGATGCCTTGCCGGCACGTACATTCAGTAGTTCTTCCTCGAAGTGATCGAGGGCTTTCTGCATACGACGCGAAGCGTCATCGAGAATCATCGTAGTGTCCATATCAAAAAAATATATATTATCGGAAATCCGTTGGCGGAATAAAATCTTGTGGGGATTCGATTCCGCCAACGGTTTTGTTAAGCCGAAAAATTAAAATGCGAAGACACAACGCAGGATTGTGTCGGTGTCTTGCTCTTTGCCGTAGTTATCGAAATCCATCGATAAATCATACTTGAGGAATCCGATGACATAGGCACTGATCTTGCTGGATTCGGTTGAAGACCAGTAGTATTTGTTCTCGTTCGAGAACAGGTCGACATTGGCGGGATCCAGATCCTTGAAGTGAGCATTCAGATGATCTGTGGCATCTTGCGACTGCTGCGACAAATATGCGTAGCCCTTGTCGGAATTCATGATCTCGGAATCGACGATTGCCATATTGCCGATACCCTTCGTGCTCATGATGTCGATCCATTCGCCGATACTCGGGATGTACCATCCTGTGGTCTTCTCGGGAGTCTTGACCTTTTGGGCGAAGACTGCAATCTCTTTGAATGCCGGGTACTCCTCTTTCTGAGACAGAGCCGCCGAGATCACATAACCGTCCTGACCGGATTCGTAGGCTGTCTTCAAGGATGCGCTGACGTAGCCTGCATCAACCTGCTGAGGACCCCATTTGGCCTCGGCTGCGGCATTCTTCAAGGCCATGACAAGACCGTGAGGCGTATCCACACCTTTTTCCTGGAGGGCATTGGCTATACCGATCTTGGCAGCGTGGTCCTTATACAGGAAAGCGACAACTCCGATGGCTTTGTCCTTTTGGGTGGCAAAATCCTTATCGTCGGGTTTCAGCAGGAAGCCATCCTCCAAAAACAGGTCGCCGACCTGTGCGTTATCGTAATTCGGAGGCAGAATTACTTCTTCATTGTCATCGTTGCAAGCACACAATGCGAAGGAGAGGGTTCCGAGCAGAAACATTCTCTTCAGAAAATCTGTTGTTTTCATTTTTGTTAAAAATTTTTTTAAGGTTTGATATTTCCGTATATAATCCTACCCGTGAGGTTGAATTATTCTTAAACATTATGTTCGCCAACGGATCTATCCGAATTGTTTCGTATGACTTAAACCCTAAGCCTATTTGTTGTGTGTGTGCGTCTTGTTTTATAATCCCGTGCGGAGTCTTTGGGAAGTTTCCTTCCGAGTTTCTCCCTGTCCCGTAAAAAAGCCACTTGCCGGGTGACCTTGGGGGCGTGTCCTCCGAAAATCGAGGAAATTCTCCGGTCCGGGATTATTGGGTGTCGATCTTCGAATGAAGATCTTCCCGGAGAATCGTCCTGTTTGTTACTTGTCTTGAGCTTCTGCCTTGGTTGCGGCTTGGGCCTTGACGGGGGCGAGCATGGAGTCGATCCTGGTGATCATGGTCTCGAATTCGTCCTCGTTGAATCCCACGTGCCACTCCACGATACGACCTTCCGCATCGATCAGGAAGTTGCGCGGAATGTAGTTCTGTGCAAAGCGGTCGTAGATGCTGCGATCCGTGTCGAGTCCCATGGCGAAGTCGTATCCCATCTTTTCGCGGAAGGCGGCCACAGCCTCACGTTTCTCGCCCCTCGAAATGGGCAGGAAGACGAAGTTGCGTCCGGCAAAGCGGTCGATGAGCTGCTCTTTCACGACGCTCATCTCCTGACGGCAGGGCGGACACCATGTGGCCCAGAAGGTCACCAGTACCACGTTGCCGCGCAGGGATTGCAGCGAAATCTTTTCGCCGTCGAACATCTCCACCTCGAAATCGGGAGCCATATCGCCCTCTTTTACCAAAGTGGTCTGAGCGACATCATCGTTTTGCTCGGCGAATTGTTCTGTCGGAAGCCAAAAGACGACAACGGCCAAAATGATGATTCCGGCGAGCATTACCCCGAGTGTTTTATTGCTTTTGCGAGTTTTACGCATTTCCATTTTCTCTGAATTTATTTGTTCTTGACCAAGGTGCCGATCTTTTCACCCGCGAGGATCTTACCGAGATTTCCGGGGGTGTCCATATCGAATACGATGATCTGCAGACCGTTTTCACGGCAGAGCGTGAAGGCCGTCAGATCCATGATCTTCAGACGGCGGTTGAGTATTTCGTCGAAGGTGATCTCGTCGAAACGTGTGGCCGAGGAATCCTTCTCGGGGTCGGCCGTGTAGACTCCGTCGACGCGTGTGCCCTTGAACATCACGTCGGCCTCGATCTCGATTCCGCGCAGGGCCGATGCCGAGTCGGTGGTGAAGTAGGGGTTGGACGTACCTCCGCCGATGATTACGACATATCCTGCTTCGAGGTATTCCAAAGCGCGGGCCTTGGAGTAGAATTCACCGATGGGCTCCATGCGCACCGAGGTCAGGACCTTGCATTTCACGCCGTTATCCTCCAGAGCCGATTGCAGGGCCAGCGAATTGATGATGGTGGCCAGCATACCCATCTGATCGCCTTTCACACGGTCAAAACCCTTCTTTGCGCCGCTCAGACCGCGGAATATGTTGCCGCCGCCGATGACGATGCCGATCTGCACGCCGGTTGCTGCAGCATCACGGATCTGCTCGGCGTAGGACTGTAAAACAACGGGCGAAAGTCCGTATTTCTGATCACCTTGGAGGGATTCACCGCTAAGTTTCAGCAGTATTCTGTTGTATTTCATGTTGAAGGGAGTTTAATATTTACGCGAAGATAGCGATTTTTTGGTAGAATTCCGCTTTTTTATGGCAATTCTTTCTCTCATCCCGGGATGTTTTCCCCGTCGGGACAGGATCGGAGGGATTTGAGGGTGAAAAAGATGGGAAAATAAAATGACACTCGATAAAAATTTATATCTTTGTATTATTATGACGACCGAAACTTATAAATTCTTACAGAAGATAGATTCTCCCCTCGATCTGAAACGTCTGAACGAGGAGGAGTTGCAGGTCTATTGTGACGAATTGCGTCATTACATCATCGACGAATGTTCGGTCAATCCCGGCCACCTGGCCTCAAGCCTGGGAGCCGTCGAACTGGCCGTCGCGTTGCACTATGTCTTCAATACCCCCGACGACAAGATCGTGTGGGATGTGGGCCACCAGACCTACCCCCACAAGATCATCACGGGTCGCCGGGAGGCTTTCCACAATAAACGCAAGTTAGGAGGTATCAGCGGCTTCCCGCGCATGGACGAGAGCGAGTACGATGCCTTTGGCGGAGGTCACGCCTCGGTGTCGATCTCGGCGGCCTTCGGTATGGCCAAGGCGGCCGAGATCAGGGGCGAGAAGCGTCAGGTGGTGGCTGTCATCGGCGACGGTTCGATGACCGGAGGTCTGGCCTTCGAGGGCCTGAACAATGCCGGAGCTTCGAAGAATACCAACATACTGGTGATTCTCAACGACAACAACATGGCCATCGACCAGGCGACCGGTGCGCTGAAGAACTACCTGCTGAGGATCACGACCTCGGGGCATTACAACCGTTTCAAACGTCGGCTGTGGCGCGTCTTGTCGCATACGCCTATGTTACTGCACCTGTGCCAGCGCATGGGTAACGCCGTAAAACAGGGTCTGTTGAATAATTCCAACTTGTTCGAGAGCCTCAATTTCCGCTATTTCGGCCCTGTCGACGGCCATAGCCTCACGGATCTGGTGCGCACGCTCCAGGCCCTGCGCGACATCGAGGGGCCGAAGCTTTTGCATCTGATCACGGTCAAGGGCAAGGGCTACCTGCCCGCCGAACACGACCAGTCGGCATGGCACGCTCCGGGGCGTTTCAACCCCGAGACGGGCGAACGCCTCAAGTCCAAGAGCCGGGTGGCGCGTTACCAGGATGTATTCGGCGAAACGCTGCTCGAACTGGCCCGTATGGACAACCGTGTGGTGGGGGTCACACCCGCCATGCCGTCGGGTTGTTCGATGAATATCATGATGGAGGCCATGCCCGACCGTTGTTTCGATGTGGGCATCGCCGAGGGTCACGCCGTGACGTTTTCGGCGGGACTGGCCGCGGCTGGGGTGGTGCCCTTCTGCAATATCTACTCCACGTTCATGCAGCGGGCCTACGACAATGTGATCCACGATGTGGCCTTGCAGGATCTTCCGGTGGTGATGTGTCTCGACCGCGGAGGCCTGGTCGGCGAGGACGGGGCTACGCACCACGGGGTTTTCGATATGGTGATGTTTCGCACTCTGCCGCACATGACGATGGCCGCCCCGATGAACGAGCGCGAGTTGCGTAACATGATGTACACGGCCCTGGATTTCGGCCATCCGTTCATCATCCGCTATCCGCGAGGCGGAGGTGCGGGGGCAACGTGGTGCGATCAGCCGTTCGAAGCCTTGAAGGTGGGTCGCGGTCGCAAACTGCGCGATGGCGAGCAGGTGGCCTTGGTGACGATCGGAACCGTCGGTAATTTTGCCGCTGCGGCAGCCGAGAAAGCGGCTGAGGAGGGCATCAGCGTGGCTCACTACGACCTGCGCTTTGTCAAACCGCTGGATCGGGAGCTGCTGGACGAGGTGGGCCGCAAGTTCCGCGAGGTGATCACCGTCGAGGACGGAGCCGTGCGCGGAGGCGTGGGCGAAGCGGTGACGGCTTATTTCAACGAATGCGGATACGATGTGCGGGTGCACCGTCTGGGTATCGGCGATGAATGGGTCTCGCACGGAACGCCCGACGAATTGCACCACCTGTGCGGTTACGACGAGGAGGGTATCTTCCTTACGATCCGCAAGGCTTTGGAGAAAAAATAAAAGGCCTCTATAAAATGGCGGGGCGGTCATCCTTGGGGAATGAAGCACCGCACTTTTCGAGGTGAACGATAAAAGCGGACGGCTGACAATCCATGTCAGCCGTCCGCTTTTTGTTTTGAGCCTTTTGACGGGCTTATTTGTTGGGAGTTTCCCAGCGCTTGGTCTGGGTGCAGTCGATATTGAAAATTTGATCGCCGCATTGCATCTGGAATCGGCCTTCCTCAAGTACCCAGTGACCGTCGGCACCTACAAATGCAAGATCGCTGGCTGGGATGGTCAGTGTGACTACACGACTCTCGCCGGGGGCTAAATCGATCTTGGTGAACGATCGCAAACGACGGTTTTCGGGAACGAGCGAGGCGGTCATGTCACGGCTGAATAGCATGACGGCTTCTTTGCCGCGACGTTTACCGGTGTTGGTGACCGTGACCTCGAATCGGAGCATGTCGTCGGCCGTGAAGGTGGTGCGGTCGCAGGCGAAGTGGTCGTATTCGAAGGTCGTGTAGCTCAAACCGTAACCGAAGGGCCATTGTACGGATATGGCTGCCTCGTAGTTGTAGGCCCCCTCCATCTGATCGGTCTCTTCGCTGACGCGGTAGTCGTAGGTGGTCAGATCGGCCGGATTGAGCGGATAGGTGTAGGGCATCTTTGCCGAGGGGTTGGCGTCACCCGAGAGGATGTTGGCGAGGGCATCGCCGCCGTAGTTACCCGGCAACAGAATGTCGACGACGGCCTCGGACAACGGCACGAGATCCTTGATCAGACGCGGACGACCCTCGTTGAGGATCAGGATGATGGGCTTTCCCGTCGTGGCCAGCTCTCGAACCAGACGCTGCTGGTTTTCGGAGATGTCCAGATCCAACAAATTGCCGGGAGTTTCGCAGTAGGAATTCTCACCGATGCAGGCCACGATCACATCGACATGGCGTGCGGCTTGTTTGGCTTGGGGAATCCGATCGGCATATTCTCCGCGGTAGTCTCCGTAGGGTTTGTAGCGTACGCCCTCTTCCAGAATCACGTTTTGCTCGCCGAATTTGTTGCGCAGGGCCTCATAGATCGTGTTGTATTGTCCGGCATGGATGTCGGTGATGTTGCCCTGCCACGAATAGCTCCAGCCGCCGTTCAGGCATCGCATCGAATTGGCGTTGGGACCCGTCACGAGCATTCTGACTCCCGGTTTCAGAGGCAGGATGTTGTTCTTGTTCTTCAGCAGAACTTCCGACTCTTCGCAGGCTTCCAAGGCCAAAAGAGCATGCTCCTTGCCACCGAAGAGCGGGTAATCCTCCTGAGGCGTGTTGGGGCGGTCGAAGAGTCCCAGGCGGTATTTCAGTCTCAGGATACGGCGTGTGGCATCGTCGATACGCTCCATGGGGACTTTGCCTTCGAGGACAAGCTCCTTGAGCAGGACGCAGAAATCCACCTTGTAGGGTTCCATGCACATATCGATGCCGGCATTGATGGCGATGCTGATGGCCTCTTTTTTATCGCGGGCGATTTGCTCGCGGATGTAAAGGTTGTTGATGTCGGACCAGTCGGTCACGAGCATTCCGTCCCAATTCAGATCCTCCTTGAGCCAGCGGGTGAGCAGTTCCTTGTTGGCATGAACCGGGAGAGCATTGATCGAACTGCTGTTGACCATGACGCTCAAGGCTCCGGCTTCGATGCAGGCTTTGTAGGGTGCGAAACATTTCTCGCGCAGGTCCTGATCGGAGATGTAGGCCGGAGTGCGGTCTTTACCGCTGTGGGCCATACTGTAACCCATGTAATGTTTGACGGTGGCACCGATGTTCTGAGCCGAGAGGTGGTTGCGGTCTTCGCCTTGGAAACCCTCCACCATGGCCGAACCCATGACGGCATTGACCAGACAATCTTCGCCGAAGTTCTCCCAAACACGCGACCAACGCGGATCTCGGGCCATGTCCACCGTCGGGGAGAAGGTCCAAGGACAATCCGATGCTCGGGTTTCGTAGGCTGTCACCTGAGCCGAACGGAAGGCCAGATCGCGGTTGAACGAGGCTCCGAGATTGATGTTTTGGGGGAACATCGTGCCGCCCAAGGTGTAGGTCGTGCCGTGGTTCTGATCCAGACCGTAGAGGGTCGGGATGCCGATGTGCGTCAGCGACAGCTCCTGCAGCTGGCCGATGATCTCGTGCCATTTCTCGCGGGTCAGGGCTCCCGAAACGGGGGCATTGAGGAACGATCCCACCTTGTATTGCACGATGGCTTCGCGGAGTTTTTTCTGGTCGATTTTGAATTCTCCGTCGACGGTTTGGCCCAAAGCGTCGATGGTGAGCTGGGTCATTTGACCGATCTTCTCTTCAAGGGTCATGCGCTCCAGCAACGAATCTATCTTCTGTTCGATCCCCTTGTCGAGAGAACTTTGCAAACCGACCTTTGTCGAGGGCATAAGGGTGATGATGACCAAGATAAGAATAATTAGTATAGCCGAAAAACCTATTGTTTTCTTTGTTTTCATAAGATTAATTTATTGAACAATGACTTGATCCACATAATATCCGTGCCCCACGCAGAGGAAACCATCCTGTTGTTTCATCAGATCGAGGGCTTCCTGAGTCAGCGTGATGACATGACGTCCGTTTTCGCTGAATTCGATGGCTTGAGTGCCGGGAAGGTCATTCCAATGGCCCGTGGTGGTCTGCATCTTGTGATAGGCAGCTGTCGGTTCGATCGAGTAGTCGATGGCCAGACGGGTGCCGGGGGCAAGTGACGTGATCACATCGAAGGGGATCAGATTGAAGACCTTGTTGGGGTTGCCATCGGCATATTCCCACGAGACGTAGTGGTGTCCGCTCCACAGGGCAGCCTTCTGGAGGTCGATCCGTTGCGAGGAGGCGAATTCCTCACCGTCGAGGAACTTGACCTCTTTACCCTCGAGCGTCGATCCCGAGATGGTGTAGCTGCCTTCCGGCAATGCGGGGCACGGGAACGATAATTCGTAGGGCGTCTGAGCGGAGAATTGCGATATGGTCTTGTCACCGATGGTCAGCGATGAGATCCGGTCTAGATTCAGACCCTTCAGCGTGCATGGCTGTGAGGGGGTTGCATGGGCGGCTCCCGAGGTGACCAGAACTTCGGTCGTGACTAGAATCATACCTCCTCCGTAGGCATTTTGTTCTGCATCCTCGAAGCTGATGCGGTGTTGACCCTCCGAAAGATCGGACGGGATCGTATATTCCACATGGGATTCCGCTCCGGCCTCGACAAAGGTTGCGGGCGAAGATGCCGTATCGCCGATTTTTATTGCGGTGACTCCGTTGAGGTTCTTGCCGTAGATGCGGGCCTTGAGACCCGGCGAGACGATGTATTCCATTCCGATTCTTCGGGTCTGGGGATCGGTCTCGAGAGGCGTTATGCGGATGATGCCTTCACGGGAGGTGGATTTACCCATCTGAGTGGTCACGAGGATCTTCAGATGGTAGTCTCCGGCCTGAAGCGGGAGATCGATGGTCCGCTCCGTGCAGACCTCCTCACCGTCGATCAGCCATTGGATGTGGATGTAGTCGGTGGGGGTTGCCGTGATGGTCATAGACAGGTTCTTGTCGCGTCGGATCTCTTTGACTACCGGCAACTGACCATCCACACGGTCGGGGAAACTCGGGGAGATGATTCTCGGGTCATCGTCGGGAGTAATCGTCGAGAAGGGATCGTTGTCGTTGCAGGCCGTGAGCGTCATCCCCAGGGCGAGCAGCAGAAACAACAGTATATTTATCTTTTTCATGGTCTTGGTGTTTTATCAATTGATCAAAGTTTAAATATCCCACCAGATGTTGGTGTGCCAGTCGTCCAGACCGCCCATGCGATCCAGGGCATTTTGGTAGTTCTGTTTGTTGTAGGAGGACTCCAGCACGGGGTAGCACAGACGTAAGGGGATCTCGAGACCTCCCGTGAGGAATTGCTCGAAACCATACGCGGCGGGGGATTTCAATGCAGGATAGCCCGATCGGCGCAGGTTGGCCCAGCATTCGGCCGGATTGGTGAAGTGGAGAATCCAAGCCTGGATGTTGATGTTTTCCTTCTGTTGCTCGGGGCTGTTGCCGACGCCGTTGATCTGGATGTAGTTGTCGAATTCCTCGGCGGTCACACGGCGGCAGTCGTAGTTGTCGCTTAGGAAATCCATGGCGGCACGCACACCCTCCTTGTAAAGATCGGACACACAGCCTTCGCCTATGTTCCATCCTTTACTCTTGGCCTCGGCCAGCAGGAGTTTGACCTCGGCATAGGTCATGACCACTCCGGGGTTGTCACTTTTGAGGAAGTTGTTGGCCAGCTTGGGCTCGGTTTCACGTTGCATGTAGGTCGGAATATCGGGGTGCATGAGCAGAAGCTCGTGCATCAGATCGCTCTCGTAGCCTTGCGGCCAGGGCTCCCAGGAGAAGGCTCCCGGTTTGCAGGGATTGAAGCGGGCGTTCTTGGAAAGCATCTCCTCGGTGAGATCGATGCGGTTCTCGGGGCTCACGGCCGTCATCAGACCGTCGAAGTAGCAGCGGGAGAGGATGAACGTACGCGGGTCGTTGGTCGTGCGCAGACGGTCGAACAACGTGGCGCAGACGTAGCTGGGGTTGTTGGCGGGGTCGTTGCCGAATAAAATCTTCGAGAGGGCATTGCCGCGGTAGTCGGAGTAGGATTCGTGGCCGAAGGAGAAGGCGATGTTCATGTAGTGGATCAGAGCATCGTCCGCACCTTCGCCAAACAGACCGCCCGGATCGTTGACGGCGGCTTCAAATTCGGTTTGAGCCTTTTGGGGATCGACCTCCGATATGCGCATGGCGAATCTCAGACGAAGGGCATTGCCTAACTTTTTCCAACGTGCGATGTCGCCGTGGTAGATCAAATCACCGGTGATCCGGTCTTTGGAGGGATCCAATGCGGCCGTGGCTTCGGTCAATTCCTTGAAGAAGTGGGCGTAGATGTCCTGCTGATAGTCGTAGCGGGGGGTGTTGATGTCGTCGATGTAGCCCAGTCCGGCTTCGATGCAGGGACAATCGCCGTAGATGTCGGTGAGGATCGACATCTGGTAGACCTTGAAGATACGCAGGATGGAGTTGATGTTGATCGCCTGCTCGTTGCCCGAGGTGTGGTGTATGGCGTCGACCAGATTCTTGATGGACTGAGCATAGAGATTGGTCCAGATACGTCCCATCTCACTGTCATCCAGGGTGTGACGGCCTCCGTAATTGGTGGTGTTCCAGCAACCCATGAGTTGTTGGGTGAATCCGTAGATATAGCTTCTGTACACCGAGACCAGATCGGTATCCCCATAGGTTTGTAATTGGGCCGTGGTCAATTGGGCGTTGGGGTCGATTGTCGAGGTCTTGGTCGGGTCGGTGTTCATGTCCTGCATGTATTCGTCGCTGCAAGCCATGCACAGCACACCGAGACTCAGCATGAATATTCCGAGATATGATTTTAAATGTTTCATCGTTGTTCGCTTTTATGAGTTAGTCATCTGTTTCGGGTCAGAATTTCACATTGAGGTTGAAACCGAAACTTTTACGCGAGGGTAACGAACCATACTCCAAACCCATACCCGTCGTGTTGTTGTAGTTGGAGTCGGGATCGATATTGGGGATGTTCTTCCACACGAAGAAGGGGTTGCGGGCCACAAACGAGACGCTCATGCCGCTGATCACCTTTCCCTTTCCGAACCATTTGGCCGGCATATTGTAGCTCAGCGTGAGCTCGCGGCATTTGATGTAGGAGTTGTCGTAGACGAACATCGAGGGTGCATTGCGGCAGACGTTCATCCAGTAGGTCTCGGGATCGATGATGATGTCGTTGGGGCGGAAGGTTCCGTCGCCGTTGTCGATGACACCGGGAGCGATGAAACCTCCGGTGGGTTTCCATTCGGTCGAACCGGCCGGGATACCGGCAGCTTCGCGCTGCTCCTCGGAGCGGTACCACTCGGCACGTCCGGGAAGGGTGTAGGAAGCCTTACCCGACTCGCAGGCGGCACGGGCTGACATGGAGAAGAGGTCGGCACCGACCTTGATGTCGAAGATGGCCGAAAGTGAGAGACTCTTGTAGCGGAAGGTGGTATTCAGACCGCCCGTCCAATCCCACGAGGCATTACCCAGGACGTGGTTGCTCTTGTCGTAGAGGGGAAGACCCGTCGTGGGGTCGATCAGGACATCGCCGTTGTCGTTGTAGAGAAAATCGGGACCGATGATCGAGCCGAAGTTTTCGCCGACTTTGGCGGCAATCTGGACATTGAGCCATGTGGCTTTTTCCAACTCGAAGGTGTCGATGTCATCGATCAGAGCCTTCACCTTGTTGCTGTTCTTCGAGAAGTTGAAGTTCAGATCCCAACTGAAGTTTTCGGTTTGGATCGGACGGGTGTTGAGGGCGATCTCGATACCCTTGTTTTCGATCTCGCCGGCATTGATCATGCGGTAGGTGTAACCCGAAGTCCAGGAACTGGCCATACCCATGATCTGGTTTTTGCTGACCTGGTTGTAGTAGGTGAAATCCAAACCGATGCGGTTCTTCAGCAGCTTCATCTCGATACCGAACTCAAACGAATTGGTTTTGGTGGGTTTGAGGTTCTTGTTGGGATTCATGTGTCCGTCGATGTAGCCGATGGTGTAGCCCGGGTAGGCGAATTTCGATTTGGTGTAGAGCAGATCCAACTTGTAGGGATCGGTGTCGCTGCCGACCTGAGCCCACGACATCCTCAACTTGGCGTAGGGCAATATGTCGAAGGATTTGATGAGCTCGGAGAATACGAAACTTCCGGATACCGAGGGGTAGACGTAGATGTTGTTCGAGACGGGCAGGGTCGAGGACTGGTCACCACGGACGGTGGCATCGAGGTAGAGCATGTGTTTCCAGCCGATGTTGGCCGATGCAAAGATCGAGTTGATCTGTTTGCGGTAGCTGTGTTCGGTGTTGCTCGTTTCGTTGAAGCTGTTGATGGCCACTACGTCGCGGATCTGCATATCCTGAGCCGTGATGATGTTGGTCAGGTTGTTGACCTTGTAGATGTTGCCGCCCAGCGTGGCATTGAAGTCGAAATTGCCCCAGTTGTTGTTGAACAGGGCGAGGAATTCGAAGTTGTACATACGGTTGCGGAAGTTGCTGCGCTGCAAATATCCGGCTTCGAATCCGGGGGTTGTGGGGGCTTTGTAGTCCTCGAACATGAACCAGTTCAATTCGGCACCGGCCGTTGCCTGCAACTTGATGTGTTTGGTCGCCTTCCAAGCGATCTTGGCGTTGAGGCGGAAGAGGTCTTTCTTCGAGGTGTTGTGGTTCTTGTACAGATCCCAGTAGGGGTTGACGTTGTAGGGATCCATGCCGTTCCAGTTGGAGTATTCGCCGTTTTTGTCTTCGTAGGTGCGCAGCCAGCGTTGATCGTAGGTCGTGGCCAAAGTCATGAGGTTCTTACCCACGTTGGACTTGCTGTCGCTCAGGGCCGGACGGTTGTTGACCTTCTCGCGGGTGTAGGTTCCGCTGAAATCCAACTCCAATTTACCACGGGTGGTGTGGGTGCGCAGTTTGAAGATGTCGCGGCTCATGTTGGTCTTGGGGACGATGTCACGATTGCGCATGTCGGTGAATGTGAAACGCATGCCGGTGTTTCCCGAATTGGCGTTGATGATGGCCGTGTTGGTGGCCGTGAAGCCCGTGCGGAAGAAATTCTCGGTATTGTCGGGGATGATCAGATAGGGACGTTCCACGCCGTCGAAATACTTCAGCGAGTTGTTGCCGTCGGCCTTCGCACCCCAGCTTTTGTTGGTGGAGGTGATGGCGTCGATGGTGTAGGAACCGTGGCTGCCCATACCATAGATCTGTTGGATGTCGTCCCACTTCGAGAGCTGGGTGTCGACGGTGAATGTGCCGTTATACTCCACGCTGAGCTTGCGGTCCGAGGCTGCATGCTTGGTGGTGATGAGCAGTACGCCGTGGCTGGCGCGGCTGCCGTAGATAGCCGATGCCGCCGGGCCTTTGAGTACCGAGATGCTCTCGATATCGTCGGGGTTGATGTCCGAGATGCCGTCACCGAGGTCGTAACCGCCCACCTGACCCGCAGCTCCATAGGAGGTGTTGTCGAGGGGCACGCCGTCGATGATGTAGAGCGGCTGGTTGTTACCGGTGATTTCGGTGCTGCCTCGGAGGATCACGCGCGACGATCCCGCAGGACCGCCGGCCGTCTGCTGGATGACAAGACCCGGAATGCGACCGGCCATCGAGTTGATGATGTTGGTCTCTTTGGCCTTGGTCAGCGATTCGCCGTCGACCTTGGCCAGACCGTAACCCAGGGCTTTGCGTTCGCGGCTGATGCCGAGAGCAGTGACGACGACGTCTTCCAGTTGGGTGGCCTCCTCCTCAAGGACGACCTCGATGTAGTCGCTGTTGGTGGGTTTCTCGCAGCTGGCGTAGCCCAGACAGCTGATCATCAGCGTGGAGCCTTCGCTCACTTCGATGGCGAATTCGCCCTTGGAGTTGGTCAGCGTGCCGTTGTAGGTGCCTTTCTCCAGAATGGTGGCACCCACGATGGGGTCTTTATCGTTCTTTACAAGACCCTTGATGAAGTGTTTTTGTTTTTGTTGAAGCTCGAGGGGAGCTGCCGACAGATTTTGTGGGATGGTTATTCCAAGCCCGCATAAGGATAGCAAAACACAAAACAGAATGTGTTTATAAGATCCGAAGTTAGAAGCATTCATTTTAGCTTGGTTTTTAAGGTGGTAAATTTGATGGTGATCGGGATTATTTCGTATTCGCGGGAGTGATCTTGATGTAGTCGATATACATCACGGCCTTCTGCCCCTCTTGGAGGGCCGTAATCCCGTCTATGGACATGATCCCCGTGAAATCACCGCCAACGGCCAGATTGAGAACCATGTAGAAGGGGTGATCGAAGTAGGGGAAGTATTTGTCTGAGGGGCTCATCGATAGGGTATGGACAATCTCTCCGTCGATCGAAAAGGTCAAGGAGTCGGGCGTGCGGTCCAAAGCATAAATATGGTATTGTCCGTCTTGAAGACTTTTCGCAAAGACCGATTTCTGATTGAGGGATTGGTGGTCGGAGGGGGAGGCCCCGAAGTGGATGGCCATATTGACCTCCTGTTCGGATGTTCCCGAGGTCATGCCGCTTTGAGCACCCATTTCCAGGATGTCGATCTCTCCGCAGGCCGGCCATGATTCACCGTTGTCGCCCAGCAGCCAGAATGCCGGCCACAGACCGCCGTTGGTTTTGGGGAGTTTGATTCCGGCCTCGATGCGTCCGTAGTGGAAGGTGCGGGTCGAGGCCGTGTTGACTCTTCCCGAGAGGATACGTCCGTTGCGACGTTCGGCAGTGAGTTTCAGGACGGTTTTGTCGCCATCCTTACCGATGGATACATGACGGGGATCGTAGGCTTGGAGTTCGTTGTTGGTCCAGCCTGCGTCGCGGGTCTCCTTATTCCATACAAGGGAATTGAAGGAGTCGAAATCATCGAAAAAAGAGGTAGTGTCGGGGTGGTCGGACGGGCCATTGGAGTCCGAGTCCGAGCAACAGGCCATGAGTAGGGGAGTGAATACCAAAAAAAATAAGTAGTGTCGAATTTCTTTCATCTGGTTAGTGTTTTAATGGTGAATCGGGGAAAATTCCCTATGCAAAGATGGTTAAATAACCGTCAACCGATGGGCAGAAATCTGACAATAAAGGTTTGATTCCAAACAAAAGTGAAGTCCGGGACTGAAAAGCGGAAAGTGTGTGAGGTCGATGTCGACCGAGTTTGTTATCGGGGTTGGGAATCTGTTTGGCGGGCATAGCGGCTGGGCTGTATGCCGAATTCTTTTTTGAAGAGCGAACTGAAATATTTGATGTTGCCGAATCCTGTCATCATGGCCGTATCGGCCACGCTGTTGCCTTGGCGCAGCAGCTCAGCCGCCCTTCTCAGACGGATGATGCGGATGAATTCCTGGGGGGCTTTGCCCGTGAGGGATTTCAGACGCTCGTAGAGGTAGGTGCGGCACAGACCCGTTTCCCGACACAGCGTGTTGATGTCGAATTGGGGATCGGTCATGTTTTTCAGCACAAGGTCGGTGGCTTGCTCGACAAATTTGCAGTCTTCGGGATTGAGGGTGAATTCTTCTGCTGAAGAGGAGGCCTCTTCGGTCGGAAGTGCGGTCGCTTGCGATGCGGTTTGGTTGAGGGCCTGATGCAACATATACTCCCTCATGCGGTTGCGATTGGCGATGAGTCCGCGCAACTTGACCTCGAGGATTTCGCGGTTGAAGGGTTTGGTGATGTAGTCATCGGCACCGACTTTTAGACCCTTGACCATGGCCTCGTGTATGGCTTTGGCCGTGAGCAGCACAAAGGGAATTCCCGCCGTGTCGGGGTTCTGTTTGACGATCCGGCACAGTTCGTCACCCTGTATGCCGGGCATCATCAGGTCGGAGAGGATGATGTCGGGATAGCCCGTTTGGAGGTATTTCAAGGCATCCTCGCCGCAGGCAAAGTCGACGATCGAATACTCCGCCCGGAAGAGGTGGCAGAGATACTCTCTTAAGGAGCTGTTGTCCTCGATGATCATCAGCAGGTCCTTCCCCTGAGAGGAGGTCCGAGGGGTGGGGGCGGGGCTTGATACCGGGAGAGTCTCTCTTAAGGAAGTCGGTATCGGGGCAGTGGCACTGCGGGGACGTTCGTGGGTGCGTTTCAGGGTGATGAAAAAGGTCGTACCGCGGTTCTCCTCGGATTGGAAGGAGATTTGACCGTGGAGTTTCCGTACGATGCGGTAGACCTGAATCAGTCCGAATCCCGAACCCTCGATGTGATTCCGCACGTTCTCTGCCCGGCAGACATCCGTGAAGATGAGGTGATGCATCGATCGGGGAATGCCGCATCCGGTGTCGCTGATGCGGATCTTGACGTGGTGCTTGTTGCACACCACATCCAGATGCACACGTCCGCCTTTATCGGTGTATTTGCAGGCGTTGGACAGCAGGTTGGAGAGCATCATCTCCAGAAGATGAGCCTCCGCACGAATGTAAATATCCTCGACGGGGAGTGTGAAGGTGAAGTCGACCTCTTTCTGACGGCAGAAGGGGGTGAAGGCATCGGTGAGCTGGAGGAGGGTGTCGTTCAGCGACGAGATCTCGTTGTCGGGATCGTGTCGGCGGATGTCGATCTTCTCGAAATCCAGCAGATTGATGATGAGGTTGTTCAGTTTCGAGATGTTGGATCGGGCCAGATTCAGCAGATAGCGGTTTTCCTCGGTGAGGGTGTGGTCCTTGTCCATGTCATCGAGAGGGGCCATGACCAGGGACACCGGGGTGCGGATGTTGTGGGCCGTGTCGATGAAGAAACGGATCTTGTGTTCGTAGTAACGCTTCTGGAGGACGTTGCTTTTGAACCTCCACGCAAAGATGATGATCGAGGCGGTGAGCAGCAGGTACAATGCCCAGGCCCACCAGGTTTGATACCACGGGTGGCGGATCTCGAGCGGAAAACTCTTCTCGGAGAGGATCTTGCCGTCGCTTTGGCGGATGCTGCGGAGTCTGAAGAGATAGTCTCCGGCCGCGATGTTGGTATACTTGACGGAGCCGTTGTCCGAGGGGGTGCTCCAGTAGGGTTCGTAACCTTCCAGAATGTAGCTGTATACGATATCCCTCTGGTAGCGGTAGTTGATTGCCTCGAAGGAGAGCGTGAAGGAATTGTACCGGTGATCGAGGATGACCTTGCGGTCGTCCTGAAGCATGGCGTAGTTATGCGGACGCAGGCGGCGTTCGGTTTCGGGGGAGATGTTGTCGATCGTGAGTTTCGAGAAGCGAAGGGGGGCTTCGTAGCTTCGGTCGGTGATCAGATGAGGGGTGATGATCACCGCTCCGTTGGTGCTTCCGAAGGCTAATCGACCGTCGTGCAGACGGGTATGGGAGTCCTTGTTGTATTCGCGGTTCAACTCGCTGATGTAGTTCATGTTGCTGATCTTCCCGTCGTTGATCACCGCTATGCCCTGACCCGTGGAGAGCCACATGCGTCCGTCCGTATCGTAGCTCAGACCGTAGATGTCGTTCGACGGGAGGCCGTCCTCGGTGGTGTATTGTCGGGTGGTACGGCTCTTCAGGTCATACAGGAGCAAACCTCCGCCTTCGGTTGCCAACCAGACCGTGTCGTCATCGTTGCAGAGCGTGGTGATGATGTAGGAGCTGGCGTGCTGTTCGTTGTGGGAGTTGAGTATGGGGTAGTGGGTCGACTGCCCCGAGGCGATGTCGACCACATGGAAGCCGTTGACCGTGGCTGTGATGAGGGTGTTGTTGTGGGGTACGTACTCGATGGAGAGGATCTTGCAGATGGGGAATGTCTTCCTGCGGAGGGTGTTTTTCTCCAGCATGACCAGATCGCCGCCCATACCGCCGACCCAGAGATTCCCCGAGCAATCTTCCCGGATTGCGAAGATGTAGTTGGTGGTGAGGATACCCTGTTGCGAGGTCAGATGACGCAGAACGCGGCCGTGGCGATCGATCAGATAGATGCCGTCGCCGTAGGTGCCGACCCACATGTGGTGGTCGTGGCTGTTGCAGAAGGTCAGCGCGACCTTGTCCTTGAGGATGTGCGACCAGTCGTCGTTCCCCCGACGGATGCTGATGCCCATGTCGGTTGCCAGCCACAGGTCGCCGTTGTCGTTCTCCTGGATGCCGTTGATGTTGTTGTCGATGAGCGATTGTCTGTTGCCCTTTTGGTGGCTGAGGCTGATGACGGGTTTTTGCATGGGGATCACCAGCGATGCCCCTCCGGTGTAGCTGCCGATCCAGATGTTGTCGTTGTGATCCTTCATCACGGAGTAGACACCCTTGCCGTGGAGGCGGGCATCGGATCTGTCGTCGGTGTTGAGCAGCAGTTCGGCCTTGAAGGTTTCGGTGTCGATGGTGTAGACGCCTCCTCCGTCCACACCCACGAGCAGATGGCGTTCGTCGTAGCGGGTGATGTCGGTGATGGGGTTCAGAAATTCGCGGTCGGGTTCCTTGATGTGGGATATGGAGCCCGGGGCGTGGCGGACATAAAGACCGCGGTCGACCGTGTCGATCCACAACTCGTCTTTGAGCGAGTCGTAGTAGAGGAATTTGATGTCGAAATGTTCGAAAAACCGTTCGGGAGATGATGCTTCGTCGAGCGATAGGCACTGAAGACCGTTGGGTGTCCCCGCATAGAGGTATTGGTCGGAAAGGGCGAGTCCCGTGATGTATTCATCCCGGATCAGGGTTTCGATTCGGGAGGAGTCGGCCTTTTGGCGGAAGAGACCTTTGTCGCAGCCGATCAGCAGGTCTCCTTCGGAATCGAAGAGGATGCGGGTGAGGAAAATATCATAGCCGATGATGTCGCTGAGCGAGAGTTTTTGTTCAAACCGATCGTTGTAGGGATCGTAATGGTAGATATTGCCAATCAGATCATAGGCCCACAATCCCTTTTGGGGGTCGTGGATCAGACGGATGACCATGCCCGGCAGCGAGATGGTTGAGAGGGGATAGTTTCTCAATTCGGAACCGTTGTAGCGATCCACGCCTTTCTTGTTGGCGATCCAGATGATTCCGTCGGAGTCTTCCACGATGGAAAATACTTTCTGGCTGCTCAATCCGTCGGCATAGCCGATATGACGCACGTCGAGCGAAGAGTTGGTCAGATGTGCGTTGGCCGAAAGGGTGAGCGACGCACAGAAAAGGCAGAGCAGGTATTTGACAAAATTGTTCATTCGACGATTCCGGATTTCGGCAGCCGAACCTCCATTAGGCTATGGTTGTCAGGCTTTCGGTTTTTGTAATTTATACAAAAATACAAAAAAAAAGAGAGAATCCGAAATCTTATTTGGTCGGGTGAATGGCGGGGGGCGGATTGTCTTCGGGAAGAAATTCTCGTGCGATCGGAGGCTCGAAACCGGATTTTCATCGGGAAAATTGTCCCCGATGTCGGGCGGAATCGTGAGGTGAGGGTCGGGCAGGATCGCGTGGTGAGGGTAGGAATATGAAACAAAAAAAACGGATCTGACCGTTTGATCAAATCCATCGGATGATGAGCGGAAAACGAGACTCGAACTCGCGACCCCAACCTTGGCAAGGTTGTGCT
>JAHHQK010000032.1 GCA_020026435.1 Alistipes sp. | reverse complement strand
GGGCGTTTTGCCCGGGTGGCAGATGCGCGAAACCACGAAATCGCGCAGGGCCAGATCCCGTATTGCGACGATGCTTTTCCCCTCGACGGCCGGATTGCTGATTTCGACCGAAAGGCGCCGGGTCGTGAAGTCCTTCAGGGCATCCGTTCCCAGTCCGGCGGCCTCTTCCTCCCGTTGCACGTCGATACGCAGCAGGTAGCGCAGTGACAGCAGGGTCAGAATGGCGCCCACGACTCCCAGCGGGTAGGCCACGGCATAGCCCGTGGCGATATCCGCGGCATCGGCTCCGACATGCAGGTCGCTGAATGCCTGCTGTGCGGCGCCCAGCCCGGGCGTATTGGTCACGGCACCCGACATCACGCCGACCATCGTTGTCATGGGTAATCCCGTCGCGTAATAGAGTAGCACCGTCGTGACGACACCCAGCACAACCACCAGCACCGCCAGTTTGTTCAGCGTGATGCCGCCCTTGCGGAATGAGGAGAAAAACCCGGGTCCGACCTGCAGGCCGATCGAATAGACGAAGAGAATCAGGCCGAACTCCTTGAGGAAGTGCATCAGGTGTTCGTCGATGTTCATCCCGAAATAGCTGAAGGCGATGCCGACGAACAGGATGCCCGTCACCCCCAGCGAGACCCCGAGGATCTTTATCTTACCCAAAATGATGCCGATCGTGATAACCAGCGCCAGAAGCACCACCGAGTGGGCTACTTCCCCCCCCCAGATGAGGAGGAACCAAACAATAATTGTTCAATTAGTTCCATACTGAATCCCTTTTATGCCGATATCCGCCGCAAAACAAAGCCTGCACGCCAAAGACGACACGTCTGTCCCGCGGCAGCGTCGGGTTTAAAAAACAATAAAGTAATACACAACCAATATCGAATATCTATTCCTCGGGGTTCTTCGGCATCGAACCGATTGGGCCGATCTTCCGGCTCGTTTCCGTGCCGATGCCTTCCAGGCCTTGCGGCCTGCGGCAAAGATTGTAAAACTATTGCGCCCCATCTTCGGAGCCGAAATCCTCAGCAACGGGTATTGTTGCAGAAGCTTTCTTCACTCCCTTTTCACTCCCTTTTCACTCCTCATCGCGCAACTGGCGCTTCGAAAACCTTTGCTTTAACAAATATAATAATAAATCGGTCATTAGATACCGTCCAATGCAAAAAAATTGCTTTTTGAATTCTTTGCACATTTCCCCGATTGGGCCGATCTTCCGCTTCTTCCGGACAGCCCTCCCGGTCCTCGATAAAAAAAGAAATTCGGATGCAGGGCCGATCCCCGCATCCGAATAACTTTCGGGCTGCATCCCGCTCAGAGAGCAAATTTTGCACCAATGAAGTAGGTGCGCGGAGCTGCCGGACCATAGATATAGGCGGAATCCTTATTCTGCCCGAAATCGAGGTCCTTCTGGAAGCTGTCGAAAAGGTTCTTCACTCCGGCGTTCACTTCCAGCCGCAGCTGCTTCGTGAGTCTGAAGTTGTACGACAGGCGCAGGCCCATATCCCAGAAATTGGGCGTCAGACGCTCCGTATCCTGCTCGATATAGCCGGCATTGTGCTGCACGAGCATGCGTCCCGTGTAGTTGCCGAAGAGCGAGGCCACGAAATCGCGCGTGAGGTTTACCTTCGCCGTCAGGTAGCCGTAGTGGTCCGGCGAGCGGAACATCCTCCGCTGGGGGGCCACATCGTCCGACCACTTTTCGAGTTCGTCGTAACGGCTGCGCTGGAAGGTGTAGCCCAGCTGCAGTTCGAAGCGTCCCGGGATGCCCAGCTTGGCTTCGGCACCCACACCGGCCACGGAGGCTCCCGAGGCGTTGCGCCGCTCCTTGATGATGTTGCCATGGTCATCCTCGCCGATTTTGTCCAGCGAGAAGACATCTTTGAGCTTCGTGTAGAATCCTTCGATGAGCAGGTTGCCCTGCACTCGGCCGAAATTGTGGTACAGATCCACCGATGCGCTCAAGCTGTGCGAGTATTCGGGCTTGAGGTTCGGGGCCAGACGGATGATCGCCAGCTTGTTGTCCAAGGCGTCGATGTGCAGGTCCTCGTTGTAGGCCTGCGGCGCGCGGTAGCCGCTCGAATAGCTGGCCCGCAGTCCGATCTGCTCCGTAGGGCTGTAGCGCACATTCACACGCGGCGAGAAGACCACGTTCTTCATCATGTTGTGCTTGTCCAGACGTCCTCCGATCAGGAAATTGACCTTTTCGCTCTGCCACTCGTTCTGGAAGAAGAAGCCCGTGCTATGGGATTCCTGCTTGAAATCGCGTCCCAGACCGAGGTATTTGTCGTGGAGCGTATTGTAGTTGTACTCGATACCTGCCGTCAGCTCCGAGGGCAGGAACAGCAGTTTGTGGAACGTGTAGGTGTATTGGGCTCCGGCCACGAACGTCTTGTCGGTCGTGGCACCGTAGGCATCGAGATTCTGGTCCGTGCCGAAATAGCTGTTGCGGTCGATATTCTGCGCCGAGGTGTAGATACCCATCCGGTGGCGGTTGTTCGGGCTGAACCAGTCGAATTTCAAGCCGCCGCCGTCGATCTTGTGGTTGAGCTGTTCGGCGATGCCGGCCTTGTGGGGCGGCTGGTCGAAGGCATCTCCACCGCGGCGGAACTCATGGATGTGGTGGTACTCGGCTGTCAGACGCGTATAGGGCGAGGTCTTGTAATAGGCCCGGAAGCCTGCCGTCTCGGAGTTGAGTTTCGGGATGTCCGAGAATCCGTCCCCGTTGCGGTCGTAGGAGTCGCGGTCCTTGAGCATTCCGAACAGGAAAACGCCCATTTTGTAGTCGTCGGAGACGAACGAACCGTTGAGCGAGGTGTTGAAGTCGGTCGTGCCCCCGCTGAAGATATTGGTCGTGTTGGACAGCATGACGGAGTTGCGCAGCGGTTCCTTGGTGATGATGTTGACCACACCGCCAATGGCGTTGGCACCGAACAGGGCCGATCCTCCTCCGCGAATCACCTCGACCCGCTCGATCATGGCGACGGGAAGCTGCTCCAGACCGTAGACCGAGGCCAGCGAGCTGAAGATCGGGCGGCTGTCAATCAGCACCTGCGAATACTGTCCTTCGAGTCCGTTGATGCGCAGCTGGGTTGTGCCGCAGTTGCTGCAGTTGGTCTCGACGCGCAGGCCCGACTGGAAATTCATCGTCTCGGCCATGTTGCACGAGGCGGTCGATTCGAAGAGCTGGGTCGAGGCCACCGAGACGATGGTCGGCGCGGTTTTCTTGTTGCTCTCCGTCCGGCTGGCCGAAACGACGATCTCCTCGACCGAAAGCGCTTCTTCGGTGAGTTCGAAATTGACCTCAAGGGTCTTGTTGGGAAGGATCTCGACCGTCTGCTCGGCGCTCTTGTATCCCACGGACGAGGCGACGAGCGTAAAGCGGCCCTGGGGCAGGTTTTTCAGGAAAAAGTGCCCCGTAGCGTCGGTCGCAATGCCGATGGTCGTGCCTTGGACGGCGATGGTGGCAAAGGAGAGGTGTTCGCGCGTCTTGGCGTCGATGACATGGCCGGTGATGTGCGCGTCGCTCTGTTTGCGGGGCTTGACTACGGATTCTTCCCCGGCCAAACACAGGGCGGGAAGCAGGAGCATGAGAAATGCCCCCAATATCATTTTTTTCATGGGTAAATTTGTTTTTGGATGTTACTGATACAATTACATGGTCTCAGGGGCAGGCGGCAGCCCGTCCCCTTCGGAGAAGAATGTGGATCAGCAGGCCGGAGGCGCCCGGAGCCCGTAAATCCGGATCGGCACATCCTGACGGGCCGACGTAGCTTGCGTCTTGAAGATGAAGGAAACACCCAGCAGGCGCAGGACAAAGGCCACAAGCGTGGCGGCCGTCATCACCAGCAGCGACAGGTGAGCGATCAGCTGAAACTGCTGCGGGGTATGGCTGTGCCCGGGGTTGTTCGATGTGCCGGAGAAAGGATGGGAGTGAACATAGGTGTGCCCGTCGATCTTGTGAACGTGGGGAAAAAGCGTGACGGAACCCCAGTACCATGCGAAGAGTACCAGTAGCAACGCCGCTCCTATGTTCCGTGTATAGTTACGCACTGTTCTTTGGGGTTCGCCCCAAAGATACGGAAAAAAAGATAAAAAACAACATTTATCGCCAATTTCGGCATTCGACACAAGGGCAAAGGTCCGAAAACAAAAGAATTAATACGCTGTAAATCAGGTGTATTTACAATTTTGTAAAAAAATCAAAAAAACACCTCCTTCGGGCGGGGCTATTTCGCACATGCGTCCTCGGGAGCATCCCCGGGCAGAGGAGATTTTGCGCACCTCTCCCCGGTCTTCGCTTTGGGCGGGAGGTATTTTGCACACGCCCTTGCGGCCCACTCTGCTTGCCGCTCCGGCGCCGGGCAGGGACGGGCTGCAGGGCGTCCCTGCCCGGGTTGCCCGCGGATGCGGCCATTGCGTTTTTGGCCGGCAGAAATATTTTCCGTAACTTGGCGTTGTAATTTGGGGTATTGTGCCCCGATATACACGAAACGAATCTGAAAAACGACAAGAATATGAAACTGATATCATGGAACGTCAACGGAATCCGTGCCTGCTGCGACAAGGGCTTCCGGGAGGTTTTTACGGCGCTGGATGCCGATTTCTTCTGCCTGCAGGAGACCAAGATGCAGGAGGGACAGCTCGAACTTGCATTCGCGGGTTACAGCTCCTTCTGGAACTATGCCGACAAGAAGGGCTATTCGGGGACGGCGATTTTCACCCGCCACACTCCCGTGAATGTCACCTGCGGCATGGGCATCGACGAACACGACCACGAGGGACGCGTCATCACCCTGGAGATGGAGAATTTCTTTCTGGTGACCGTCTACACGCCCAACTCGCAGGACGGCCTGAAGCGTCTGGACTACCGCATGACCTGGGAAAATGACTTTCGCGACTACCTGCTCCGGCTCGATGAGCGCAAACCGGTTCTGGTGTGCGGCGATTTGAACGTGGCACACCGCGAAATCGACCTCAAGAATCCCAAGACCAACCGCATGAATGCCGGCTTCACCGATCAGGAGCGCGAGAAGTTCCAGACACTGCTCGATGCCGGATTTATCGACACGTTCCGCCATTTCCATCCCGATTTGGAGGGGGCCTATTCGTGGTGGTCCTACCGCTTCCGGGCCCGGGAGAAGAACACGGGCTGGCGTATCGATTACTTCCTCGCGTCGGCGCGTTTGAAAGACCGGTTGCGCGGCGCCGCAATCCACAACGAAATCTTGGGCTCGGACCACTGCCCCGTGATGGTGGAGGTCGATTTGTAACAGCTCCGGGAGCTCAGACAAGAGAGCCGGCAGGTCGTAAAAACCTGCCGGCTCTCTTGTTTGTTGCGGCAACGGACTTTTTCCGCGTCCGCCTCTTCTTCCTGGGCCGCACATCGTCGGCTGTTCAACCCCAATGCGCCGCTTGCCGGGCTCTCGACCCCGGCTTCGCACCGGACGGAGTGGGGTAGCGGAGGCTGCCGCCACGCGATGCGGGCGCACCGAAACCGCGGGATGCCGAAGAGTCGGTCGGCACGCTGCCGCACATTCCGCCGCCAGCGGCTGTCCGATCAGCAAATCGAGGCTCCGAGCAATCCCGCATTCTCGACATTCGAGCAGCAGATGTGCAGCCGCTTGACCGCGCCCGCATAGAGGAAGCCGTCGAGCGTCTCGTACATCGAATCCTTGAAGAAGGCGAAGGCCTGCGCGATACTGCCGCCGAGGACGATCGCCTCCGGATCGTAGGCATACATGACAAGCATCACCAGATTGCCCACATGATGCCCGAACTCCTTCCACAGTGCCAGAGCCTCCTCATCCCCTGCGGCAGCCTTTTCACAGGCCTCCTTGCCCGTGGTGCCGCGGCCGACGAAGAAACGGCTGCTGCAATAGTACTCGTAGTCCCGGTCCAGATAGGGGGCGGCGCCGATCTCGCCGGCCCCCGTATTCTGACCGCAGTACAATTTGCCGTCGATGACAATCCCCGCGCCGACACCCGTACCCATCGCCATGCAGACCACATCGCGGTAGCCCCTGGCCTCGCCGTAACGGCAGACCCCCAGGGCAAAGCAGTTGCAATCGTTGTTGACATGCACGGGCAGCCCGAAGCGCCGTTCGAGATACTCCTTGAGGTGCACTTCGCGCCACGAGGGGATACCCACCACGTCGTAGACGATGCCCTGGACCGAATCCACCACCGAAGGCACACCCACGCCGATCTGGCGGACCTCGGGTGTCATGATCCGCGCAACCAGCGTCGAGATATGTTCCAACACGGCCTCGGCCGATGCCGTGGCCTTGCAGGGCTCGGACAGGAGTTTGACGATCTCGCCCTCATGGACAAGGCCGACCCGAAGGTTTGTGCCTCCCAAATCTATTCCAATATTCATAAGTTTACCCACTGCCGCCTATCGGCCGGGCGCATGCCGACCTTCCACGACAGATTTTTTAGAGCCGCCGGCACTTCATGCGCCCGGAGTGTACCGCCAGCCGTCCATACTCAGGTTCAGGGAAACGGGACGCTGCAAAAATGATGCGGCGTTCCGGCCGTTTCCGTTTCGGAATCAGTCGAGCCGCTCTATTTTGCCGTCACGGAACAGGATGCGGTTCACGATGCGTCCGTCGCGCTCGTGGATCCAGGACTCGAATTCGCGGACCCCCTCGTGCAGCTCGATGATGCGCACGCCGTGACGCAGGTTGTTGTAGGTGGTGTCGTAGCCCGAGAAGCGGCCGTATCCCAGCGCTATGCCGTTCTGCGCCACCACATAGTCGATATCGTGGTCGTGGCCCACGAACACGCCGCAGATGTCGCCCATCTCGACCATCGAGCTGTACATGCCGGTATTCAGCACCCCGGGGCATTCGTCCTCGGCGCGACGTCCCGCATGGGTGTTTTCGTTGTTGGCCCAGGCCGGAGCGAACTCGTGGAGGCAGATGTGGAAGAAGGCCATCGAGGGCAGGGGTCTGTTGCCGTTGGCGGCGGCATATTTCGCACTGAGGCTGCGGTACCAGTCGATCTGCTCCCGGGTAATCCAGGCGTAGCCGTCAACCCCGTCGAGGGTCGAATAGTCGTGGGAGTCGATGCAGTAGAGCACCTTGTCGACCTTGTCTCCCTTGCGCGACATCACTTCGAGGGCCACGTCGTCCAGCTCGCCCGATTTGCGGGTGTTGAGCGTACCCTTGAACGAGGTGACGATTTCGGCGATTTCGGCACGCGAGATGTCCTGCTCGGCATCGTGGTTGCCCAATGTCACGCAGAAGGGCAGATTGCGCTCCGCGACGGGAGCCAAGATCATCTTCCACCCCTCGGCTGCGGGTTTTCCCGTGACCACGTCGCCCGTGAAAATCACCAAATCGGGCTTCTCGCTGTCGAGGATGTAGTTCAGCTGGTCGATGGTCCTGGCCGACTGTGCGCGGCGGTAGTCCGTGCTCAAATCCAGGTGGGTGTCGGTAAATTGTGCGATCTTATACTTGCCCTCCCCGTTGATCTTCAGGACGGGCGTCTGCGCCATGACACCGCACCATGTGATGCAGGCGCACAATAATGTAACTGTTTTTTTCATGGTAGTAGGTTATTTTCAGGTTTTTACTTTTCGGCCAGCTTGACAGTGCCGCTGCGCTCCACCTTTACGCTGCGTCGGCAATTGTCGCCCCATGTCACTGTCAGCGTGAACGGCACCGGGGTCTCGACGCTGATGACGGGAGTCTCCCCGAGCGCTCCGCGCGACTTGACCTTGAGCCCCACGAGCGACTCGGGACCGTAGGGATAGCGTTCGATGCCGTGCGCCTCGCAATGGGTGATATTCCATTCGATCGTCCCCTCGGCGAAGTCGGACTTGATGCCCAGAATGTATTCGATGAACACGGCGATGGGCGGCAGTCCCGTCCAGCCCACAAAGTCCTTGCGGGCCATGAATCCGGGTTCGATTTTCTCCGGGGCATAATACTCCCAGAACGTTCCGGTCTTCTTCCACACCTCGAAAACCGCGTTGTAGTGGTTCTCGGCGATCTCCTGAGCCAGCTCGCGGTAGCCCTTCCTCCACAGGCCGTCGATAATCATATAGTTCGAACTGGGCCAGATTCCCCCTTGCCAGTAGCGGCCTGCGTCGTTGTACTTTTTGTGGTCGGCCGACAGCGAGGGCACGCGGTGCGGACGCGCAAAGGTGGCCGTGTCGGCCAGATGCGCCACCAGACGGTCCAGACGCTGCTTCGGCAGGACGTCGGTATGCAGGACCCAATAGGCATGGACGCCTTTGGTGCCGTTGAGCCGTCCATCGGCACAGCGGTCGAAGAGAAAGCCCTCCCTGTCGTCCCACATGCAGGTGTTGATATGCTCCCTAAGGTATCGGTTTTCGTCCTCGAGCTCCTCGATCTCCTGCCAGCGTTCGGTGTAGAAGCCGATTTGCAGCAGCATGTCGTTGACCATTATCTTCTGCAGACAGGCATCGACCCACTCCATATGGCCGTGGGAGAAAATCGGATTGTAGCCCTTGGGCACACGCGGCATATTGTCCATGCCGGTGCCCCATCCCGACGACCAGTAGGTTCCGTTGGGCCAGCTGCGGTTGAGCCGCCACCAGTTGGCATAGGAACACAGCACGGGGAAGACCTTGTGCAGACGGTCCAGATTGCCGAACTGCCTGTAATACATCAGCTCGGCCCACGGCAGGATGTTGGGTCCGGTCGAGGTGGGGTCGTAGCGCTCGAAACAATCCGACCCGTCGGCGCGAATCTCCCGGCAGATGAAGCCGTCGGGATGCTGGTGCGCGTAGAAGTTGTCGAGCGTGCGCTGGAAGGGGAAGAAATGGTAGCCATACCGGGCGAACATCATCATGAAGGAGGCGTCCCACATGAAGATGTTGCCGTTGTATGCGATGTCGAGATAGGGCGCGACGAAGCCCGAATCGGCCTGCGGCTGGCGGATGTTGCCGACCGCGATTTTCCAGGCATGCCAGTACATCTCCACCTCGCGCAAATGTCCCTCCCAGAACGGGGCGGGAAGAATGTGGCGCGCCTGGTCGAAGCTACGCGGACGAATCGTCTCGGGCTTCATGTTGCGAAACTCGTTTTCGGCGACGAAGACATCCTTGACATAGGTGTTCTTGTAGGGCGACTGTCCGCTCTCCGGATGCTGGTTTTGCGCCATGGGCTCCCCCGGGAGGAGCCCCGCCAGCACAACGCCCAAAATGACTTTACGAATCATAACGCTGTATTTTACCGGTCGTTTTCTTCGGTGAGCGCCTTGATGCGGTGGGGGATCTCGGTGTTGCGATAGCACCCCATGAACTCCCTGGCGCCGGGGCCGTAGGCGAATACGGGAATCAGTGCGGGCGTATGGTCGTCGGTGACATAGACACCCATCACACGCCCCGTCTTCTCGTCGCCGTCGAGCAGCATCAGACCGCCCGTCTCGTGGTCGGCCGTGACGATGACCAGCGTCTCGCCGTTGCTGTCGGCGAACTTCAGGGCCTCGGCAACGGCCAGGTCGAAGCTCAGCGTCTCGATGACCGATCCCGGGAGGCAGCGCGCGTGGCCGGCGTAATCGATTTTGGCACCCTCTACCATCAGGAAGAAGCCGTTGTCGCTGCGCGCCTGCAACTTTCGGATCGCCTCGCGGGTGGCCTGGGCCAGCAGCGGGAGGTTCTCCTCGCTGGCGGCCTCGCCCATCTGCTCGTCGATGCAGATGACCTTGCCCTCGCGGGCATTGATGGCGTCAACCGAGCGCACGAAGGAGTACTTCGCTTCGAGCTCCTCGGCCAGGTTGCGGCCGTCCTCGCGCTTGGTGAACTTCGCGATGCCGCTGCCGCACAGCAGATCGATGCATCCGTCGGTCAGATAGGCCGTCAGGATGTCGGAGTTGTCACGCTCGGTGCTGTGGCCGTAGAACGCCGCAGGGGTGGCATCGGAGACATCGCCCAGGGTCACCACACCCACCGGACAGCCCTTGCCGACAAAGAAATCGCTCAACGAGGGAACGGGGACATTGTCGCCCGTGGCCGAGACATGACGGTTGTTGTGGCTCTCGCCGGTGGCCAGAGCACTGCCGGCCGCCGCCGAGTCGGTGGTGAAGGCATTCAGGGCATGGGTCCGCTGGAATCCGATGTGCTTCAGGGTGGCCAGCGACAGGCCGTGGTTGGCATAGAGGCCCGCCATGATCTGTTCGAGGCCCATTCCGTCGCCGATGAGCAGGATCACATTCCTGACTCTGGACAGCGCGCCGTCGTTCAGGAAGGAGGGCTGATAGACCTCGATTCCCTTTGAGAGATGCATCTTCTCGCTCTGGAAGCCGGAGAAGTTGCGCGTAGCCTTGTCCAGACGCTTCGTGCGGGTCACCCGGCCGCTTTCGAAGGGGGTCTTCGCGCCGATCTGAAAGTTCTTGTTGCCGAAATCGTTGTAGAACTCGGCGCACTGCTCCGGACGATCCGTATTCATGTAGTCGATCCCCATGTTCCAGAAGGTGTAGTAGACCGTGATGCCCTCGGGAGCGCCCCAGAAGCGCACGGGCTTGTTCCATGCATGCACCCGGTCGATAACCTCCTGCAATTTTGCGGCTTCCGACTCGACAATCGACCCCTTGCCTTTCCACTTCGAGAAGTTGCGGAAATTGGCGCTTACCAGGGCGATGCGCTCAAGCTGTTCGGGGGTGTAGTCCTCGTCCCACTGACCGTCGAAGGCGATCCATTCGGGATACTCCGAGAACTCCTCGGGTGAGGGCACGTTGCCCGTGATGGCAATACGCACGGCATGGCGATTGACCGAAGGATCGAATACCGAAGGGTATTTCCGGAGCATCTTCACCACGGCCTTCAGTGTGGGCTCCGTTTCCGACTTGAGCTCGACCAACAGCTGGAGGTTCTCGTCGGAATCGGCCCACGCCTTGCCGCCGTTGCGGCCGAACAGCGTCACCAGCGGACGCACGTACATCTGCTCGAAGGTCATCTCGTCGCGCAGATCCTCGATGTCGTGTCCCACGAGCAGTTTCCCCTTGTGGAGGAAGACATCGGCCTCGATGGAGTGCACTCCCTGCGCATAGGCCTGATAGAAAGGCATGCGACGGCAATAATCGTTGTGGGAGTGGATCAGCATGGGAGGCTGTGCCGATGCCCAGACAGACAACATGAGGGCCGACAGCCCCATTGCGATTTTTTTCAGTTTCATGGTTTTCCTTTTATTTTTCGATGTGAATGGCAGCTTTCAGCGGAGCGTGGTCGGAGACGAAACCCTCCTCGTTGTGGTCGGGCAGGACCTCGTAGTGGCTGACCCCGACCCCCTTCGACACGAAAATGTAGTCGATCAGCGGACGCTCGCCATCGGGAATCGAACCGTAGTCGGCGAAACTCCAGTCGGGGCCGGCCTTGGTGGCGGCCACGGCCTTCGAGTCGTTGAAGATGCCGCAGGCGAGGACATGTCCGACAACCGAAGACCCGGGCTCGGCGTTGAAATCGCCGGTCAGCACCACGGGACGCCCTGCGGCCAGCTTGCCGATACGCTCGATGAGCAGCGTCACGCCCTCGCGCCGCGCCACCCGGCCCATGTGGTCGAGGTGGGTATTGATGAAGAGCAGTTCCGTGCCGCCCTTCTCCTTGAGGACGGCCCACGTCGCCAGCCGCTCGCAGGCCGCATCCCAGCCCCGCGAACCGGCCACCTCGGGAGTCTCGCTCAACCAGAAGCTGCCCGAGTCGAGCAGGGTGAAGCGGTCCCGGCGGAAGAAGACGGCGTTGAACTCGCCCTGCTCCTTGCCGTCCTCGCGGCCCACGCCGACCGATGCATACTCCGGGAGCAGGCCTTTCAAGTCGTTGTACTGGTTGATCAGCACCTCCTGGGTTCCGAATGCGTCGATTCGGTTGTCCCGGATCACCTCGGCCACGCGCTCCTTGCGGAACTTCCAGTTGTTGCGGCCGTCTTCGGGATTGTCGTAGCGGACATTGAAGGTCATGACGTTCAACTCCGTCGTGGAACCGCAGGCGGTCATCAGGGCTGCGGCAAGAAATGGAATGAGTTTTTTCATGGGTTGTTTGTTTCAGTACGAGTCTGCAAATTTATGATATCACTGCCGAAGATACAAATTCGCGGCGGGAATCGGCCGGTAGTCGTCCTCCGAGGGGGCTTTCCATCCCCACTCCATCGACTCGTCGCCATAATCCTCGAAGAAGGAGAGCTTGTAGCGATGGTAGCCCTTCTTCAGCGCCACGCGGCCGGTAGCCGTCACGGCCGGATGCGAACCGTCGTTGTTGACCACGACCCTGTTGCCGATTTCGAGTATGGTGCCGTTGTCGCTGTTGGTCATGAACGACCAAACGCCGGTCTCGGGAACATGGATCAGCCCCTCGAAGATGAAAGCGAAGTGGTCGGACTGACGTGCCCCGGCGATGCCCGGTTCGGGAAGAACCCCCGACCCGATGTATTCCTGCTCCGTGATCTGCGACACCTGCGAGCAGCTGCCCTCATAGTAGTCGTAGTGCACGCCCTTCTCCAGTGCGGAGGGCTGCGCCTCGGGCTCCAGGAACACGGCCTTCTCGGCATCGATCTTCAGCGTGCGGCTGGGTACAAGGCCCGGCTTGAAGGCGCGGGCCCTGAGGGTGAGCGACCGGTCGATCCGAATGGGAGCGGTGTAGCGTTCCGAATCTTCATCGGGCTCCGAACCGTCCAGCGTATAGCGGATTTCGGCATGCTCGGTCATGGTGTTCAAATCCACGTCGATACTTTCGGTGAAGAGGCTGAAGTTCGCGGTGGTATAGGGTATCGACACGACCTCGGTTTCGGTCTGCGAGTAGGGGCAGGCCTCGTCGCCGGCCGCCCATTCCGCATGGGGTTCCGGTGCGAGGACAAACTCCAACACGCCGCCCTGCATCAGCTGCTCGTAATCGACATAGGTCCGGTCGACGGGGCGGCCGTTGAAGCTCACCGACTCGATGTATCGGTTCCGTTTCGAAGCGTTGGACGAGATGACGAGCGTCTTGCCGTTGGCCAGCTTCACGGTGGCCTTCTCGAAGAGGGGCGAAGTCAGGACGAACTGGTTCGAACCGGGGCAGACCGAATAGAGCCCCAGCGACGAGAGGATGTACCAGGCCGACATCTGCCCGCAATCCTCGTTGCCGATGACCCCTTCGGGAGTGGGGGCATACATCTCGTCGAGCAGACGGCGGGTCATCTCCTGGGTCTTCCAGGGCTGTCCCGCCCAGTTGTAGAGATAGGCCATGTGGTGGCTCGGCTCGTTGCCGTGGGCATACTGCCCCAAAATACCCGTAATGTCGACCAGTCCCGGATCCTCCGAAGGGGTCTCCGTGGTAAAGAGGAGATCCAGAGCTTCGATGAAACTCTCGCGGCAGCCGAAGAGTTGCATCAGGCCGTTGACGTCGTGTGGCACGAAGAAGCGGTACTGCCAGGGCGAAGCCTCGGTGTAGTCGCGGCCGGCCTTCCAGTCCACAAAGGGGGTGGTCCAGCTGCCGTCGAGCTGCCGTCCGCGGAAAAACCGGGTCGATCCGTCGAAGACGTTCACATAGTTCTGGGCGCGGCGCATGTACTCCCCGGCAATCTCCGAACGGCCCATCGCCTGGGCCATGCGGGCTATCGCCCAGTCGTCGTAGGCATACTCCAGAAGACACGACACCGACTCGCGCTTGATGTTGGCTGGGATGAAGCCGTACTTCACATAGTAGTCCGAACCCTTCTGGTTGATGTTCGACGAACGCACCATGGCCTCCAACGCACGTTCGGCATCGAACCCGCGGATTCCCTTCATGTAGGCGTCGGCAATAACCGAGACCGCGTGGTAGCCGATCATGCAGCGGGTCTCGCCCGACGAGAGCGGCCAGATGGGGAGTTCTCCCGTGGCGTCGTACATGTCGAGCATGTCGCGGATCATATTGTTCACGAGTTCGGCATCGACAAGCGTCTGGAGCGGATGCCATGCGCGGAACGTGTCCCAGATGGACATGGTCGAATAGTACTTCCCGCCCTGGGGCAGACGAGCCACCGAGCCGTCGTTGCGCCGGTAGTCGCCGTTGACGTCGTTCATCACGTTGGGCGTGAGCTTGGTGTGATACTGTGCCGTGTAGAAGGTCTTGCGCTGGGCTTCGGTGCCGCCCTCGACCTCAATGTCTCCCAGCGCCTCGCTCCACATCGCGCGCGCCGCCGAGCGCACGGCCTCGAAATCCAGAACCGGCACCTCGGTGGTGCGGTTCAGACGGGCGTTCTCCTCGCTGACGGCCGAAAGGCCCACGGCGACGGTCAGCTCCCTGACATCGGGCGCGAAGACGAGCAGCAGCTGCCTGTTGTCGAAGTTGTGCGACGCGACGATCGGCTGCGAGAAGGCGGCCGAGAAGAAGGCATATTGGTCCTCGACCCATCCGTCGGTGCAGCGCATGCCTCCGACCTCGGTGGGAGACACCACGTGCAGTTCGTGCTGCTTGATGTTCTCGTCGGTGAGCAGATGCATCAGATCGATGACCACCTGACGCGGTCCGCCGCCCTCGAACGTGTAGCGGTGAACGCCCACACGCGGCGATGCGGTGAGTTCGACACGGATCTTCTCGTCGAGCAGTTTCACGGCGTAGTAGCCGCACGAAGCCTCCTCCTCATCGTGGGAGAAGGCGGCCGGGGTCATCGTATAGCTGCCGTCGGCGGCCTTGACCTCGCGCGAGGTGGGACGCATCATCACATCGCCCAGGTCGGCGCACCCCGTACCGCTGAGGTGGGTGTGCGAGAAGCCGTCGATGGTCGTATCGGCGTAGTAATATCCCGCACAGGCGTCCCAGTCGCCGCTGCGCGTGTCGGGGCTGAGCTGCACTATGCCGAAAGGCGTGGTGGCTCCCGGGTAGGTGTGTCCGTGGAATCCCGTTCCGACGAAGGGATCGACATAATCGACAGGATGCTGTCGTGCGGAGTTCGCACATCCGGTTGCAGCCAGAAATACCGCTACCAGACCCAATCTTGCTAAATTCATACAGTGAGTTTGTTCGTATTATTCTCTAATTCCGGCACAGACGCGCGAAAGGAACCACCTGCTCGCCGATATGTCCCGACGAGTAGCGCAGCTCCAGGCGCTGTCCCATGTAGTCGTCGAAATATTCCACCTTGATGCGGTGCAGACCTTCCGACAGGTCGATGTTGGCATATTTCATGTCCGAGGAGTGCGACCCGTCGTTGTCGATGAGCAGCCGTCCATCGATGTAGACCCTGCTCCCGTCGTCGGAAAGCACGCCGAAACGGTAGTTTTCGGCCTTGTCGACATGCAGGTCGGCGGTGAATTCCACGGCGAAATGGTCCTTCTCCTCGACATTGAGCTGGTCGAGCGAGAATTCGTAGACCTTGCCCGACGCCTTGGGGCGCCCCAGGGTGGAGAACACCGGCAGCGTCTTGGTCCGAATGCCCTCCCACATGCGATAGGAAACATTGGGGCTTTCGTTTTCGCCCACCACGCGCAGCGACCCCGCCGCCGTGAGACTGCGCTGTCCCTTCCGGTAGGTCACGGCACGCAGCTGTGCCGGGCCGGAGATCAGCACGGGGCCCTCGTAGCGCAACGAGAGAGTGTCGGGTTCAAGACCGTCGAGCGTGTAGTAGATTTCGCAATCGGGGGCGTCGGCCGTCATGGTGACCGTCACCGGTTCGGTAAAGAACCCTTCCGAGGGGCTCACGAACGGCACGGGAACATAGATCCGATCGTTGACGCGCGGGGTGAAGGCCTCGTGGACGAAGCGTCCCACACACTCGCGCGGCAACGCGACGTCGAGCAGGCCGCATACCGTGGCAGCCACATCGCAGATCAGCAACGCCGGCTCGATCACCTTGCCCCGTGTGACCCCCTTGCCGTAGAAGACAATGGGCACAAGCCTTTCGAAAAGCGAATCGCCGCCGTGCGACTTGCCCAAACCGCCGTGGTCGGCCGTGACGATCACCACGGTATTCTCCGACATTCCCGACTCGTCGAGCCGGCGCACCAGCTCGCCGATCATGGCATCGAGCTGCGCAACCTGAGCCATATACTCGGCGGACTCGTGTCCGAAGACGTGCCCCACATGATCGGGTTCGTTGAGCGATATGAATGACAGCGCGGGTTTGTTCTCGAAGAAATCTTCCATCGCCGCGTTGAAGGTGCATTCGGTGTCAAGTCCCGTGACGGCCTTGTCGACCACCGAGACATCGAACATGCGCGCCAGCTCCTCCCACTCGTAGAACATGTGGACCGTAGCCTCGGGACGTTGCGCCTTGATGTTGTCGAACAGGGTGGGGAAAAATCCCCTGGCATTTTTCAAACAGGGTTCGATGACGATGTTGTCGGGTTCCCAGTCGTTGTCGAGAACCCCGTGCTGGAGGGGAAGGGCTCCGCTGACCATCGACATCCAATTCTGGCTGCTCGACGTGGGGCGAACGCTATGCGTATTGATCGATACGGCTCCGTTCTCAATCATATGGTTCAAGTTGGGGGTTTCGGCGCGCTGCAGAGCGAAAGCTCCCATGGCGTCGCACCCGATCATAATCACGTGCCTGGCATGCGGCGTATCGTCCGGCGTACACGAAGCCGCCAACACGATGCAACCTATAAAAGCGAGATACTTTTTCATCTTCAAAATTCAATATTAAATTTCCAATCGACCAAAGAAAGAACGCCGCGAATATCCACCGTTATCGTAGAATGCGCGAGCACTGCAGGGCATCGAAACCCAGAACCAAGACGGCCCACACAACCTACGTCTCCTGCGCAAACACGCTTGCTGGCATCGTCAGCAACAATGCACCAAGCATGGTAAGACATAGTTTAATTTTTTTCATGTTTTTATGGTTAATAGTGAATAAATGGTGTTCCGGCAGTTTTAACTACTTCATGCTGTTGTCAAGCTCTTTAAATTTTAAAATATTTTAAATATAAAATCACACTTTTTATTTTCTTTACAAATATACGGCGGTTATTCGACCCGCAATCCTCAATTTGCGACCTTATATCCTTATTTTGCGCAAAAGACTGAAGACTTAGCCTCCAACCCGTCCGAAATTCGGGGTAGGGGAGTGTAACTAAATAATTTTAAGAATGATTCCGCGACAAACCCCGCTCTTCTGCACCGGCCGATCGAACCTGCGCCCGTCGCGGAGAAGATTTGCCGTATTGCTGAAAATCACTATCTTTACCCGGCAACAAAACAAATACGCTATGGCCTGTATCATTTTCCTCATGGATTTCTCCGAAGGATACTCGCGCGGGATCCTTCAGGGGGTATTCCGCTACACGGTAGCCACCCGCCAGGCATGGAACCTGTGCCGGCTGCCGCTCTCGGTCCGCGATGTATCCGGCATCGAAGGAGTCGTGGAGTGGGCCAAGAAAATCAAGGCCGACGCCGTCGTGGGACAATTCTACAACGACGACCCCGTGGAGCTCTTTGCGCAAAACGGCATCATCGCCATAGCCGAAGACTTCAAAAACCGCTTCAGCACCATCCCCAATATCACGGGCAACCACCGCCTGGCCGGACAGATGGGAGCCGAATACTTCATAAAGCGCGGTTTTTCCAACTTCGCCTTCTACGGCATCCGGGACATCGTCTGGTCGGACGAGCGCAAGGAGGGATTCCAGCAGACCGTCGAGTCTGCCAATCCCAACTTCACCTTTTCGTCGCTGACGAGCGATACGCAGAATATCCTGTGGTACTACAACACCGAATACCTGACCGAGTGGCTCAAGTCGCTTCCCAAACCGGTTGCCATCATGGCCGCCGACGACAACCAGGCCAACCACATCGTCGAAGCCTGCCACCAGATCGGCGACCGGTGCCGCATCCCTTACGACATCGCCATTCTGGGCGTCGACAACGACGAGACGCTGTGCAAACTCAGCGTGCCGAACCTCTCGTCGCTCAATCAGGCCGTCGAGCAGGCGGGATACGACACGGCACAGCTCATCGACAGACTACTCAACGACCCTTCGGCGGATCCGGAGGATATCATGGTCATCCCCACCCACATCGTCACCCGCCAGTCCACCGACATCTATGCCACCACCGATCCCCACATCACCCTTGTTCTGCGCTACATCCACGACAACATCACCAAAAAGATCTCCGTAGCGGAGATTACCCGTCTGGTTCCGTTGTCCCGCCGTCTGCTCGAGGTTAAATTCCGTACGGAAATCGGCACCTCGATCTATCATTACATCACGCAGACCCGCATCGAGCAAGTGGTACAGCATCTTAACGATGGCAAGAGCATCTCCGAAGCAGCGGCCGAACTGGGATTGTTCGACATCAAGAATCTGTCGCGCACCTTCAAGCAAATCAAGGGCATAACGCCGTCGGAGTATATGGAGAAAATCAGGCATAACGTACTGAAAATCCAATAATTTCCCTCCTCCGCAAACAGCAGATTCGCTCATGCAGAAGTCGATATGCTGCAGCAAAATAGGAGGGCCCGATTTTGCCGATAGGACGAAAAGAGAGAATGACGCTAAATCAGCCTATGGGTGATGTTGTAACGGTCTAATTTATTTACAGATGCAGCGAAAAAAATGCGCCTTAATGAAATCGTCTCATTAAGGCGCATTTTTTCATAACTAAATATTTTTATCGCAAGAAACCAGACTCACCCAATAGCTGAGAAATTGCATTCAGAAAAGGCACTACCCTTCGAATCGATCCTCGCATCATGACTTCCGAATGTCATATAAACATTTTTTTTAAGGCTGTTTTTATACCTATATATAATATATTCCACCCGGCGTTTTTTTGCGGATCGGTTGCATGTTCGACAAAGAGCCGAATCCGCTATTTATCGATTTTCAGCTCTTTTCATAATTTTCGCGGAGCTGGTTTTATAGTTCTAAATTTCAAATATTCGTAAAATGAGGATATCAATGCGCGAATCTACACCCCAATGAGTAATATTATTGATAATTTTATTTCTCGAAAGAGATACTATATTTTCACCCCAAAACAAGTTGCTGTTATTAATTTTTTAATTAAAACGAAGCCAAATTACCATCATATACTAACTTTTAACTTTATTGAAATGAATTTGACTTTTTCTGAGAAGGGGCGGACTTTAGTCCGATTTCTTTTAGTGAGTTTGCTATTCTGCATACTCGCTGTTCCAGTGAGTGCTCAAAATCGAGTCACGATTAGCGGTCGTCTGACAGATGCGTCGAACAATGCCGTTCTCGGAGCTTCCGTTGTTGAAGAAGGTACTGCCAACGGAGTCACTACTGACGCCGAGGGTAATTACTCCATCACGGTAGCTGCCAACGCCGTTCTTAACTTCTCGTTCATCGGCTTCAAAACGCAGTCAATTCCCGTGAACAATCGCAGTGTGATTGATGTGACCATGGAGGAGGATTCCATGATGATCGGTGCGGTCGTGGCTATCGGTTACGGATCTTCGCGCAAGGAGGACCTCTCGATGGCGGTGACCACCGTGAAGGTGGACGAGGTCGCCAAAAGCCGTTCGACAGACTTGGCATCCCTGCTCCAGGGTCGTATGCCTGGTGTGACCATCCAGCAGGTGGGTGATCCCATGAGCCCCGCATCGTTCTCCATCCGTGGTAGAGGATCGAAGGGTAATGACGATGATCCCACATCCGGAGACGGAGTGCTGGTGGTTGTCGACGGCGTGCCCAACGCCCCCTACATGGTGGAGGATGTCGAAACCATCACTGTTCTGAAGGACGCCGCTTCGGCCGCCATCTATGGTGCATCCGTAGGATCGAGTGGTGTTATCCTCATCACCACCAAACAAGCCCGAAAGGGTAAGCTCAATGTTTCGGTGAATGCATCCTGGGGGCTGGACAAGGTGTCTAACCTCCCCAAAATGCTGACCGCCGAGCAGTATAATACGGTTTGGGCTAAGGCGGTGGAAAACAACCCCGGTTCACAGTTGCCTTCGGCAGCAAATCCCGAGTTGTTCCCCTTCGGCAACATCACCCGCACCGACTGGTTGGACGAGATTTTCAGAGTAGGTCTGAAGCAGCATTATGCTTTGAGCATCTCGGGCGGAACCGATAAACTGAGATCCTATTTCTCTGTCGGTTATGACAAGAAGGAAGGCACACTGCTAAATACTTACAGCGAGAGTCTGAATGCGAAGTTGAACACCGAATTCCAGTTGACCAAGTGGTTGAAACTCTCCGAGCGAGCCTCGTTCGTGGTTTCCAACGGTCAGGGTAACGTCAACACCTCACACGAAGGCCCCATCATCGGCGCCATGTGGTATCCCCGTTTCGCTCCTGTCTATGAGATGGATGAGAAGGGTAACTACGTATTGGATGAAAAGGGTAATCGCATCTTTGGGGGTACGCTTCCTTCGTGGGCCGGCGTATCGGGCACTCCTTTACTTTACAACCCGGTTGCCGACCTTTCGAGAATGCACCGCAAGTATCCCGAAAACAAGATTTTCTCGACAACCTCTATTGAAATCAAGCCGATTACCTCTTTGACCATCAAGTCCGACTTCACGGCAGACCTCCATAATGCCGAAGCTGATGAGTTCCGCCGTAAGATGACCGAGCAAGGTCTTCAGCGCAGTGAGAATGAACGAGCCCAGAGTTTCCACCGCAACCGCCACTGGTTGTCGGAGACTGTCATCACATGGGCTGAGGTGTTCAACCGCCACCACATCAGCGCCATGGCTGGGTTCACCGCAGATTTCAAGAAGAACCATGACCGCTTCATCTACTCCAAGAATTACACCTCGGAAGAGGGTAATCAGATTACCTGGCCCAATGCCGAGCAGTGGACACCTGCCCCCAAAGAGTATATCCGGGAGTACTCGATGTATTCGTTCCTTGCACGTGTAGGCTATTCGTTCGACGATCGTTACTTCCTCGTCGGCAGTATCCGTCGCGATGCATCCTCGAAACTTCCCAAGTCGAAACCTTATGACTGGTTCCCCTCTGTTTCGGGTTCATGGAAACTCTCCTCCGAAAAATTCTTCCAGAATTCGGGGCTGAACAACGTCTTCGATTTGATTAAGATTCGTGCCGGTTGGGGTCGCATAGGTAACGTGGATTTGTATCCCGACAATGTGGCCAAGGTCGATTTGCTTCAGTATGAGTATCCCGGCATCTTTGGCGAAAATATGGATCAGGACCGCTATGGCACCTACCTTTCGACGATTCCCAACCTGAACGCACGTTGGGAGGTGACCGAGCAGACCAGTGTCGGACTGGATCTGCAGATGTTCCGCAAGAAGTTGGACATCAGCGTGGACTACTACTACAAGGTTACCAAAGATTTGATTGACTTCGTTCCCACTCCTCTGCAGTTGGGCGTTGCAGAGCCTCCTATGGGTAACATGGGTAACGTATTGAACAAAGGTTGGGAGTTCTCGATCAATTACAAGAATTCGGCTGCTCGCAATAAATTGAATTACAACGTTTGGGGTATGTTGTCCTACAACAAGGGCTACGTTCGAGAGTACGGATCGCGTCTGGGTTCCGTAATGCACAAGAATCCCAACCTGAACTCTTCGCCTCTGCTGTATTCCGACGTCGGCCAACCCTGGTATTCATTCAAGATCTATCGCACGGCAGGCATCTTCCGTTCGCAGGATGAGATTGACAAGTATATCTATAAAAACGAGCAGACCGGTGAGGCTAAATTGCTGCAGCCCGATGCCAAAGTCGGCGATCTGATTTTTGTCGATGTCAATCGTGATGGAGTGATTAACGACGACGACAAGGCCTTCGCAGGTTCCTATACTCCCAAATACACGTACTCCTTCGGAGGATCATTGAACTGGAAGGGTCTCGATTTCAGCTTCATGTTCCAGGGCGTTGCCGGCAACAAAATCTACAACGGTCTGAAGCAGATGACCATGAACGGTCGTAACGACTACGGCAACATGGTTTCCGATGTTCTGGACACTTGGGACTTCAACCCCACAAGCAGCAAGCACCCGCGTCTGGGTCTGACCAAGTCCAGCGACTTGAACGGTAACTACACCCGTTTCTCGGATCACTTCCTCGAGGATGGCGATTACCTGCGTCTGAAGAATATCACCATCGGTTACACACTGCCCCATACTGCGACTGACTTCATTGGCATGAGGAACGGTTCGATTCGTGTTTACTTCAGCGTGGAAAACGTCTGCACATTCACGGATTACACGGGCATCGACCCCGAGGTTGGCAACTACGGTATCGACCGCGGTGTATATCCCCTGTCGCGTTTCTTCAATTTCGGTGTAAATCTTAACTTTTAATTCTAATCGAATACAACTATGAAAAGGATATTGATGTTTTCAGCGCTTTGCTTCCTGGGAGTGACTTTCTCGGGTTGCGAGAATTTTCTGGAGACAACCAAATATGGAGCGTCAACGGAGTGGGAAACCCAGGAGGACATAGACAAGGCGATTACAGCATTGTACTCCTTTACATCCAACGATTCGGAGGGTGTTACGGGCCGGGGAGTCATGTGGTTTGAGTGCTGCAGCGATAACATCACCGTGGGCCGCAACGAGCCGGAGGCCGACCAGATTCGCAACTTCAAGATGTCGCCGTCGAACGGTTCTGATGTGAAAGACACCTGGGGTGCGATGTATCAGGTGAATGCCAAGGCCAACAACATCATCAAACTGGTTCCGACTCTGAACCTCGCCCCCGCGTACGCGCAAAGAGCTGTAGGTACGGCCTATTTCTTCCGCGGCCTGGCCATGCTTTGGATTGCTCCTTACTATGGTGACAACGGTTTTAACGGCGGTATCCCCATCATTCTGGATACAACCGAACCCGCACAGATGGATGCTCCGCGCCCGGCGAGCGTTCTGCACAACTACGATCAGATTATCGCCGATTTCAAAACGGCTGCCGAGAAACTGCCGCTGTTCTCGCAGATCGAAAAGAACAACTATGGTCTGCCGCACAAGGCTGCCGCTTGGGCATTCGCCGCACGTGCCGCTCTCTATGCCGCACAGTTCGACAAGAACTACTACAACACCGTCATCGAGATGTGTAATAAGGTAATGGAGCTTTCGGGCCCCGATAAGCGAGACTTGTTCGACGACAATACCAAGAATGCTTTCCACAACCTGTGGCGCAGAGAGCAGAATTTCGGTTGCGAATACCTGTTCTCTCTGCTGGGCAGCCCTATCGATGGTCCCAAATTCCATGGCATGTCTTTCCAGAACGGCGGTTGGGGTCTCTACAACCACTGGGGTTACTTCCAACCCACACTCGGATTGTGGGAGGCTTACGAAAAGGGGGACATTCGTCGTGACGCGACCATCCTCTATCCTGGTCAGCACATCCAGTTCGTCGGCAGTGACATCTGCTACGGCGGTAACAGCACCCTGCTGAATGAGAGGGGAGGTTCCTACCAGAAGGTTTGTGACATCGCTTCGGATACGGGTATGACTTTCTGCAAGTTCATGTCACCCTGGGAGAAAGCCGACTGTAAGGGTAAGGAAGTCAGCTCCAACGGAAACAATGCTTCGAATACGCTGGGAACCTGCCTGATCCGTTTCGCCGATATTCTGCTGATGAAGGCCGAGGCGCTGATCTGGATGAAGGGCGAGGGCAACGATGAAGCCAAGCAGCTGCTGAACCGCATCCGTCGCAGAGCACGTCTCCCGGAGAACAGCAGTGCCACCAAGACCGAGCTGAAGAACCAGCGCCGCTGCGAGTTGGCATTTGAGTTTATGCCTTCGCGCCATCTCGATTTGGTGCGCTGGGGCGATGCCAAGGAAGTCTATGCACAGCCGACCCGCCGCATCAAGTCGCACTGGGATTATGCTACCGAGCAGGTGGTCATCGACGGTCCTGAAAACTATGACTCCGGCCGTCACTTCGATCCCCAGATCAATCAAGTATTCCCCATTCCCATACAGGCATTTGAAGGCACTGTTTACTTGCAACAGAACAAGGGCTATTAATAGTTAGGAACCTAAAATAAAAGTAGAATATGAAACTTGTAAAATATATATTGGGAGTGTCAGCCTTCTGTCTCCTGCTGGTTTCGGCAACGAGTGTCAAGGCTCAGGCAGTACGTTTGAAAGTGGCTTCCTGGAATGTTCTTTCGTTCGAGCAGGAAGATAAGAGCGGAGAGCGCAATGGCTTCCCCGTCGCCCCCTTTGTCAAATTTATTCAGGATATTGATCCGGATGTCATGGTGTTGAACGAGTTTGAGACGATGACGGGCCGCATGGGCAAGGAGAAGATGGCTGAATTGGCTGCATCTCTGAACATGTACGCCTACTTCATCGAATCCTATCCCAAGGAGGTTGGCTTCTACGGCAATGTCATCCTGTCGAAATATCCTTTTGTCAGCACGGCATCGAAGAAGTTCACCTACAAGAACTATAAAGGCAAAGGCTACTACGACCACAACAGCGGCAGTGAGCTTTATGAGTTCGGTTCCGACCAGCGCAGCATCGGCTATGCCGACATTCTGGTTCCGACCCAAAATAACTCGACAAGAATCATCCGCATCGTGGGTACCCACTTCGACCACATGGATACCTATGCCAAGGTCAAGTATCAGGAACCTGAGTCTATCGAGTTTCTCAGCCTAAATAAGCCGGTTTATCCCACAGTGATGATGGGAGACCTGAACGTCAGCAGCCTGAGCGAGTTGGAGCAGATTCCCCAACTCTGCGACATGGCGGCAGACAACTGGCTGGATTACATTCTGACCTTCCCGAAGAATACATGGACGGTTACCGATTCGGGAACCATGTTCAGTGGCAACCTTTCGGACCACAATGCGGTTTACGCCACGTTGGAGATTAAATAAGTTATCGGACTTTTAAAGAAGGAGAAAAATGAAATTGTATAAAAAATATTTCTTGTCGTTATCGTTACTGTTTGTCATTCCGACATTGGTATGCTGCTCTGACGATGATAAATACTCTTTTGAATCGCAGAATGCCTGGCCTTCCGAAAAATTCAGTGCCACCATTCAATTCGTGTCCCGCTTGGAAAACAAGCCCCTGTTCTCTTCCGATGCCGACTTTACGGCTGTCAAGGACTATGCGCTTAAGACCTTGAAGGGCAAGTCGTGGCTTACGATCCTTGACCGCTCGGATCGCAGCGGAGTGGTGAATGTGTCCAAGATAGCTTCCGAGGGTCTGCGCATGATGGGTTTTGCGCTGAACTCGGTGAGTTCGACAAACGACGTCCAAGGCAGTTGTATGTTCTTCAATCAACCTGCACACTCCATTTTGGGAGTTCCCTGCGGCAAGAATTGCTATGTCACCAGCCTGTCTCCCGAGATGGAGGGCTTCCGCTCCGATGCCACGGGCGAAGGGTTGACCAAGGTTCCCGTTTCATTCAATATCAACTTCCGCACGGTTCGTTTCGATGCTCAGGATCAGATTGACGCCTTTGGCGGCAGTGAGGGAGTCATGAACTCCCTGAAGCGCAGTGGGGGTATGAACATGCTGGTCATCGGTACTGTAAAAAATTCATTGGTGGATGCACTAACGGCGAAAGTTGCCGAGGCGGATCCTTCATTTGTCGTGTCAAAGGTGGCCGAAGGTGCGGAGTATTCCATCTTCATGCTGGCCGAACAGCACTTCTGGGCCTTCAAAAGCGTAGAGACGGAGGCCCTGGCCAATGGTATCAACTCATACGAAATCAGCGTGATGTGGTAATTGCCTCGATCTGTTTTCAATAAAGAGTGTCGCAGGGAAACCTGTGACACTCTTTTGTTTCAAGATTTCGGATCCTTTCTTTGGGATAGAGAATAAAAAAGTTCTGAAATCGTGCGATTTCAGAACTTTGCGGTATTTATCTTTACGGATACATATCGAACTTATTAACGGGACATTTGTCTCGCCATTAGCGATTTGAAAGAATCGGGAATTTTACTAATACCTGATTAGTCGCCTCCAACTTTATTCGAAAAAACCGGAGGCTCCAACTTAAAATAGGTTGTGGCCGTCTGACTGCTTTTCCCTGAACAGAAGCCATGTAGCTGATAACGATAGCCGAATTATCCTCGTTCACTACGGCTTGACGAAGCACACTCGGCCTCCCTTACCGGTATATTGAGCCGGCCGAAACTCTCTTGACCTTTTCAGCAAATAAGAAATATCGCTGATGTTGCCAACAAATGCGTTGTCGGCCCGGCAATTCGTTATTTGAGGCATCATCGAGATGGGGCCATAAAGTATTACGTGCTATTGATCGGCGTTTTGTTGGGAAGTATCTCTTGTGGGCAAATCCGGAATCAGTCGGACAGGCTGGATGCGGCAGCCGTGCCGATGCCTGAGCGTCCAGAGCAGGCTCTATCCATGTGGAAATCCTTTTCGGGCCTGTTATCGCCAACTCTTCCGATCATGCAGTAGCGGAACTCGCACTTGTCGATAAGGATCTCAACTGTGAGGGAGACATCTGGTGTTCGTAATTTTCGGATGCAGGAAGGTTTCTTCCTGCATTCATAAATTCTTTATAGTATGCATGGTATAAAATTATTACTTGAGCAACAACTTTCCGAAGACTTTGGGTTCGACCGCAGGCTATACCTCTATGGACCGTGGAAAGGAGGATGAAAATATCAATGGTGAGATTTGCATAGATAGCCAACGCGGTCTGCTCACCGAGCGTTTTCACAGCATTGAGGCCTTCCATGAATCGGTCGAGTATGAAGAACCGACACCATGGTTGTTTGCGGCCATATGTGCCATTTGGCGGAGACCTCCTTCCGGGGCCGGAAGTGGCAGGTTTGATACACCCTGGAGATTTCGGTGTCGGCAGGAGTCTGGAAATTCGGAGGGCTTCCCGGCTTGATCCTGCAGGCGATCGATGTTCAAAGCCATTACAAATGGAACTGCACGGGCATCGAAGCTCCGATGCCCCCGATGATATATTATGAGATTCCAGCCCGCACCGTGTCGCGCAAACAATGGTTGTTTTTTATCGTAGGGTGCATGAATATCCCATGGAGATGCTTACCCTGCAAGGCGGGTCGCTTCGTGTTATTGTGAATGGGCAGGATCTGGGCTACTTCTGGATCATTCCCAGGTGCCTGAACGTGATGCTGCAGGATAGGTCCCGGCGGTTGATGTACGTCTACGCCATCACGGACGGTGACGGAGAGCCTCCCGCCTCGAATACCGGAGCGAAGCCCATACGGTAGTGGTTACCGTCACGGGTTTCAACATCAAGCCGCAGACACAGCGCCTGGACCTTGCTATCGAAACAGGCGATCTAAAGATCCGCAAGGTGCGGATCGAGGCCCCGGCTGTAGTCCGCCGGAGCGATACGCTGACCTACACGGAGGCCAAATATGCCGACGTTGCGGACCACTCTATCAACGACGCACTGCGGAAGATGCCGGGTATCGAAGTGGCGAAGTCGGGCGAGATCAAATACAGCGGCAAGGCGATCAATAAATTCCACATCAAGGGTCTTAACATGCTCGCTGAACGGTCCGACTCACGGAAAAAGTCCACCGATTTGGCCCCCCCCCGAAACCGGTTGTATTTTGCTTTCTCAGGCGGACGATTCAAAAACAAAAAGCCTCGTAAACTCTCGTTTACAAGGCTTCTGTCTTTCCGGGTCTT
>JAHHQK010000031.1 GCA_020026435.1 Alistipes sp. | reverse complement strand
TATTGACAGCAAGAAGATTGCTTCGATGACCGTATTGAAAGGCGAGTCCGCTACGGATAAATACGGGGACAAGGGCCGGAACGGAGCCATTGAGGTGACGCTCAGAAAAGAAGGCGAGCCGGTTCAGGCTTTGGAAGTGTCGAATGGCGGTGATAACGTGCGAGTCATCACAAATGTTAATAGCACCTTGGAAGGTAAGGTTGCCGGTGTGCAGATGACCACTGCCGATAGTCAGTCTGCCAAAGCCGGGCAGCCGATTCTCGTCATCAAAGGCAACTCCTTCGTCGAGGATTCGGGAAAGAAACGTCTGATTGTCGTCGATGGTCAGGTGAAAGGCACGGATTTCGATCTGAAGGATATTGACAGCAAGAAGATTGCTTCGATGACCGTATTGAAAGGCGAGTCCGCTACGAATAAATACGGGGACAAGGGCCGGAACGGAGCCATTGAGGTGACGCTTAAGAAAGAAGGCGACCGGTATAAGACTTGGGAGGTGTTGCACGATGGTGGCAATGTGCAAATCATCGGCAAGGATGATCAGTCGGCCAAAGTCGGGCAGACGATTATCCTCAACAGAGGCACGTCTTCCGACGGAAATTTGGGAAAGAGACCGCTGATTGTCATCGATGGTCAGGTCATGGGACGGGGTTACAAAAAGATGGATATCGACAGCAAGCGAATCGCTTCGATGACCGTATTGAAGGGTAAGTCCGCCACGGATAAATACGGCGACAAGGGCCGGGACGGAGCTATTGAGATGACGCTCAAGGAAAAATAACAGAGGAAAAAATATTCCTAAATGAAGGGGAGAGGCGTAAGTGGCCTCTTCCCTTTTTTTGAGAAATGGGGTGAAGAATGTGAACGGTAGGATTCCCCACGATGGAGATTTGTGGGGCGGAAAATGGGCGTGCGACAAGTGGATGCAAGCGTCGGGAAAAGTGCAAAAAAATAAGGGCTGTCGGAGGACAACCCTTTTAATTTTCCGAATCGGTGCGGTGGCCGATGGCGGATGTATGTCGTATTGCGGTTTTTGCGGTGGTGAAGGCAAATTAGGGAATCCGCTTTCGCCGCTGGGCATATCCGGTTTAGATGCTGATGTCGGTGATTTCAAACTCAAGCAATCCGGCCGGGACCTGTACCGAAATGGATTCGCCTTTCTTGTGGCCTAACAGAGCCTGGGCGATGGGGGTACCGATGGCGAGCTTGCCCTCGCGCAGGTTGGCCTCATGCTCGGCTACGATCGTGTAGACGACCTGGCGGTTGTTCTTCTTGTTGAGTAGCGTCACCTTACTCAGAATCTGTACTTTCGATTTGTCGAGTTTCGACTCGTCGATGACACGGGCATTGGCCATCGTGTCCTCCAGTTTTGCGATGCGGAGTTCCAGAAGCCCCTGGGCCTCGCGGGCGGCATCGTATTCGGCATTCTCCGACAGGTCACCCTTGTCGCGAGCCTCGGCAATGGCGGCCGAGATGGCAGGACGCTCCACGGAGCGCATATGATCGAGCTCGTCTTTGAGCTTCTTGTAACCTTCCGCCGTCAGATAAATAATCTCTTTTCCCATAGTAGTAAAAACACAAAAAAAATAAGAATCCTGACCTTGGAAAGATCAGAACCCTGTTACAATTCAAGACAAAGGTAGAAAGTAAATTCGAGATTTCCAAATATTTCTCTCCTCCAAATCGGGGGTGTCGGTCGTCAAAACTCCATTTCGGGGCAAAAGAGAGGGGCGAGGGCCGATAATTTTTTTGCAAATCGTTATTTTATATGTAACTTTGTGCGATAAAGCGCCGTAAATGAATTAACAATGAAGCATTACTTCATATATTCCCTCTGCGGAATCCTGTTCGCAGCCCTGCTTTCCGGTTGTGCCGGAGTGAGCAACATCCTCAGATCGGGCAAACCCGACCTGATCTATTCCAAGGCCATGGAGTTCTACGAGAAGGAGAAATGGTCGAAGGCTTCCACGCTTTTCGAGGGCATGCAGCACTACTATGTGGGCACGCCCCGCGAGGACAGCATCTCGTTCTTCAATGCCCGATGCAAGTTCAAGAACCGCGACTATGAGACCGCTGCAAGCCTCTTCGACGAGTTCCGCCGCAAGTTCGGCCGCAGCCCCTTTGTCGAGGATGCCGAGGGTATGTATGCGCTCTGCTTCTACTTCCTGTCGCCAGGCCCGACGCGCGACCAGACGATGACGGCCGAGGCTCTGAAGGCCATCAACGAGTTCATCTCGCGCTATCCGGGCAGTGAGCGTGTGGAGAAGTTCGAGCAGATCAACGACGAGCTGATGACCCGTCTGCACGAAAAGGCCTATCTGAACGCCTATACCTACTACAAGATCGGCCGCTACAAATCGGCCATCGTGTCGTTGAAAAACGCCCTGAAGCAATACCCCGACAGCCATCACCGCGAGCAGATCATGTATCTGATCACCGATGCCGGCTATCGTTTTGCGAGCAACTCCGTGGCCGAGAAGCAGACGGACCGTTACCTGAGCATGCTGGACTCTTATCTCTCGTTCAAGGAGGAATTTCCCGAGTCGAAGTATATCAAGGAGCTGGACCGTATGGCCAAACACGCCCGCGACTACCTCGCACGCAACAATAAAGACAACAATATCTAAGATATAAGCAGAATGGAAATCAAGAAGAACATTCCCAACAACACCATTACGCGTAAATTGGTGGATTTCGATCAGTCGACCGGAAACGTCTACAAGACGGTGAACATTATCGCCCGTCGCGCCAATCAGATCTCGTCGGAGCTGAAGAACGAGTTGAGCCGCAAGCTGGCCGATTTCTCGTCGCCCACGGACAATCTGGAGGAGACTTTCGAGAACCGCGAGCAGATCGAGATTTCGCGCTACTACGAGCGTCTGCCCAAACCCGTGATCATCGCCACGGAGGAGTTCCTCGACGGTGAGGTCTTCTACAAGGAGGACAAGGACGGCGAGCGCAAGGAGATTCCCGCCGTAAAGCGCAACAAATAAGTCAAGACGGCGAGATATGGAGCAGACCAATGCCTGTAATAATCTGAAGGGACGTCATATCCTGCTGGGCATCACGGGCAGCATTGCGGCCTACAAGGCGGCGATGGTGTGCCGGTTGCTGAAGACGGCGGGGGCCGAGGTGCAGGTCGTGATGACCGCCCTGGCCAAGGAGTTCATCACTCCGCTGACGATGGCCACCCTTTCAAAAAACCCGATTCTGGTGGAGTTCTTCGATCCCGAAAACGGACAGTGGAACTCCCACGTGAAGCTGGGCGAGTGGGCGGATTGCTTTCTGATTGCTCCGGCCACGGCCAATACGATGGCCAAGATGGTCGGGGGTATTGCCGACAACCTGCTCCTGACATCCTACCTTTCGGCTCGGTGTCCGGTGGTCGTGGCTCCGGCCATGGACCTGGATATGTATGCCCATCCCGCCACGCAGCAGAACCTTCGTATCCTGGCCGATCGCCATGTGGGGATCGTCGAGCCGGGCGACGGTGAGCTGGCGAGCGGTCTGGTCGGCAAGGGGCGCATGGCCGAACCCGATGAGATCGTTGCGTTCGTCAACGAACTTTTTTCCGAAAAAAAAAAGAGCTTAGAGGGTAAGCACTTTGTCGTCACGGCGGGTGCCACCATCGAATCCATCGACCCGGTGCGGTTCATCTCGAACCATTCGTCGGGTAAGATGGGCTATGCCATCTCCGAAGAGTTGGCTCGCCGCGGTGCGCGGGTCACGCTGGTCAGCGGACGCACGGCCTTGGACTGTCCCCCCGGGGTGGATCGGGTCGATGTGCTTTCGGCCGATGAGATGTATGAGGCGACGGTGGAGGCCTATGGACGGAGCGACGGAGGGGTCATGTGTGCCGCCGTGGCGGACTACACGCCTCTGGAGGCGGCCGACCATAAGCTCAAGAAGAGTGACGACGATCTGGTGATCCGCCTGCGCCGTACGCGCGACATTGCCGCGCGGCTGGGTGCGGAGAAGGGGAGCCGCCTGCTGGTGGGCTTTGCCCTGGAGACCGACCACGAGGAGGTGAATGCCGAGTCGAAGCTCCACAAGAAACATTTCGATTTCATCGTACTCAACTCCCTGCGCGATGCCGGTGCGGGATTCCGCGGCGACACCAACAAGGTGGCGCTCATTGACGACCACGGCCGCGAGGATCTGCCGCTGATGTCCAAGCGGGATGTGGCGGTTCATATTGTCGATAAAATGGAGTCGCTCCTTTAGGGAACGGCCCCTCAAAATCTTTAAACCATTCATTGTCATGTTACGTCATCTGTCGGTTGAAAATTATGCCTTGATCGATCAGCTCGACCTGGAGCTGGACGCCCATCTGAACATCATTACGGGTGAGACGGGTGCCGGAAAGTCGATTCTTATGGGTGCGCTTGGTCTGCTGCTGGGTGCCAAGAACGACGGCATGGCCATGAAGAATGCCACGCGCAGCTGTAAGGTCGAGGGCGTCTTCGACCTCGGGGGATTGAACCTTGAGGCGTTTTTCGAGGAAAACGAACTGGAGTATGCTCCGGAGACGACCCTCACGCGTGTGATTACCCCGGCGGGCAAGAGCCGAGCGTTTGTCAACGATATGCCCGTCACGTTGCAGCAGATGCGTGACCTGGGTACGCGTCTGGTGGACATCCATTCGCAGCATCAGAATCTGATCCTTTCGTCGGAGGCATTCCGCACGGAAGCCATCGACACGGTGGCGGGTAATGCCACATTGTTGGAGCGTTACGGCGTTCAGTTCCGCCGTATGCAGGAGGCTTGCCGACGGGTGACCGCCCTGAGGGAGGCCGCCGAGACGGGCCGTAGAGACGAGGAGTGGCTGCGTTTCCAGTGCGAGGAACTTGCTGCGGCGAATCTGCGCCCCGGCGAGCAGGCCGAGATCGAGGAGGAACTGGCCATCCTGGAGAATGCCGACCGCATCGGGGAGGCTTTCATGACGCTCACGGAGGCTCTGGAGGCCGACGAAACGGGCATCCTGAGCCGTCTGCGCAGTTCCGAGAATGATCTGCAACATATTGGTGAGAAATATCCCGCGGCGGCGGCTTATGCCGAGCGTCTGCACGCCGTGTTGGAGGAGCTGAAGGACATCGACTCGTCGGTTTCGGCCGACAGCCAGCGCATAGACTCCGATCCGGAGCGGCTGGGCAAGCTCTCGTCGAGACTCGATCTGCTGATCTCGCTTCAGCAGAAACACCACGCGGCCGACGAGGAGGAGCTGATCGCCATTCGGGATCGTTATGCGGCCCAGCTTTCGGACATCGACCACAGCGACGAGGAGATCCTCAAGGCCGAAGCCGAGCTTCAGAAGGCCGAACAGGAGGCCTTGACGCTGAGCGGGAAACTCCATGCCGCCCGCGAGAAACACGCTCCGAAATTTGCGGCCGAGATGCTTTCAACGCTCACGAAACTGGGTATGCCCGACACGGTATTCGAGGTGGGGCTGAAGCCCGCACCCGCCTTGACGGCCAAAGGTGGCGATGAGGTGGAGTTTCTGTTCTCGGCCAACCGAAACCGTGCACCCCAGCCGGTCGACAGGATCGCTTCGGGCGGTGAGCTTTCGCGTGTGATGCTCTCGCTCAAGGTGTTGCTGGCCGAGCGTATGCAGTTGCCGACCATCGTATTCGACGAGATCGACACGGGTGTGTCGGGTCGCATTGCCGATGCCATGGGCGAGATCATCGCCCGTCTGGGTACTACGATGCAGGTGGTCGACATCACCCACCTGCCGCAGGTGGCCTCGAAGGGATCGGCCCATTTCGTGGTCTACAAGTCGGAGGGACATACCGGCATCCGCCGTTTGGGCGAGGAGGAGCGCACGACCGAGATCGCCAAGATGATCTCGGGCAGCCGGATCTCCGAAGCCGCCATGGCGCAGGCCAAGATCCTGCTGGGTAAATAGGTGGCGCGGGCCGAGTTCGGGCCGGAATGCCGATGGATGGAGGTTGTTCGCCGCCGGGCCGTGGATGAGAGCCGGGGACGTGAATAGTTGCTGGAGGTGTGTGGGGGCGTGCGTGAGGATGCGCCTCGGACAATAGCGGGAGCGATGCAAGTCGGTGCGGATGTGACGGTTGAGGGACGGATGCGGGCTTGGATCGGTCAATGGAAAGGGGTGCTGTTACGGGCCTTTTTATGTTTGTCGTGCGGGTGAAAGTATGCTCGGATCTATGAGGGGGGATGCCCCTCGGAATAATTTTTTATCAGGATGAATTGGCGATCGCTCCCGAAGGTGCGGACGCTTTTTTTGTTTTACACGGATTGGTTTTCTGTATTTGAATTACAGGCTCTTCGCTTGGCGGAGGGCTTTTTTGTTGGGGAGAACTCTGTGGGTGAACGGCAAAAATAGCGGAAACCTGTCCTTGGAAATAGGGCGAATCTGAAAATAGGAGTGTTTCCCGAAGGATTTGTGCGGAGAATATGTCCAAAGATGGGTGTAGGAGCGGGAAATCGGTGGAGAACGGGAATAGGGCCGTGTCAGAGCCGGAACGGGCGATGGTTGGCGGGGAATATCGGCGGGATATTGCAGGCAGTAAAACGGGCGGCAGCGGGGTGGACAAGAGGGCTGTGGCGGGTATAAAAAAATCCCGCCGCGAGGGAAACCCAGGCGGCGGGATAAGATCAATTATCCGATTGACGGAGAATTAGATGGCATTGATCTCGCGCAGTACGTTGTTGGTCTTGTGTACAGCGGCAGCCGAAGCAGCGAACTTCTCGGCCTCCTCCTTGGTCAGGTCCAACTTGACGATCTTCTCGATACCCTTCTTGCCGATGATGGCGGGAACACCGATGCAGAGATCCTCCTGGCCGTACTCGCCCTCGAGCAGACACGAGCAGGGGATGAGCTTCTTCTGGTCGTGGAGAATCGACTCAACCATCATCGATACGGCAGCACCCGGAGCGTACCAGGCCGAAGTACCGATCAGTTTGGTCAGCGTAGCACCGCCTACCATGGTGTTCTGAACAGCCTCCTCGAGCTTTTTCTTCGAAGCGAACTGCGAAACGGGTACACCGTTAACCGAAGCCTTCGATACGAGGGGAATCATCGTCGTGTCACCGTGACCGCCGATAACCATACCGTCAACGTTGTTGATGTTGGCGCCGGTAGCCTTGGCCAGGTAGCACTTGAAACGCGACGAGTCGAGTGCACCACCCATACCGATCACACGGTTCTTGGGCAGACCCGAAGCCTTGAGAGCCAGGTAAGTCAGCGTATCCATCGGGTTGGCAACCACGATGATGATGGCGCGGGGCGAGTATTTGATGACCTGCTCGACAACGCTCTTCATGATCTTGGCGTTGGTGCCGATCAGCTCCTCGCGTGTCATGCCGGGCTTGCGGGGGATACCCGAAGTGATGACAACAACATCCGAGTTGGCCGATTTCTTGTAGTCGTTGGTTGCACCGGTGAGCTTCGTATCGAAGTCCATCAGCGTCGAGGTCTGGTACATGTCGAGCATTTTGCCCTCTGACAGGCCCTCTTTGATATCGAGCAGAACAACTTCGCTGGCTACCTCGCGGACAGCCATTACGTTTGCACAGGTTGCGCCTACTGCGCCTGCACCTACAACTGTAACTTTAGACATAATTTTATTTGTTTTTATTGGTAAAATCTTCGTTTTCCGGTTTTGAAGTTTTACTGGCACTGGGCCTCGTACTCTTCGGCCGAAAGCAGGGCGTCGTATTCCTCGGGTTTGGACATTCTGACACGGATGAGCCAGCCCTCGCCATAGGCGTCCTTGTTGACCAGTGCGGGGTCGGTGTCGACGGCCTCGTTGAATTCGAGGATCTCGCCGCTGACGGGCAGGAAGGCGTCGCTGACGGTCTTCACGGCCTCGATCGAGCCGAATACTTCTCCGGCCTGGAGGTTCTCGCCAACGGTCGGAACATCGACGAATACGATGTCGCCCAATTCGCTCTGTGCGAAGTCCGTGATGCCGATTATGGCCTCATCGCCCTCTACGCGGCACCACTCGTGGTCGGCAGAGTATTTAAGGTTTGCAGGTACGTTCATGATAGGATTGTTTTAAGGTTGATTTTGTTTCTTTCTGAGTACAAATATAGCGGTTATTTTCTCAAGTACAAGGTTTCCTGTTAATTTTTTAACAAGGAAAATCACATCCACTTATTTTTCTTGCGGTCCGGCCATTCGGAGCGGCTTTCGGGTGCGGGCGGTGCGCTTCGGGGATCGGGCCACAGGGCCGGGGCTGTGCCGGGGCAAAACATCCCGGAAGCAGGTCCGCGCGGGGGCGAACCTTCCTAAAAAGGGGAGCGGACAACCCGTCGGGGATTGGCGGAAGGACGGCCTTTCCCGATGATTGACCCCTTCCTTGAGGATGGGGCGGTGTCAGATGATGAATTCCACCTCGCGGAACAGGTACTCGTGTCGGGAGCCGTCGGCGTGGCGGAGTTGCAGTTCGCCCGTGGGTCTGATGCCGCAGATCGTGGCGCGGATTTCCTCGCCCGATTGTAGACGGAAGGGGTGGCATTCGCCGAGGCGGTACATACGGTTGATGTAGTCGGTCTCGATGCCCTCCTTTTCGCCCCTTTCGAGCCGGGCGTAGCGTTCCATGCACTCGTGGAGGAAGGTTTGGAGCACCTCCTCGCGCGAAAATTCGTGTCCTGCGATTTGGCGCATCGAGACGGGATTGGGCAGCGAGGGGTCGAAGTCGGTCTGGTTGACATTGATGCCGATGCCGACCACCGTGCGGCTCAGACGCCCCGCCGAGTTCTGCTGCTCGATGAGTATGCCGACCAGCTTGCGGTCGCCGGAGTAGATGTCGTTGGTCCATTTGATGCGGCAGTGTATGCCGTATCGGTCGAAGGTGTCGGTGAGGGCCAGGGCCACGACCTCCGAGAGCAGGAACTGCTCCTTGAGGGGCAGGAAGAGGGGTTCGAGAACCAGCGAAAAGGTGAGGTTGAGGCCCTCCCGACTGCTCCAGGTGTGGCCGCGTTGGCCGCGTCCGGCGGTCTGGTGCTCGGCCCAGATTACATCGCCGTGGCGGTAGTGTGGGTCGCGGGCGTCGTCGTTGGTCGATGTGGTGGTGTCGATGTGGTGGATCATGGGCGGATATGTCTGAAGATGGGGTGTTTGTAAAAAATGCGACGGCCATCCTCCACAGTAGGGTGGGGCGGCCGTCACGGAGGTGATTAGATCGATACGCCGAAGTCGCGCAGGGCGTCGTTGAGCGAAGTTTTCTTGTCGGTCGACTCCTTTCTCTGACCGATGATCAGGGCACACGACACGCTGTATTCCCCGGCGGGGAACTGGCGTTTGTAGCTTCCGGGGATGACCACCGAGCGGGCGGGGACATAGCCCTTGTAGGTGACCGGCTCGGGACCCGTGACGTCGATGATGTGGGTCGATCCCGTGATCACGGTGTTGGAACCCAGCACGGCCTCGCGGCAGATGTGGGCACCCTCCACGACGATCGAACGGGAACCGATGAAGCAGTTGTCCTCGATGATGACCGGCGAGGCCTGCACCGGCTCCAGCACGCCGCCGATGCCGACGCCGCCCGAGAGGTGGACATGGCGGCCGATCTGTGCGCAGGATCCTACCGTGGCCCAGGTATCGACCATCGTACCCGTCTCGACATGGGCGCCGATGTTGACATAGGAGGGCATCAGGATGGCTCCCGGGGCGATGTAGGCTCCGTAGCGGGCCACGGCGTGGGGTACGACGCGCACGCCCAGCTCCTCGTAGCCGTGTTTCAGCTCCATCTTGTCGAACCACTCCAGCTCGCCCGCCTCCATCTTGCGCATGGGTTGGATCGGGAAGTAGAGGATGATGGCCTTCTTGACCCATTCGTTGACCTGCCAGAGGCTTTTCTCGGGGTCGATGGGTTCGGCCGTGCGGAGTTCACCCTTGTCGACCAGATTCACCACGCGGCGGATGGCTTCCCGGGTTTGGGGGGTGTCGATCAGTGCGCGGTTCTCCCACGCGGCTTCGATTGTCGCTTTCAAATCTGTGTACATATACTCGTGTCTTTTTATTGTTTCCGACTCTTTTGAAGAGACCAAAGTTACTGATTTTTTCATAACTTTGCTCATTGTAAAACCCAAACACCTTGTCTTATGAAGAAAAATTTACCTAAACTCGCAACATGGATGCTCTGTGCGGCATTTTTCGCAGGATGTGGCAATATGAAAACGATCAAATTACAACCCTACCCCGAAACCGAGCGCGGGGATGTGGTCGACAACTATTTCGGCACCGAGGTGGCCGATCCCTACCGCTGGCTCGAGGATGACAATTCAGAGGCTACGGCCCGTTGGGTCAAGGCTCAGAATGCCGTGACGGACGATTACCTGGCTCAGATCCCCTTCCGCGGGGCGATCCGCGAGCGTCTGGCCCGGTTGTGGAATTACGCCAAGGAGTCCGCACCCTCGAAGCACGGTGACTGGTGGTACTATTCCTACAACGACGGTCTGCAGAACCAGTCGGTGATCTACCGCACGAAGACCCTCGGTGAGCGGGGCGAGGTGTTCCTCGATCCCAACACCCTCTCCGAGGACGGTACGGTGGCCCTGATCAGCCAGTCCTTCTCGAAGGACGGACGCTATTTCTCTTATTCGGCGGCATCGGCCGGATCGGACTGGGTCGAGATCCGCGTGATGGACACCGCCGACAAGAGCCTGCTGGAGGACTGCATCAACTGGGTGAAGTTCTCGGGTGCGTCGTGGGCGGCCGACGGTCAGGGATTCTATTACAGTGCCTATGACGAGCCTGAGGAAGGGGTCTACTCCTCGATGAACAGCAATCAGAAGGTGTTCTATCATAAACTGGGTACGCAGCAGAAGGACGACCGTCTGGTCTATGCCGATCCGGCCCACCCGATGCGTTACTTCAGCGCGTGGCCTTCGGAGGACGGACGCTGGCTGTTCGTCTTCTCGACGGAGGGTACTTCCGGATCGGAGATCCTCTACAAACGCATGGATGACAAGGAGTTCAAGGTGCTGCTGCCCGGCTTTGCCAACGATTTCGACCTGGTGGAGTGCAAGGACGATGTGGCCTATGTGCGCACCAACCGTTCGGCATCCAACTACTGCCTCCTGGCACTGGATCTGGCCCGCGGCAATGTCGTCGAGACGGTCATCCCCGAGGATGGACAAAACCTGCTGCAAGGCGTCTCCTCGGCCGGAGGATACCTCTTTGCCCACTACCTGGAGCACGCCCAAAGCAAGATCCGCCAGTATGACTTCGAGGGCCGGCTGATCCGCGATGTGGAGCTGCCCGCCATCGGTACGGTCGGCGGATTCGGCGGCCGCGACGAGGATACGGAGTTGTACTATATGCTCTCGAACTACACGGCTCCCGCCACCAGCTACCGCTACGACATCAAGACCGGAGAGTCGACCCTCTACAAGCGTCCCGAGGTGAAGTTCGATCCCGAGATGTTCACCACCGAGCAGGTGTTCTTCGAGTCGAAGGACGGAACGCGCGTGCCGATGTTTGTCTCGCACCGCAAGGACATCAGGCTCGACGGTCAGAACCCCTGCTACCTCTACGCATATGGCGGTTTCCAGATCAACCTCACCCCCGGATTCAACCCCTCGGCCATCATGTTCATGGAGCAGGGCGGTATCCACTGTGTGGCCAACCTGCGCGGCGGTTCGGAGTACGGCGAGGAGTGGCACAAGGGCGGAATGCTCGCCAACAAGCAGAATGTGTTCGACGACTTCATCGCGGCGGCCGAGTACCTCATCGAGAAGGGCTACACCTCTTCCTCGAAGCTAGCCATCTCGGGCGGATCGAACGGCGGTCTGCTGGTCGGAGCCTGCGAGGTGCAGCGTCCCGACCTCTACGCCGTGTGTCTGCCGGCGGTGGGTGTGCTCGATATGTTGCGCTACCACAAATTCACGATCGGATGGGGCTGGGCCGTGGAGTACGGCACGAGCGATGTCGAGGAGCAGTTCCATTATATATATAGGTACTCGCCGCTGCACAATGTCCGCGAGGGCGAGAAGTATCCCGCAACGATGATCCTGACGGGCGACCACGACGACCGTGTCGTGCCGGCCCACTCCTTCAAGTTTGCCGCCCGGATGCAGCACTGCCAGGCGGGGGATGCTCCCGTGCTGATCCGTATCGAGTCCAATGCCGGTCACGGTGCAGGAAAACCCACCTCGAAGCGTCTGGATGAGGCGGCCGACACCTATGCCTTCATCTTCCAGAATGTCGGCGTGGAGTACAGGAGCGTGGAAGATTGATTTTGTTGATAAAAATTTTATCGAAAGCCTCTTTCTGTAACGGATTTCCGCAAGGAATTGCGTATTTTTGCAAGTCGGAAAGAGTGATGTCGTATTCGCGTGTGAAAACGCTTGAATGAGGCCTTTGCCCCTCTTTCGGATCCGAAGGAGGGGCATGGGTGCAAATGGGGGCCACCCCCTCGAAGGGCGCGGGGCGGCGGATAGGACTCGGGACAAAGAAGAAAAAACACAATATAAAGGAAATGAAGGTATATAAGTTTGGCGGAGCCTCGGTGCGTAATGCCGACGGTGTGCGTAACCTGCACAAGATCATCGCGGAGGAGCAGAACCTCTTTATCATTGTTTCGGCCATGGGTAAGACGACCAATGCCCTGGAGCGGGTGTTCGACGGTGTACGCCGTGCGGACCGGGACTATGCCCTGGAGCAGATTGCCGAGTTGCGGTCGGCTCATGCCGAGATCATCGACGATCTGTGGCACACGTCGACACATCTGGAGCGGGTCGATGCTTTTTTCACGGAGCTGGAGACTCTGGTCAACGAGACCGTCTATCAACCCGCCGACGCGGAGTTGCTTTACGACCGTATCGTGGCCTATGGCGAGCTGGTGTCGACGACCATCATCTCGGAGTACCTCAATAAGGCCGGGACGCAGAACCGCTGGATCGATATGCGCCAATGTATGCTTACGGAGCTGCGTCACAAGGATGCGGCGGTCGACCTGGAGGCCTCGGCGAAGGCTCTGAAGGAGGAGCTGAAGAAATACGGCGAGAATATCTTCATCGGCCAGGGTTTCATCGGCGGTGCGCCCGACGGCACGACCACCACGCTCGGACGTGAGGGCTCGGACTACTCGGCGGCCGTTGTGGCCAATATACTCGACGCGGAGTCGATGGCCGTATGGAAGGATGTCGACGGAGTGCTCAATGCCGACCCGAAGATCTTCCCCGACGCCGTGCAGATCGTTGAGCTGAACTATCTGGACACCATCGAGCTGGCTTACAGCGGTGCGCAGATCATCCACCCCAAGACCATCAAGCCGTTGCAGAACAAGAATATCCCGCTCTACGTGCGTCCTTTCGGCGACAAGCGCAAGCCCGGTACGGTGATCCGCAACATGTCGGCTCCGGTCGATGTGCCCATCCTGATCATGAAGAAGGATCAGGTGCTGATGACGATCCGTTCGCGCGACTTCTCGTTCGTGCTGGAGGAGAAGTTCGCCTCGATCTTCTCTCTGCTGGAGCAGTACCGCGTCAAGGTCAACCTGGTACACAATTCGGCTGTCAACCTCAGTCTTTGTGTCGACAATACGTGGCACATCGACGAGGCCATCGAGGCCCTGCGCGAGGCTGGGTTCGATGTGATGAAGGCCGCCGACATGGAGCTGTTGACTATTCGCGGATACAACGATGAGCTGTGGCAGAAATACGCCGTCGGTCGTCGGGTTTTTGTCCGTCAGTCGACGCAGGCTACCGTGAGAATCGTCCGCAAAAAGGAGTAAGAGAGGGTTTCCCCTTTCTTTTTGGGCTTCCCGTTTTTTGGGAGGCCTTTTTTGTTTGGGTGTGACTGTGCGTTATGGTAATGGGGCTGAATGTTGCGGGGGCGGATATTGCGTGGAAAGGGGCGGAAAAAGGGAAGTTATCAACCGTTGAGGGGGGATTTGGCGGGGATGGATGTTGATTTTTATCGGGCTATGGCAAAGGGAGTTTGCTGTCGAATTGTTAATAACTCGGGTGAAGTTATTAACAATAAGGTGGAGCGTGATTGTTGATAACTTTTCCCCGATCGTCGGGTTAACCTCTGTGTCCGGATGAGGGAAAAGGGGACTTGACTTGAGGTAGAGATTGTCATTTGTTGATTATCAGTGCAAAATATGTGGTGTGGTAGCGCGTATTTCCGGTTGGGTGGGGATGCTGTTGATAACTCCCGGATGTGAACAGGGCGGGAGCGGGTGTTGATAAACTTGCGGAGCGGACAAGGGGGCGGAACGTTGGGGATGCGGCGAGGAAGTGGGGGAAGGGCGGATCGGTTGCCGCCCGGGGGAAGATCCATAATCCGTAGGAAAAATGCAGAGCCGCGGGATATTTGCTGAGAAAACACAGAACCCGTGGCGACTCCTCAATCAACCGCTCCCTGCATGGCGAATTCTCTGCCCGTTCATGTCGGGAGAAGATCCTCCGCCAGGCAGGATCGTGAGCGGTCTGCTGACCGTTAAACCCGTGGTGAATCCGCACAGGCTGTCGGCCTTTGCGTGCGGAATTCTCCTTGAGACCTAAAGGGCGGACCGTTCCTCGGCCGCCTATTCGACGCCTTCCTGGAATTTTTGGAGGATCGTCATGTAGGACTCGTCCTTGATGTCGCCCTTCTGCTTCATCTCGATGATCGTCTCGATCATGTAGGCCGTGATGTCGCTCTGGAGACGCTTGTAGAGCGGGCAGGTGGTGTAGTTCTCGTTGTCGAGCAGCACATCGCGGATCGAACGCTGGGTGTTGGTGTAGTTCGACATCTCGTTCTTGAGGGCCACGCCCTGCTTCTTGGACGAGGCGATCTTGGCGATGGAAAGCGCCCGCAGCTTCTCGCACACGGTGTTCAGAACGATCATCACCACGTTGTCCATCAGCGTGTGGCCGTGCATGAACAGATAGCAGTTCTCGGGTGTGAGTCCCCGCGTGGAGAGCTGCTCGCCGAATTCCTTCATGGGGGCAATCATGCGGGGGTTGCGGGCGACGAGCATCTTTTCGCGTTTCTCGACATTGCGCCTCAGCCACTCGATGGTGTTTGCGCCGTTGCACTCGATGTCGAGGTAGCCGAGCCGCACCGAAGCCTTGAAGTCGACCAGCGGGAAGACGTGTTCGGTGGACATCTGTGCCGAGTAGGCATACCACAGGAAGAGCGGATAGATTGTCAGCGAGTATTCCTGCATGAACTTCACGAAGTCGAAGATGCGGGTGTCGTTCTTGGTGGCCTTGACGCAGACGTTGTGCAGCGAGGGGGCATAGCACAGATAGTTCTCGGTGGCGTAGGCGTAGGTGTGGAACATGAAGGGGGCGGCCAGCAGCTGTCGCGACTGTTCGGTGTGGCCGTTGAACAGATAGTCGAAGTCCGAATCGACGCACAGCAGCTTGTGGGGCGAGGATTCGGGGATGGAGTTCAACAGGACCTTTTTCCCCTTGGGCAGGTCGGAACGGTTGGGCACCGAGATCTCGAATCTCAGATATGGATTTTGGAAATGATCGAAGATCCCCCGCCAGAAGGCCACATCCTCATAACCTTCGACATTGATCTCCACCAGTCGCTGATTGGGGTTGGCGGGCAGGGGCTTGGGCAGCTCGTCGAGCGTGGCCGCGCGGGCAAACGGATTCCATTTGCGGAATTGATCACTGAATGTCTTCATACCTTGTCCTTTTGCGGAATTAAGTGTTTTTGGGGGCATCCTCTACCGCTGGTGTTACGTGCAACAGACCTCTTCGGGGGATTTCCGACCCGGGAAAAGAGGAATGTTGGGGCGAGGAATATAAACAAAGATAATATTTTTCGTAAATTTGTGCAAAATATCGCCTCGGTTTTGAGGCACGGATCAAACGATATAACTTTATGGCAGACAACGATTGGAAAGCACGTCTGGGAATGGTCTATTCGACCAATCCCGATTTTAAGTTCGATACAGAGTCCGAATCCGAGGAGGAGCTGCTCCCGCCGGCCCGTCAGAACCTCAGGGTGTGGCTCGACCGCAAGCAGCGGGGTGGCAAGGTGGTGACCCTGGTCAAGGGTTTTGTCGGTCCGGAGGAGGAACTTCAAAAGCTGGGCCGTATGCTCAAGACCAAGTGCGGTGTGGGCGGTGCGGCCAAGGATGGCGAGATCCTTATTCAGGGCGATCACCGCGACCGCGTGACCGATCTGCTGGGCAAGGCCGGCTACGGATGCAAGAAAGCCGGGTCATGATGCGGGGGCTGTGGCTCCGCCTCCTGTGTTGTGTGGGGGTTTTGTGCGGCTGGGGTGAGGTCTCGGCGCAGTATTATTCGTGGGGTGCGGACCGCCCGATGAAGTGGAGCAGGATCTCCACCCCCGAGGTGAGGATGCTCTATCCCGACACCCTGGGACGGGTGGCCGTGCGCACGCTGGACTATGTCCAAAAGGCCCGGCCCTACATCTCTGCGGGATTCGACCACGGGCCGCTGCCGCGCGTGCCGTTTGTCATGCACCCCGACAATTTCGAATCGAACGGACTGGTCATGTACCTGCCCAAGCGGGTCGAATTCCTCACGATACCCTCCGCCGACAACTACTCGACGCTGTGGCTCAAGCAGCTTGTGGCCCACGAATACCGCCACACGGTGCAGTACGAAAACCTCAATCAGGGGGTGTTCCGCGCCTTCCGCTGGCTGTTCGGCCAGCAGAGTTCGATTGCGGGACTGCTCTGTATGCCTCCCTGGGCCATGGAGGGCGATGCCGTGATGTCGGAGACGGCGATGTCGACCTACGGACGCGGCCTGCAACCCTCCTTCACGCTGGGCTTCCGCGCCCTGGGCGAAGCGGTGGGGCGAGACCACCGCGGACGCCGCCGCAAGAATATCGACCGGTGGTTCTGCGGTTCGTTCCTCGACTATATCCCCGACCACTATGAGCTGGGCTATCAGATCTGCTCCTATGCCTACACGCGCTACGGGGAGAACGTGTGGAACAGGACGGCACGCTATGGCACGCGCCGGCCCTATGTGCTGGCGACGACCCGCGTGGCTCTGGAGAAATACTACGGGACGAATGTCAACCGTTTGTTTGCGGAGACGTTTGCGGATCTGAACCGCCTGTGGTCTTCGCTGCCCGAGGTGGAGGAGACCTCGCGCACGCTGACCCGTCTGGAGGAGGATAACCACACCACCTACAAGTGGCCGCTGGCTCTGGACAGCGTGCGCATCCTGGCCTGGAAATACGATTTCGACCATCCGCCGCGTCTGGTGGAGATAGACCGCACCACGCTCCGCGAGCGGACGCTGGCCCACACGGGACGGCTCTCGACGCGGCCCGTGGTGGACGACGGACAACGGGTGTGGTGGACCGAGTACCGCCCCTCGAAGCTCTTCGAGGAGCGCGTCAATTCGGTGCTGTGCCGCATGGATCTCGACGGGTCGAAGCCCCGCACCGTGGCCCGTCACCGCAATGTGCTCTATCCCACGGCCTCGGACAAGGGGCTGGGATGGGTGGAGTACCGTCCCGACGGGATCTACACTGTGGTGACCGATTCCCCGGAAGGGGGAAAGGAGCGGTGGCGGATCCCCTTCATGACCGAGGTTCACGGATTGGCGTGGGACGATCTGACGGTGGCCTGGTATGTGCTGGTCACCTCGGATCGGGGTATGTATATCGCCCGCATCGACAGCGAGGGCCTGCATCCCATAACGCGGGCGGCCCACATCACCCTGTCGGATCTGAGGGCCGGTGACGGCCGCCTCTACTTCGGGTCGATCGCCTCGGGTAAGGACGAGGCCCATTGCTACGATCTGATCAACCGCCGGGAATTCCGCCTGTCGGAGTCCCGCTACGGATCCTTTTCTCCCGCGCCCCTGCCGCAGGGCGGGGTGGTGATGACCACCTACGACAGAAAGGGCTACCGCCTGACAACACTTGACGAGTCGGAGGAGGGCATTGCGGTGGACTATGCCCCCGTGCCGCACAATGTGGTCAATCCGCAGCGCAGGATCTGGGCGGCCGTCAACCTCGACACCGTGAGCCTCACGCCCCGCGATTCGAGCGAACTGATGACCCGCCACCCCGCCCGCCGTTACCGCAAGGCTCTGGGGGCGGTGAAGATCCACAGCTGGATGCCGGCGGCATTCGACCCCTTTATGGCGGTCGACGAGCATAAGATCGATGTCAATGTGGGCCTCACGCTCCTCTCGCAGAACCTTCTGTCCAACACCCAGGCCTTCGCCTGCTACGGCTGGAACCGCGACGAGGGCTCGCTGCTTAAATTCGGCGCACGTTATTCGGGTCTGGGGCCGAGGTTTGCCCTGGAGGCCTCGTATGGCGGACACCGCCAGATCTATTCGCTGGTCTCCTACGACCGGGAGCGCGATACCCTGATGCGTCAGCCGCTGCCCGGACGCAAGACCTGCCATTCGATGGTGCTGTCGGCGCAGCTGCCCCTCTACTTCCAGGCGGGCTACCACACGCGGATGCTCTCGCTGTCGGCGGCGTGGAACTACTCGAACGGTGCCGTGGCCCGTTTGGAGGATGCACGGTGGGACGATGAGGGGCGTGTGACCAACCTCGAATCGGTCGGCTACCGCGAGGGCCTGCACAAGATGTCGTTTGGCATCGGGTTTTCGGATCAGGTGCGGATGGCCTACCGTCAGATCGCTCCCCGATGGGGCTACACCCTCTCGGCGTCCTATGCCCTGAACCCCTCGAACCGCGATTTCAGCGACCTGGTGTCAGTCTTTGCCCAATGCTACCTGCCGGGTCTGGGACGCCTCCACTCGCTGAAGCTGGCGGCCAACTACCAGACCTCGGTCGGCGGATTCAGAATGCCCTCGGGACGACGTCCCTTGAGCTACCGCTCCTCGCGGCTCATTCCCCGCGGATTCTCCTCTGGTGACATCCTTTCGGACAACTACCGCTCCTTCTCGGGGGATTATCAGCTGCCGGTGTGGTATCCCGAGGGAGGTATCCCGTCGGTGATCTATCTGAAGCGCGTGCGCCTCAGTGTGGGGGGCGATTATGCCTGCTTCGGACTGCCCGCGGGAGGGGAGCGGCGGCTGTGGTCGGTGGGCGGTGACCTGATCGTGGACTTCAATGTGCTGCGTCAGCCCGCATCGGCTACGTCGACTTTCAAACTCTCGGTGTTCCGTCCTTCGGACGGGAATGTGTGGGTTGCCGCCTCGCTGGGTTTGCCTTTCTGATATTTTTAGTATCTTTGCCCCAAAGTTTCGACCTATGGAACAGCAGAAAAAGTCGGGTATCGGCCCGAAAACAATAAAATGGATTTGGTGCATCGTCTTTGCACCGTTTGTAATGGTGGGTGTGATGCTGGTACTCACGGCCCTGGGCGTGTTCGGACGGATGCCCTCGTTCGAGGAACTGGAGAACCCCAAGAGCAACCTTGCCACCGAGATCTACTCCGAGGACGGAAAGGTTCTCGGTACGTTCTTCGTGCAGAACCGTTCCTATGTGCAGTACGACGAACTGTACCCCGAGGACAAGGCCCTTCATATCCGGCTCGACGGCCGTGAGGTGCCTCCCGTGGTGGCGGCCCTGATCTCGACGGAGGACGTGCGCTTCCGTTCGCACTCGGGTATCGACATCCCCTCGCTGGCCCGCGTGGCCTTCAAGACCCTGCTGATGCAGAACATTTCCCAGGGCGGCGGATCGACCATCACGCAGCAGCTGGCCAAGAACCTCTTTCCGCGCGACACCACGCGCCGCGGTTCGATCGGTCGCAAGGCCGTGCTGGTGGTCTCGAAATTCAAGGAGTGGATCACCGCCCTCAAACTCGAATACAACTACACGAAGGAGGAGATCGCCTCCATGTATCTCAATACGGTGGAGTACGGATCGAACGCCTACGGCATCAAGTCGGCCGCCCAGACCTTCTTCAACAAGGAACCCTCCCAGCTCAATGTCCAGGAGGCGGCCGTGCTGGTGGGCGTGGTCAATGCCCCGACACGCTATTCGCCCGTGCGAAACCCCGAAAACGCCCTGGCGCGCCGCAATCTGGTCCTGGCGCGTATGGAGGCTTCGGGAGCGTTGAGCCGCAAGGAGTGCGATTCGATCTCGGAATTGCCCATTGTGCTGAACTACAAGCCCGTGTCGCACAATGCGGGTGAGGCGACCTACTTCCGCGAGATGCTGCGACTGGTGATGAACGCCCGTCCGCCGCGTCGCAACCAGTTCTACACGGATTGGGACTACGAGGTGGCTGCCCGCGAGTACGAGCAGAACCCTCTGATGGGCTGGTGCCACAAGAACACCAAGGCCGACGGCTCGAATTACGATATTTACCGCGACGGACTGAAGATCTACACCACGATCAACTCCACGATGCAGCAATACGCCGAGCAGGCCGTGCAGTTGCAGATGGAGACGGTCATCCAGCCCCGCATGGACAATCAGTACAAGTGGACCAAGCGCACCTTCGTGGAGGGTGACCGCGAGGAGCATCAGCGCATCATGCGCCGCGCCATCCGCTACTCGGACCGCTACCGCGAGATGAAGGAGGCGGGATTCACCGCCCGTCAGATCGAGGAGTCGTTCGACAAGAAGTGCCCGATGAAGGTCTTCACCTACAAGGGCGAGCGTGACACGGTGATGACGCCCCGCGACTCGATCTACCACCACAAACGCATCATGCGTGCCGCGATGGTGGCCATTGATCCCCGTTCGGGATTCGTCAAGGCCTATGTCGGAGGCCCCAACTTCCGCTACTTCAAGTACGACATGGCCCACCAGGGCAAGCGTCAGATCGGATCGACGATCAAGCCCTTTATCTATACCTTCGCCATCGACCACCTGGGACTCACGCCCTACACCCCGGTGCCGAACCTGCCCGTGACGATCGAAACGTCCAACGGTCAGGCCTGGTCGCCGAAGGAGGCCGGAAAAGTCGAGCAGAAGGGCGAGCTGCACCCCCTGTCGTGGGGTCTGGCCCGCAGCCGCAACAACTACTCGGCCTGGATCATGAAGCAGGCCAAGCAGCCCGAGGCCGTGGCCGATTTCATCCACAATATGGGCATCCGCAGCTATATCGACCCTGTGCCGGCATTGTGTCTGGGTACGTCGGAGTCGAATGTCTTCGAGATGGTGAGCGCCTTCTCGACCTTCGCCAACCAGGGCGTGCATAACGAAGCCACGTTCGTGACGCGCATCGAGGATCGGCAGGGTAACCTCATCTCGACGTTCATCCCCCAGTCGCAGGACGCCATCAACGAGCGCACGGCCTACACCATGCTCACGATGCTGCGCGGCGTGGTGACGGGCGGTACGGCCGGACGTCTGATCCGCCAGTTCAACTTCGGGGATGTCGAGATCGGAGGTAAGACCGGAACCTCGAACCACAACCGTGACGCCTGGTTCATGGGTGTCGCCCCGCGTCTGGTGGCCGGAGCATGGGTCGGCGGTGAGGATCAGTTCGTACACTTCATCTCGGGAGGTGAGGGTAGCGTGGTGGCCCTGCCGATCGTGGGAGAGTTCCTCAAGAGGGTCTACGACAACGGATCGCTCGGCGTCACGCGCAACGACAGTTTCGTGCGCCCGGCCGAGATGCCGCGCTACGACCGCGAGGAGCAGATGTGGCAGGAAGCCCAGTCGGCCGAAGACAATACGGACGACGACGAGGAATTCTTCGATTGATCCGCCGAACGTCAACGATGGAACGATCCGTGGCCGGTCCCTTGGCGGAAGCGGCTGCGGACATATATAAATTTTGGGAAAACCTAATTATTGGATACGCTGATGAAAATTGCGATTGTTGGTGCCAGTGGCGCCGTAGGACAGGAATTTTTGAAGATTTTGGAGACGCGCCCCATTCAGATCGACGAGCTGTTGCTCTTCGGTTCGGAGCGCAGTGCGGGCAGCACCTATAAATTCCGGGGTAAGGACATAACCGTCAAGCTCTTGCAGCACAACGACGATTTCAAGGGTGTCGATTTCGCCCTGACGTCGGCCGGAGGCGGCACCTCGAAGGAGTATTGGCAGACGATCACCAAGCACGGTACGATCATGATCGACAATTCGAGCGCCTTCCGCATGGAGGAGGATGTGCCCCTGGTCGTTCCCGAGGTCAACGCTGCCGATGCCCGGAACGCTCCCCGCGGAATCATCGCCAACCCCAACTGCACGACGATCCAGATGGTGGTGGCCTTGCAGGTACTGGAGCGTCTGTCGCACATCAGACGGGTCCACGTGTCGACCTATCAGTCAGCCAGCGGTGCCGGTGCGCAGGGTATGGCCGAACTGGTGGAGCAGAACCGCGAGCTGGTTGAGGGTCAGGAGCCTACGGTCCGTAAATTCGCCTATCAGCTGGCCTACAACGTCATTCCCCACATCGACGTATTCGCCGATGACGACTACACGAAGGAGGAGCTGAAGATGTTCAACGAAACGCGCAAGATCATGCACTCGGACATCCGTGTGTCGGCCACCTGTGTGCGTGTGCCCGTCATGCGCGCCCATTCGGAGAGCGTATGGGTCGAGACCGAGCGTCCGATTTCGCCCGAGGAGGCCCGCGAGGCATTTGCCCGGGCCGAGGGTGTGGTGCTGTGCGACAACCCTGCGGAGCAGAAATATCCGATGCCGCTCTTCGTGGCCGGCAACGATCCGGTCTATGTGGGCCGTATCCGCAAGGATTTGGCCAACGACAACGGTCTGACGTTCTGGTGCGTGAGCGACCAGATCCGCAAGGGTGCGGCGCTCAATGCAGTGCAGATCCTTGAGTCGTTGATCCAATAAGAGACGCTGTCTTATGGGGCACGGATGCTCCGGGCCCTTTGGATTCTTTGGACGCTCCGGACTCTCCAAACCTTTTGGTAGTTTCGGGTTTTTTGGACGCTCCGGACCGAAGTTTTGGACGGCTGGAGGGTAAGAACCGAAAAAATATGAAAAAAGTCGGAAACCGCTTGTGGCGGTTTCCGACTTTTTGTGAATAGGTGTGCCGGCCAATGAAAGTGGGTGCGCGTAATGACAAAAACAAAATCGAAGGCGTGGTACAATACCGGAATCAATAAAAATTCCCCCCTACCGCAAATAGCTGCGGCAGGGGGGAATCTTATTGGAAAAAGGGTCATGACATACCCCTCTGTTTTCTTGAAAAGAGAGAGGGTGTCAAAAATTTCTCTTTTTATGTGTGGATGGCGGGAACTGCGTTTGGCCCGCCGGGAAGGGTTACTCGAACTGGGCGGGGAAGAATACTCCGGCGGGGAAGGCCGTGTAGTCGTCGTAGCTGCGGATCAGCTCGATGTGCTCGCCTTTGTCCTCCATGACCAGGATCCTGTTGGTCTTGTAGGCCTCGCCGAAGCCACTCAGACGGTTCATGTAGAGACGGCCTGTCAGCGGGTGTACGGCTATGGTGTTGTAGGTGATACCTTGGGGAAAGGCCCAGTCGCATTTGCTCAGGTCGATGAGCTGGCGCGTCTGGTTCGAGGCGAAGTCGTGGCACCAGATCACCGTGCGTGTGCCGCTGTAATAGAGCTTGTTGCCGAAGACGGCCAGCGAACGCGACGATTCCATGTCGTGTTCCCAGTTGAACTCCTTGATTTCATGGCTTTCGAGCGAGCGGAGGGTCAGCGGGTCGACCTTGTGGACGAATGAGGTCTGGGGCCCCTCGCCGAAGAAGCCGCGCGAGGTGGTGACGAAGAGTTTGCCGTCGGGGGCCTTGTCCACGCCGCTGACGTATTGGATTTCGGACTTCAGGTTCACCTTGTCCTGTCCCTTTTCCAGCAGTATGAGGCTGCCCGACTGAGCATAGACGCGGCCGGCGAGAACGGTCATCGGGGCTTTGGAGGCGTAATCTGAACCCTCGACGAAGGTGAGGCGGTCGGCGGTCTTGTCGTAGCGGTAGATGCCCTTGCTGTCGCGGATGAAGATGTTCTGGTCATCGAGAACGGCGATGTGGGAGGGCTGTTGCAGGTCGTAGAAGTGTTTGTCGAAGAGTTTGCGCATGGTGGAGGCTTCGGCGATCACCAGTCCGCTGTCCTGGGCGATGATGTAGAGGCGGCCGTCGTGGATGAACAGATCCTGGGGTGTGGCGGGCAGCTCCTCTCTGTTGACATTGCGGTAGACGTTGTCGAAAAGCTCCTCCTCGGGATCGATATAGATGAGCGAACCCGGTGCCCACGAATTTTCGTTGAGCACATAGACGCCCTCGGCGGCATTGCGGACCATCATCTCCACGGGGAGGAAGGCCTGGTAGACCTGGCCGTTGGCGTCGAGGGTCTGCAGGCGCAGCGTGTGGCGGCCGTAAGCGCCCTCGGAGGGGGTCAGACGGACCACATTGCGCTCGGTGTCGAATTCGGCGGTCCAACCTTCGGGCATATCGAGCAGCTCGGGGTGGAACATGGGGGTGGTGCTTTGCCAGTCCAGTTCGATCGTCTTGCCGGGTTTGGCCGTGACGGAGGTCTGGTTCCATTTCAGGGAGTTCTCCGCCGTCACATGGATGTCGTTTTCTTCGCAGGCCGCGAGAAGACTGCCCGCAAGGAGGAGCGAGAGGAAGAGTTTGAAAAATTTCTTCATGTCTTGTTGTGTTGATGATGATTCGAGCCGCAAAGATACGAAAAAACAGGATTGCCCGGCCCCTTTGTATCGGGCGGTGTGGGTACCCGTGTTTCTTTTTGACGGAAATTGGAGGAAATGCGGACTTCTCCCCGAAATTTTGTATATTTGCACTTCATAACGGAATTCAATAAATTTAGACAAGATATCAACTATGGCAAAGGAACTGAAAGACCTTACCAAATCAGATGAGAACTACTCACAGTGGTACAACGATTTGGTGATGAAGGCCGGTTTGGCCGAGAATTCGGCTGTGCGCGGTTGTATGGTGATCAAGCCCTACGGCTACGCCATCTGGGAGAAGATGCACGATGCATTGGACAAAATGTTTAAGGAGACGGGACACCAGAATGCCTACTTCCCGCTCTTCATTCCCAAATCCTTCTTCTCGAAAGAGGCCCACCACGTGGAGGGATTCGCCAAGGAGTGTGCCGTCGTGACGCACTACCGTCTGAAGAACGATCCCGAGCACAAGGGCAATGTGGTGGTCGATCCCGATGCCAAACTCGAGGAGGAGCTCATCGTACGTCCTACCTCGGAGACCATCATCTGGAACACCTACAAGAACTGGATCCAGTCCTACCGCGACCTGCCCATCCTGTGCAACCAGTGGGCCAATGTCGTGCGTTGGGAGATGCGTACGCGTTTGTTCCTGCGTACGGCCGAGTTCCTGTGGCAGGAGGGTCACACGGCCCACGCCACGCGTGAGGAGGCTATTGCCGAGTCGGAGAAGATGATCGAGGTGTACCGCAAATTCGCCGAGGAGTGGATGTCGGTGCCGGTGATCGTGGGTCACAAGTCGCCCAACGAGCGTTTTGCGGGTGCCGAGGACACGCTGACGATCGAGGCACTGATGCAGGATGGTAAGGCTCTGCAGAGCGGTACGTCGCACTTCCTGGGTCAGAACTTCGCCAAGGCATTCGATGTGAAGTATGTCAACAAGGAGGGCAAGCAGGAGTATGTATGGGCCACCTCGTGGGGTGTGTCTACCCGTCTGATGGGTGCTCTGATCATGGCCCACTCCGACAACAACGGTCTGGTGTTGCCTCCGAAACTCGCCCCGATTCAGGTGGTGATGGTGCCGATCTACAAAGGCGAGGAGCAGCTCAAGGAGATCTGCGCACGCTTCGAGGCCATTGCCGCCTGTTTGCGCGAGAAGGGCATCAGCGTCAAGATCGACGACCGCGACAATGTACGTTCGGGCTTCAAGTTCGCCGAGTACGAGCTCAAGGGTGTGCCGGTACGTCTGGCCATGGGTCCCCGCGATTTGGAGAACGGCACGATCGAGCTGGTGCGTCGTGACACGCTGGAGAAGGAGACCATCTCGCAGGAGGGTCTTGTGGAGCATATCGAGGGTCTGATGACCGAGATTCAGCACAACATCTTCCAAAAGGCGCTCAACTTCCGCAACTCGATGATCACCAAGGTCGACACCTGGGAGGAGTTCAAGGATGTGTTGGAGAACAAGGGCGGATTCATCCTCGCCCACTGGGACGGCACCGTGGAGACCGAGGTCGCCATCAAGGAGGCCACGAAGGCTACGATCCGTTGTATCCCGTTCGATGCTCCCGAAGAGGAGGGCAAGTGTGTATTCACCGGGAAACCCTCGCACCGTCGCGTGCTCTTCGCCAAGAGCTACTAACAGACGTGTTCTGTTTTCGATATGCCGGCAGGCGATCCCCGAAAGGGGGTCGCCTGTTGTTTTGTGGGTGGAGCCGTGGGTGAGGGGCGGTTCGGGCGTCTTGGGCTTTGTTGAGAAAGGTTGAGGTTCGGGGGAATTGGAAAATATTGTGTTTAAGGGAAATTTTGGGAAAAAGTTGGGGCTTGGAGTTTTCTCTTTTAGGGAAAAACAGCCTTTCTTGTCTGCGAGATCAGAGGTGAGGGGCGACTTTATGGGAAAAAGGGTGCCTCCCTTCTGAAAGGAAGGAAAATTTGATGGAAAAATAAAAAACGATAAGCCGGACGCAGGGGCGCATCCGGCTTGTCGGCAAATAAATTTTATGGAATTCAGTGACTGTTTCGGAAGTCCATGAGGCGGCGGTTCCAGGCCGTGATGTCCCCGCCGTGGGTGTCGGTCGTCTCGCCGAACAGCAGGTCGATGATGTAGCGCGGGCGGCGACCTCCGGTGGCCATGCTTTGGATGCAGGAGGCGCAATAGACCACCACATCCTCGCGCGGCATCTCCCCGGCGCGTTGTTTCATATAGCTCTCGACCTTTTCGATGGGCACTTTGCCATAGAGGGTTTGGCCGCAGCAGCGACCCTTTGCGCCGCTCTTCTCGGCCTCCACGAGGGTGATGTTCATGCGTCGGAGCAGCGTTCGTACCGACTCCAGGTAGAGCGGATCGGTGCGGCCCGCACAGGTGTCCTGGATGCTCATCTCCGCTCCTCCGTAGTCGGGAAAGGGGAAATCGGGGCTTTGGGCGAGGGTATGGAGCAGAAACGAGGTCGAGACCTCGGGGTAGAGTTTGCGGTAGTTGTTGTTGCAGGTCGAGCAGGGGGTGATGATGCAGGTGCCGCTTTCAAGCGCGGGGCGGTTGAAGCAGCAGGTGAGCAGCATCTCCATAGGGCCGTAGATCTGTTCGGCGGCCTCTTTGAGTCGTTGGCCCAGGTGGGGTTTGTAGGCCATGAGGGCGCACCCCGGGGCGTAGATGTATCGGGTCATGATGGTGTTGGTCTTAATGTGTAAAGGTCTCTCTGTCAAATTTCGCACCGCAAAGATACCCGATACGGTCGGATCTTCGTTTATAAAATCCGCACTTTTCTTTTCCTGCGGGTGTGATCCTGCACGAAAAAGGGGATTGCATCCGCTCGGAGGGCAGGCGTGCAAGGGTGTGCGGCCTGTTAGCGTAGAGAGGTCTGCGTGGAAGATTAGCGGTCGAAGAGGAAATCCTCATCGGTGAGGTCGGGGTTGTTGTGGATGAATCCGCCCACGAGGGTCAGGTATTCGGGGATGAGGCCGTTGTTGCTCCATTTGAGTCCGAATCCGAAGAGTTCCTCGACGCTTTTCCCGATATCGAATCCGAAGGCCTCGAGCGAGGGGCGCACCAGTTCGGGGTGGCGGCAGGGTTGGCCCGAGAGGCGGGTGCAGGTGCCGGCGGGGCAGTTCAGGCAGCTGCCCATGTAGGAGAACGAACGTCCGGCGTGGAGTTTTTCCAGGTGGAGCAGGCGGCTCATGAGGCGGCGGCGTTCGGGGATGATCAGCCGTCCCGACTCGCTGAACGGCAGGTCGGCGGCCGCGGGGTAGATCCGCGAGGCGACGATATGGATGAAGCGGTAGGGGCGCATCACCTCCTCGGGGTCGAAATCGTAGGGTGGGCAGGCCCAGCTGCGGCCGTAGTTGGGGCAGGCGCGGCAATATCCGGCGATGCGTTCGGCGTCGTGGAAGCGGGCAATGTACTCCTCGACGGAGCGTCTTGTGATGTGGAGTTCGCTGCGGTAGGGCAGGGGTTCGGTGTGCAGGTTGAGGATCATGGTCGGCTGGTGTTGGGGAGGATAAAACTAAAAAACCACTTACATCGCTGTAAGTGGTTTCAGTGACGCCGACAGGACTCAAACCTGTAACCTTCTGATCCGTAGTCAGATGCTCT
>JAHHQK010000030.1 GCA_020026435.1 Alistipes sp. | reverse complement strand
AGCGCACCTGCTTTGGGAGCAGGGGGTCGTGGGTTCGAATCCCGCTACCCCGACACGGAAAAAGATGTTGCAAGAGATTGGAATCCAATGCTTGCAACATCTTTTTTTATTTTTTCTTACCGAAACGCAGGATTTTCACCCACTCCAAATGCGGGATTTATCATGCACTCCCCTAAGACAAGCCTCTACCCAAGCCCCGCCACCGATCCCAGATCAAGCAACAGGCAGAACCTAAAGGCCGTCCCTCAAAAAAAGCAAGGATCTGAAGGAGGGTAAAAGAATGTCGCACCCCGCCGCCGTGTTTGGGAAGGGGTGCGACAAAGGGTCAGAACTTGTCGATGATCACATAGCCCAACATACCCTCATTGAGCTGCACCTTGACCTTCTTGCCGCCAAGGTGGAAGGTGGAGGCCAGTTTGTTGTACCGATCGCGCGAGATGCGGAGCTTGCGGACCTGGGACTTTTCGTTGGCGACGAACATATAGAAACTCTCGATCGTCACCGAACGGTGACCTCGACTATGGCTCCGATGCTTGTCGATGCCGATCTGCACGACATCCAGTTCCGCGGAATAGGCCTTGGAGGCATCCGCTCCCCAATAGTTCATACCCAGAAACACAAACGATGCCGACACGCCCACCACCACCAGGTGGATCACACCGTTCAAGATACGGTTCTGTCTTCGGGTGAGGCACTCCCACCAGCCACCCATGAAGGGCAACGAGACAGCCCCCGCAACCAGTCCCACGCTCAAGACGGCAAGCAGGGAAACAAAGGTGTGGGAATAGATAAACGAGGTGATCATGTAAATCACGGCCAGGATCACACAGATCACAATACGGCCGATCATCACGGGCGTACGCCGCCGGCCACCGGCATTCGACTCCGAGGGGGTATTCCCCGCAGAGAAAGGTTGGGTTGGTTGGTTCATAAAGGTTTAAAAATAGGTGAATTAGTTATTTCCGGCCGTCAATAAGGGACAACCGCTGACCAAAAGTACGACGAGAGAGACGAAAAATCAAAAAAACAACGGGAAAAAACGATTCGGAATCCATATTTTTTCTACTTTTATTCTCGAAAACAAACTAACTCGCTTTATGAAAAGATTCGACAAAATCGTGCTGATCATCGCCGCATTGATTTTCAGCCTGCCTGCATCGGCACAATTCAACCTGAAGAGAGCCTTGGGAGGAGCCGTGAAAGCCACCCAGGCCGCCACGATCTCCGACACCCAGGTTCAGGGCTATGTCAAGGAGTACATCGAGTGGATGGACGCCCACAATCCCGTTCTCCCCGAGGATAACCCCTACACCCAGCGTCTGAGACGTCTGACCGAGGGCATCACCGAGGTCGAGGGCGTGAAGCTCAACTTTAAGGTTTACCACGTCATCGACGTCAACGCCTTTGCCTGTGCCGACGGAAGCATCCGCGTATTCTCGTCGCTGATGGACATCATGTCCGACGAGGAGCTGCTGGGTGTCATCGGCCATGAGATCGGCCACATCGCCCACAAGGACTCCAAGAAGGCATTCCGCATGGCCCTGCTCTCGTCGGCCCTCAAGGACGGTATCGCTTCGAGCGGAGGCACGGCCGCACGGCTGACCGACTCGCAGCTGGGCGATCTGGGCGGTGCGCTCATGTCGGCCACCTACTCCAAATCACAGGAGCGCGATGCCGACGACTACGGCTATCAGTTCCTCAAGTCGGCAGGCAAGAACCCCTGGGCCATGGCCCTTTCGTTCCAGCGTCTGAAGCAGTTGCAGGAGGAGGCCGGATCGGGTAAAAGTTCGAAGCTCAACCAGCTGTTCTCGACCCACCCCGACCTCGACGTCCGCATCCAGCGCATGGAGGAGCGTGCCACGGCCGACGGATTCGAGAAGCCCGAAAACAAGGCTCCCGAAGCTGCCGCCGAGCAGAAATAACCCCTCTCATCCCGGGTGATCGGAACCACGATCCGCAGAAAAACAAAAGGAGGAAGAACCTTTCATCGGGTTCTTCCTCCTTATTTTCAGGGGGGGGGCGCACCATCCGAACCATCGCTCAAAAACGGCATCGTCCTCATCCAGACGGCAACGAACCGACGACCGGACTATTCTCCGGCAGACACACCCTTTTCAGCCAGGACCTCGGCGCGGGACTTGCTCTGCGTCACGGCATAGACTCCCACGAAGATCAGGACGGCGGCCAGGGCCTTGCTCCATCCGAAAGCCGAAAGCCCCATCCACACGGCCACGGTCGAACCCACGACGGGCTGCATGTAGTTATACATACTGACTACTGTCGGACGCAGACGTTTTTGGCCGTAGACAATGAAGATATAGGCCATATATGTTCCGAACAGCACCACATATCCGGCCTCCAGCCACACCGTCCAGGAGAATGCTCCGAAATCGGTGGCCACGGCGTCGTTGTAGGAGAACGGGATAAAGACAACGGCCGCAAAGGTGAACATCCACTTCATGAGCGTGAAAACCGAATAGCATCCGATGAGTTTCTTGAAGATCGTCAGGTAGCACGCAAAACTGATCTGCGAGGAGATACACAACAGATTCCCCCAAATGTTTCCCGCCTTATCCGAACCACTCTGAGCCCCAAGGATCAGCAGCAAAGCACCGACCGATCCCAACAGCAGGCCACCTACCTTCATCGGGGTAACCGGTTCTTTGAGGAATATAGCCGCCAGGATCAGGGTGAAGATCGGCATGGTGGTGGTGATGATCGAGGCATCGACGGGCGAGGTGAGCGACAACCCGAAGGTGAAGCAGCCTTGATTGCAGACAATACCCAGCATCGAGGCGCAAAACATCTTCAAAAGATCGCGCATCGGCACCTTTTCCTGCTTCACGACCAAAGCCGTAAGCCAAAAGCAGACAGCTCCGCCCAGCATACGCATATTGGCCAAAAGCAGACCTGTAATCCCGGCATCCATCGCCGCCTTTCCCATGGGAGACATCAGTCCCCACATACTCGCAGCCAACAACAGGGCCAGATGAGCTTTTACATTGTTTGAATTCATCTATATATGTTTTGTTATTGAAAGATCTCCACACAATAAATCGGCTGAATGGTTAACCATTCAGCCGATCTACGGATTTTCAGGATTGTCTTACGCTTAGAAATCGATCTTCTCACCCTCATAGAGAGCTACATACAACTTCTCGAGATCCTCAACCGAGGTCTTGCGCGGGTTGAACGAAGTACATACGTCGTTGAAGGCGTTCTCGGCCATACGGTGTACCTCCTTCATCCATACCTCCTTCTCGATACCGTACTCGCGGATCGATGCGGGAACGTTGATCTCCTTCTTCAGGTTCTCAACAGCCTCGATGAACTCCTGGGTCGTGGTCTTACCAACCAACTTGGCCAGATCCTCGAAACGCGAAGTAACCTTCGAGTTGTAGCGCATCACGTTGGGCAGAGCCAAAGCGTTGGCGCGACCGTGGGGAATGCCGAAGACACCACCCATCTGGTGAGCCATCGAGTGAACGATTCCCAACCATGCGTTCGTGAAGGCATAGCCGGCCAATGCCGATGCGTCGTGCATATTCTGACGTACCTCGCCATTCTCGGGATCCTCACAAGCCTTCTTCAGGTTGGCGAAGATCAACTCGATGCTACCCTTGGCGAAAGCATCGGCGTAGTTGTCGTCTACGTTCGAGGTGTAAGCCTCGATCGAGTGAGTCAAGGCATCCATACCGGTGTTAGCGGTGATGTGTGCGGGCATCGACTTGCAGAGATCTCCATCGACGATAGCCATGTCGGGCTGCAACTCGTGCGATGCCAGAGGATATTTCACACCCTTCACACGGTCGGTGATCACAGCCAGCGAAGTGGTCTCCGTACCCGTACCGCTGGTCGAAGGAATGGCTACAAAGCGAGCCTTCTGACGCAAGGTGGGAATACCGAAGGGTTTGATCATCTGCTCGAAAGGAAGCTCGGGATGCTCGTAGAGAACCCACATGGCCTTGGCAGCGTCGATAGCCGACGTACCACCCAATCCGATGATCCAGTCGGGCTGGAACTCCGACATGAAAGCGGCTCCCTTACGAACCGTCTCGATCGAAGGATCGGCCTCTACGTTATTGAATACCTTATACTCCATGCCGATCTCGGCCAACAGAGCCTCCGTGCGCTTCAAACTGCCGTTTCTCGTGGTCGAGCCCTTACCGGTTACGATCACAGCCTTCTTGCCGTCGATCGACTTCAACTCCTCCAACGAACCGTTACCGTGGTACAATGCACCGGAACCATACAATTTTGCCATAATTTTGATGTTTTTATGTGTTTAACTTCTTGTTTCTGATTACAGTGCAAAAGTAGTATGGAAAGAACGTCCGGACGTTATAAAACAAATCCGTTGATTTATAAAATCGGGAAAATGCTATTTTTTACCCAAAATTCGACGCTGAAGATGCTCCTTGAACTCGAGAGGGGTCATCCCGAACTTCTGCCCGATGTACTTGTTCAGAGCCGATTGCGACGAGAATCCGAAGCGGAAGGCAATCTCCTTGAAACTCATCTCGTCGAGGGCCAGCACCTTCTCCAACTCCAGCGTCAGTTTCTCGTGGATGATCTCCAGGGGTGAGCGGCCGCTGTACTGCTGGCACACCATCGTGAGTTTCTTGGACGACACACCCAGTTCCTCGGCATACTGGCACACCTTGCGCTGCTCGCTGAACTGACGGTCGACCCGTTCGCAGAAGCGGCTGTACAACACCGTGTCGTTCTCGTTGGCGATACATTCCCCGGCATCGGGCAGGGAGTCGATGATTTCGAGAAGCATGATCTTGATGCGCAGTTTGATCTGCATCTTCCTCACGGGATTCATCCTCCGATCGGTCCGGGTGATGTCCCCGACCAGGGCCATCAGACCGTCGAACGCCGCGGGGAGCTGTCCCCCTTCGGGGAAGTTGATCCGGCGCTGGAGGTCGATATTGTAATCCTTCAGTTCGTTGCGCAACATCTCGGAGCAGAACACTGTCTGGTCGAACATCACGACCGTCACACGGGCATCCGGCGAAAGATCCAGCCTATGGATCTGATGCGGGAAGACTACCGAGACGGATTGCGGCTCCATCTCCTGCGTCCTGAAATCGACCATGTGGCGGGCGCGCCCCTCCTCGAGGAGGATGATCTGGAAAAAGTCGTGGCGATGGACCTCCCCCACCTCTTCCCCTCCCCGAAGCCGGTGGACGAAAAAGTTCATGCAATAGGCCTCGCGCGTATAATCAGCCAGGTGTTGAATCCTCTGTTCCATATTTATATTTTTGGGAAAAGTTGCACAAAAATACGCATTATTTCCGGTTTGGGAGTCTCCCCACCAAAAAAATCCCCGGCCGAATCGTTTCGGTCGGGGATATTACTCCGGAATTCGGATCCGGGGGTTACTCGTGGTTGCCGATGGCCTTGTTGTAGTCGGCAAAGGCGATCTTCTCCTGCAACCAGGCCTGGATCAAGGCACTGTTGGACTGCACCCAGGCCACCTGTGCGGCCAGGACATCGACCAGGGGAAGTTTACCCTCGTTATAGCTGAACGTATTCAGATCGAGGCTCTCGCGCGTGGTCTCGCAAGCCTCCTGAGCCAGTCCGATCTGACGGCTGTACTCCACCAGGCTCGTGTAAGCGGCGTGGATCTCCTTCAAGATCTGATCGCGCGTCTGCTGCAGTTCCCACTCGCGGCTGCGCAACAGGGCACGCTGCGAGGCTACGTTCTTATACTTCGCGCCCCAGTGGAAGATCGGCACACTGAGCTTTGCATAAGCGAAACTGTTCCAAAGGGTCGAACCGTCGAAATTAAGCATCGTCGTACCCCAACCGGCCTGCATACCGATGACCAGCTGCGGAAGGTACTTGCTGCGGCGGATCTTGAGCTGGCTGAGCTGGTAGGCGATCTGTTTCTCCGAGATCGCATACTCGGCACGGCGGTCCAGGGCGGCCTCCAGCGACAATACCGACGAGGGGATGTCGTCCGGACGGTTGATCTCGTCGCTCATCACCACCTCCTTGAGCGGCTCACGGCCCATCATGATATTGAGGTTCTGCAAAGCCAGCTGGTAGGACTTGTAGGCCTCGCTGCGCTGGATCTTGGCCGAAGCCAGGCGACCCTCGATCTGCAACAGGTCGGTCTTCGAAATCAGACCGTCCTCGAAACGCTCGCGGATGACATCGGCCTGCTCGGCGATGAGTGCTACGTAGCGGTCCGTCAGACGCCACAGGGCCGACTTGGCCGCAGCGCTCCAGTAAGTCAGTTCGGCCGAGTAGGTCACATTGGTGCGGGTCAGCTCCTCGCTCACCTGGGCGATCTCGTGCTGAATCTTGGCGGCCTTATAGCCCTCCTTCACGGCACCTCCGCCGTAGATCACCTCGTGAATATCGGCATTGAGCGAATAGCTCTCGGGCTTCATCCCGACGCTCTGGCCGCCGAAGTCGAGGTTATAATCCGTCACGCGATACTGCACCGAACCCGAAAAATCGAGGCTGGGCAGGAACGAGGTCTTGGCCTCGCGCATGGCTTGGCGCACGGCTTCGAGCTGCTCGCTGCTCTGACGCAGCGAAAGACTGTAATCCAGCACCCGCTGGCGATACTGCTCCTCGGAAAGCGGCTCGGAGGTGTCCATAGCCAAAGGCTCAATACCCACCGCAGCCGGCTTCTGCTCGGAAGCCGCCGCCCGGTCCTGAGCTGCCAGCGACAGCGGCGTGAGCAGCAACAGAATTGGAATGATATGCTTTCTCATGGTTTAATTCTCATTTTTGATATTGAAGAAGATGCAATAGGCAACCGGCAGGATGAAGATCGTCAAGCAGGTAGCCATCAACAGACCGCCCATGATCGTCGCGGCCATACCGCCGAACATCGTATCGGCCAACAGAGGCAACATACCGAGGATCGTCGTACCCGAAGCCATCGTCACGGGGACGATACGGGTCTTCGTGGCGTCGATCACGGCCTGCATCGGCTCCATCTTCTCGTCGAGGTTATACTTGATCTGATCGACCAGCACGATGGCGTTCTTGATGTTCATACCGATCAGACCCAGCATACCCAGCATGGCGAAGAAGTCGAGCGACTTGCCCAGCAGGATCAGACCCCAGACCACACCGATGAAGATCAGCGGCAGCATCGCCAGAATGACAACCGTGCGGCGGTAGTGGTGCGGGAAGAGCAGCAGCAGGACGATGAAGATCAGCACGAAGGTCAACGGCAACTGCGATCCGATAGCCTCGTTCGACTCGGTCTGGGTCTCCTGGTCACCGTAGTAGTTCATCGTATAGCCCTCCGGCAGGTCGATCTGCTCCTTGACGCTGTTATAAATGGTATTGAAGGCGGCAATGGCGTTGACATCACGCGCAGGCTCGCACTGCATCATCATCGTACGCTGACGGTTGACGCGCTTGATGATGTTGTAGTCGTAGTCCAGGTTGAAGTCCTCGACCACCTGCTCCACCGTCACACCCGGCGTACGCGAACCGGCTACCGGCAACGTGCGCACATCGTCCAGCGTGATGTGGTCGATATCCGAGACCTTCAGCAGGATCGGCATCGTCATATCGCCCTCGCGGTAAGCACCCAGGGGCACACCGTTGGTGGCGGCACGCAGCGAATTGGCCACCTGCTGGCGCGAAACGCCCAGCTGAAGACCCTTCTCCTGCATGAACAGAGGCTTCCACACGGGAACCTTATTGCCCCAGCTCGGACGGATGTCGATCACCATATCCGTTGAGCGGGCAATGTCCATGGCGCGGCTCGTGAGCGAGGCCAGCGTATCGATGTTGTCTCCCGTGAAACCTATCTCGATCTTGGCATCGGGCACCGGGGCCAGGGCGAAGAGCGACGAACGGGTGATGATGTCGGGATAGTTGGCTACCATGTACTGGTAGAAACGCTCCTCCATCTCGGTCGACTGCTCCGGCTCGTTGGTCTCGATCAGCACGTTGGCGTAGTTCGGCATCGGGCCGTAGGCGGCACTGGCCAGGTAGTAACGCACAGGCGATCCACCCATCGTGATCGAGTAGTTGCGGATCTCGGGCTGCTTGGAGAGGTACTCCTCAATGCTCTTCACCTCATCCGACACCTTATTGATACCGTAGCCCTCGGGGAAGATCAGATCGGCACGGAAATAGGGTTTGTTCATCGAAGGGAAGAAGCTCTGGGGCATCAGTCCCATCACCACCAGTGAGAAGATCAGGAAGGCGAAGACCGAAATCACCGTGACGAAACGGTGCTTGATCAGATAGGCCAATATGCCCTCGAACTTATGGTAGAGTTTCGTATCGTAGGGATCCTTTCCTGTCTCGCCCGTATTTTCGGCCAGGATATAGATACCGAAGATCGGCGTCTGCGACAGGGCGAACACCCAGCTCAGACCCAGCGACACGGCCAGCACGACGAACAGCGGGCTAACCATCTCGGCCACCGACGAGGGAGCCAGATACAGCGGCAGGAACGAGAAGATGGCGATGAGTGTCGCACCCAGCAACTGCCACTGCGGACCCGTGGCACCGTTGATCAGTGCATCGCGGCGCGGGACACCTCGTTTGATGGCGATCTGGGCGTTGTCGGTCACCACGATGGCGTTATCGACCAGCATACCCATGGCGATGATGAAGGCGGCGAGCGAGGTACGGTTCAGGCTCGTGCCCATGAAGAGCATGACGAGCATCGTACCGGCCACCGAGAAGAGCAGCGACGATCCGATGAGGATACCCGCACGCGAACCCATCACCAGGAAGATGATGGCGATCACGATGAAGAGCGACTCGATCAGGTTCAGGATGAAACCGTTGTTGGCCTCGGCGGCAATCTCGTTCTCGGGATAGAGCGGCATCAGTTCGATGCCCACGGGCAGCATGGCCTCGATCTCCTTGAGTTTGGCAGCCACGGCATCGCCCACGGCCACCACATTGTCCTTCGAACCCGACGCCACGCCGATACCGACGGCTCGCAGTCCGTTGACACGCATCAGACTCGACGGCGGGTCGAGGTATCCGTGTTCCACCTCGGCCACATCGCCCAGGCGGATCTCACGGCCTTCGTGCATGATGATCAGCTGGTTCTTGATGTCGTCGATGCTCTGGTAGGTACCGTCGGCCAGGATACGCAACTGGTAGTCGCCCAGGCCCACCTCTCCGGTATTGACCAGGGTGTTCTGTGCGCCCAGCAGACGGGCCAGTTCGTTCGGGTCGATACCCGCCACGGAGAGCTTCTCGGGGGAGATCTTGACGTTGATCACCTCCTGCTGCTCACCCGAGAGCATCACCTTCTGCACACCTTCGATCGGCACCAGCAATTTCTTGATCTTCTGGGTCCAGTCGCGCAACTCCTTGTAGGAGAAGCCCTCGTCGATGGTCAGTGCGTAGTAGATACCGAACACATCGCCAAAGTCGTCGTTGACCGAGATGGCCGAAGCCTCCTTGGGCAACTGCGCCTGGACGTTCTGCACCTTACGGCGCAACTCGTCCCATTTGACCGGCATACGGGCGTTGTCGATCGAAGGAATCAGATCGAGGGTGATCTTCGACATTCCGAACCGGGACTCCGATTTGATTTTCTTCACCTCCGACATCGACTGAATCTCGCGTTCGATGGGTTCGGTGACCAGCTCTTCCACCTCCTGGGGCGTAGCTCCCGGATACTGGGTGACGAGTACCGCCGTCTTGATGACGAACGGCGAATCCTCTTTCTTGGGCAGTCCGAAGAACGACATGAAGCCGCCGATGAAGACCACCGTCAGGAAAAAGAAAATTACCCGTTTATGATCGAGTGAATATTTGGGTAAATTCATCTTCTACAACTTATAATCTTACAGAACTTTAACATTTTGACCATCGGTCAGACGCGTTGCTCCGGCCACCACGACCTGCTCACCGGCCTTCAGGCCTTCGGTGATGATCACGCTGCCTCGGCCCGTGATGCCCTCCTGCTTGACGGAATGCATCTCCACCAGACCCTTCTCGGCATTGAAGACAAAGACATGGGGTTCGTTGCCCTCGACCTTGGTCACGATCGCCGAAATAGGCACGGTGCAGGCATCGGTCATTCCGGGATTGGTGTGACGCAGGATCACGCGGCACGTGAAGCCCACGCTGACGTTATACTCCTTGAGGTTGAAGCGGCTGTCGTCGATACGCAGGAACACCGGAACACCCGAACCGTCGGACGAAGCGGGGACATACTCCTTGACGCGAGCCTTGAAATAGGTACCCTTGTAGTTCTCGAACTCCACATACAGCTCGGGATCGGCCAGGAAGTACTCCATATTGGCCTCCGGCATCAGGAAGCGGATCTGCAACAGCGAGGGGTCGATCAGGCACACGACAGACGTACCGGCCTGCACCTTCTGATAGTTCTCCACGAACTTCTTCTGCACGAAGCCGTCGAACGGAGCACGCAACTTGGTCTCCTTCAGCAGGCTCTCGGCATTCTCGAACGAAGCCTTGGCATTGTCGTAGTGTGCGCGGGTCGACTCGAAGTCCTGACGCGAGATGGCGTCCTTGGCCAACAGTTTCTCGGCACGCTCCAACTGCGATTTGGCCGTCACATACGACGAACGGGTGGCCTCATACTGCAGGCGGTAGTCAATCGGATCGATCTCGGCCACCAGCTCGCCCTTTCTTACGCGCTGGCCCTCGACCACGTTCATCTGCACCAGCGGACCTCCGACCTTGAAGGCCAGGTTACTGTACTGGTCGGGCATCACAACGCCACTAAACGATTTGTCGGTCACTCCCAGCGACTCCGCCTCGGCGACCTTCACGGGACGCAACGGCTCGGCCTCACGGGGAGCAGTTCCGCACGACGCCAGCACAAGGGCGACACCCATACTCAAAATAAATCTCATTTTACCCATAACAAATTTGTTATTCCTTTTAATAATAGTTTCCTCTTATTTAATGAATATTTTGCAAATATAGGAAATTTCAAATAATATTCTGCTCCAAATGCACTTTTCAGCCGTCATAACAGACACAAACGAGGAAATTTAAAACAATACGGGAGGGATTTCCTCTTAGAAAACCCCTCCCGCAAGCTAAAATCCGGGCAACAGCGTTCTGTTCCGAAAAATACTATTTAAGCCAAAGCCTCGACTTTTTTGAAGAGTTCGACATCATCCGTCGTCGAATTCATGATATAGGTATAGGCCTCGGCGATCTTACCCGTTGCCAATTTGGCATATACGCGGGCCGAGTCGGCATACTGCCCATCCTCGCCGGCCTGGCGGGCCAGCAGGTAGGAGATGATGATGTGTCCGGCGGTCTCGACCAGGCGGCGGGCATGGAAGTCCTTGAATCCGGCCACCTGCTTGTCGCCCTCCTCTACATGGGCAATCATCGCCTCGTACTTGGCCGTCAGATCCTTCAGCGTCTCCACGATGGCCTGCATTGGTGCGGCATACTCCTCCTCGGCATAGCGGGCGATCTGCTCCATAAAGGTGCCCTTCGTCACGGCGTTGATGGCGGCAACGACCTGCAACTGCGACGTTCCCTCGTAGATGTTCATGATTCGGGCATCGCGGTAGAGACGCTCGCAGGGGTAATCCTTCATGAAGCCCGAGCCTCCGTGGATCTGGATGGCATCGAAGGCCAGCTGATTGGCATACTCCGACGAGAAAAGCTTGACCAGAGGCGTGAATCCGTCGGCCAGGCGATTGTAGAACTTCATCTCCTTACGCTCGTCGCCCTCCAGCGAACGCTCGTGCGAGATGTGGCCGTACTGCTTGTAGATCTCCACGAAGCGCGTGGTCTCATAGAGCAGTGCGCGGGCACCCTGCAGTTTGGCCTTCATATTGAAGAGCATCTCCGACACGGCGGCAAAGCGAATGATCGGTTTTCCGAACTGCTCGCGCTCGGCGGCATATTTCAATGCCTCGCGGTAGGCCGCCTCGCACGTACCCACCGACTGCGCACCGATACCCAGGCGGGCAGCGTTCATCAGCGACATCACGTACTTGATCAGACCCATCTTGCGATCACCCACCAGCTGGGCCGGGGCGTTCGTGAAGACCAGCTCACACGTAGGCGAGCCCTTGATACCCATTTTGTTCTCGATGCGGCGCACCTTCACCCCACCGTCGCGCTTGTCGTAGACCAGCATCGACAGTCCGCGGGCATCGGTCGTACCCTCTTCGGTACGGGCCAGCACCAGCGACACATCGCCGTCGCCATTGGTGATGAATCGTTTCACACCGTTCAGCAACCACGTCTGACGCTCCTCCGACCAGGTGGCCTTCAGCATCACAGCACCCAGATCCGATCCGGCATCCGGCTCCGTGAGGTCCATGGCGCAGGTGGCACCCGCCGAAACCAGCGGCAGGTATTTGGCCTTCAGCTCCTCCGAGGCAAACTCGTTGAGCGTCTCGGCGCAGTCCTGCAAGCCCCAGATATTCTCGAATCCCGCATCGGCACGGGCCACCATCTCGTTGGCCATCACGAAGCACACCAGCGGGAAGTTCAGACCGTTGTATTTGCGCGGCAGGGTCAATCCGCTCAGACCCGCATCGACAATGGCCTTGAGGTTGCGCACCGTACCCGAAGCGTACTCCACGTGGTCGTTCACCACGCGGGGGCCCTCCTGATCCACGCCCTCGGCATTCGGAGCAATGACATCACCGCACACCTCGCCGGCGATCTCCAGCACGCGACGGTAGGAGTCCATTGCATCCTCAAAATCCTGTGGCGCGAAATCGTAGAGATCCTTCTCGGCGAAACCGCGCTCTTTGAGTTCCACGATCTTGCGCATCGCGGGGTGCTGCAAGTGGAACTGCAAGTCTTTATTATCTGAAAAGAAATTTGCCATTACTTTGAATTTTGTTTGTAGTACTTGATCATCTTGGGGATCACCTCGTTGACATCACCCGTGATGGCGTAGTCGGCGATCTTGTTAATCGGGGCATCGGGATCGGTATTGATCGAGATCACCATCGCCGACTGGTCCATGCCGGCCGTATGCTGGATCTGACCCGAAATACCGCAGGCGATGTAGAGTTTCGGACGTACCGTCACTCCCGTCTGACCCACCTGGCGTTCGTGTTCCGTGAATCCGGCATCGACCGCCGCACGGCTCGCACCCACCTCGGCACCCAGCACATCGGCCAACTCGTAGACCAGCTTGAAGTTCTCCTTCGAGCCCAGTCCGTAGCCTCCGGCCACGATGATGCTTGCGCCCTTGATGTCGATCTTGCGCTCCTCGATCTGACGGTCGATGATCTTCACCGCCAGGTCCGTATCCTTGACAAATTTCTCCCATTCGATCCTCTTCTCCTCGCCACGTGCCGGCACCGGGGCCAGCTCCTTGCGCATCACACCCTCGCGGACGGTGGCCATCTGGGGACGGTGGTCGGGATTGACGATCGTCGCGATGATGTTGCCGCCGAATGCCGGGCGGATCTGATACAGAAGATCCTTATACTCTTTCTTGGTTTTGGGATCGGTGTGGTCGCCGATCACCAGCTGCGTACAGTCGGCCGTCAGTCCGCTGTGGAGTGCCGACGATACGCGCGGTGCGAAGTCGCGGCCCACGGGCGTGGCTCCGAACAGCACGATCTGGGGCTGCTGCTCCTCGATCAGTCCGCACATCACGGCCGTATGGGGCAGCGTGCGGAACGGCGCAAAGATCTCGTCGTCGGCTATCCACACGGTGTCGGCACCGTACCTGGCCAACTCCGCGGCCATACCCTTCAAATCATGGCCGATGACCACCGCCTCCAGCTTCACCTTCAGCGTATCGGCCAACTCGCGGCCCTTGGTCAGCAATTCGAGGCTGACATCGGCCACAGAGCCGTTTTCGTTCTCTATATATACGAATATGTTGTTCATCTCTTCAAGCGGATTAACCGAGCGTGTGGCTCGTGATAAGTTCAACCATCAGTTCATTGATCTGCTGATCGTCGGCCGTCAGACGCTTTGCCTCCTTGGCCTGGAATACGACATTCTCGATCTTCTTGACCTTCGTCGGCGAACCCGACAGGCCCAGCTGTACGGGATCGGGATCGACATCGGCCAGAGCCCACTCCACGATCTGGAGCGAGGGGTTACTCTGAGCTCTCAGAGCGGCCTTCGACTCGGGATCGGCGGCAATCTCCGACTTGCAAAGGGCATACTTATACGACATCACACGGCGGGCATTGCGCGGGCGGCACTCCTCGGCCGAGGCGTTGACCGTGATGACTGCCGGGATCGGTGTCTCGACCGTCTCCACGCCATGCTCCAGGCGGCGCTTGATGACCAGCGAATCCTCCTTCACCTGAACGATCTGCTCGGCATAGGTCACCTGCGGCAGACCCAGTTTCTCGGCCACCTGGGGGCCTACCTGAGCCGTATCGCCGTCGATGGCCTGGCGGCCTGCGAAGATCACGTCGGGCGAGATTTTCTTCAGCGCACACGAAAGCGCATAGGAGGTGGCCAGCGTATCGGAGCCGGCAAACTCACGTCCCGACAGCAGATAGCCGCCGTCGGCTCCGCGGAACATCGAGTCGCGGATAATATCGGCCGCACGCTGCGGTCCCATGGTCAGAATGTGGACGGTGGCACCCTCCACACGGTCTTTGAGCGACAAAGCCGCCTCCAACGCATTGAGGTCCTCCGGATTGAAGATGGCCGGAAGTGCTGCTCGATTGACCGTACCTTCGGCGGTCATCGCGTCCTTACCCACATTGCGGGTATCGGGCACCTGCTTGGCCAAAACTACAATTTTAAGGTTTTGTTTCATACGTCAATACTTGGTTTTTTAGGTCTGTTATCTGCGGATCCGGGGACCATCGGCACCCCCTTCACCGCTCCTTGATACGATATGTGATCGCAGCAGCGAAACCCACTTGGGGTCTCCTGCCACGATCACCTATCCATAAAGTTCACATATAGTCCCCTTCTGTTCATCCGAACGGACGGGGAAGGTCTTGTTTCCGCGTTTCAAAGAATCCTCCCGTCTTGCGACAGGTTGCGGGCCATCGGAGTCTTATCTCACGATCGTCTCACCGCGGTCGGGTCCCACCGAAATGATCTTCACCGGAACTCCCGTCTCGCGCTCGATGAACTCCACGTAGTTCTTGAAGGCTGCGGGGAATTCGTCGTAGGACTTGCACTGGCTGATGTCGCATTTCCAACCCTCGAAGTCGGTGTAGATCGGCTTGATGTCGACATCCACATCGAAGGGGAACTGCTCGGTACGCTCGCCGTTGATCTCGTAGCCCGTAGCCACGCGAATCGTGTCGAAACCGTTCATCACGTCGGCCTTCATCATGATCAACTGCGTCACGCCGTTGATCATGATCGAATATTTCAGCGCGATCAGATCGAGCCATCCGCAACGGCGCTTGCGACCCGTCACGGCACCGAACTCGTGGCCGATACGGCCCAGATCGTCACCCGTCTGGTCGAAAAGTTCCGTGGGGAACGGACCGCTGCCCACGCGCGTGCAGTATGCCTTGAAGATACCGAACACCTCGCCGATACGGTTGGGCGCAACACCCAGACCCGTGCAGACACCGGCACACACCGTGTTCGACGACGTCACGAAGGGATACGAACCGAAGTCCACGTCGAGCAACGTACCCTGTGCGCCCTCGGCCAGGATCGGACGATCCTCCTTCAGACACTCGTTGATGAAGTACTCGCTGTCGACGATACGGAACTGCTTGAGGTACTCCACGGCCTCGAACCACTCGGCCTCCAACTCCGTGATGTCGTAGTCGTAGTTCAAGCTGCGGAGGATCTGCTCGTGGCGGGCCTTGTGGGCGGCGTAGATCTCCTTGAAGTCGGGTTTGAGCAGATCGCCCACGCGCATGCCGTTACGGCTGACCTTGTCGGTATAGGTCGGGCCAATACCCTTGCCCGTAGTACCGATCTTGGCACTGCCCTTGGCGGCCTCATAGGCTGCGTCGAGGATACGGTGCGTCGGGAGGATCAGGTGGGCCTTCTTCGAGATGCAGAGCTGACGGGTCAGATCGTGACCGCTTTTGGCCAGGGCTTCGGCCTCGCCGCGGAACAGGATGGCGTCAAGCACCACGCCGTTACCGATGATATTGGGTTTGCCACCCTGGAAAATACCCGAAGGAATCGAGCGAAGAACGTATTTCTCTCCACAGAATTCGAGCGTGTGACCGGCGTTGGGACCGCCCTGGAAGCGAGCCACAACATCATAGTTGGGCGTCAACACGTCAACTACCTTGCCTTTGCCCTCATCGCCCCACTGCAGGCCGAGGATCACGTCTACTTTTTTCATTGTATCTTGGTTTTTGCTTTTTACTGTTGTGCAAAAGACATTTTTGCTCCCAAAGATACTAATTTTTATTCTAAATCAGCAACCCTTCACCGGGAGTTTTCAACATTTTATAAAAAATTTGCGACACGAAGAGGATCTCCGCGTCGCATTTTCAGTCGTTTCATTGGCGCACGATCCGGGTGTCGCCATCGATCCGATAGGCCACATCCTGGCCTTCACTCAGATAGACGGTCTCCAGCATGGGATTGGTCCGGGCATCCAGCTCCTCAAGGCGGCTGCACGCCGTCAGATCGAGGGTCCGCAGGCGGTTGGCACGGCAGTCGAGCCGGCGCAGCGAACCGTTGTTCGTCAGATCGATCCGCTCCAGGGCATTCTCCGAGCAGTTGATCTCCCCCAGCGAGCGCAGGCGGTCGACATTGAGCGACCAAAGGTCATTGTTGTGGCAGTCGACCCGCTCCAAATAGGGACAGGCTGTCAGATCGAGATCCGACAGCAGATTGCCGCTGCAATCGAGCCTGCGCAGGTTCTTGAACTCCGAGATGTCCCACAACGAGCGGATCCCCGCATCGGAACAGTCCAGCTCCACCACACGCTGGGCCTCATAACGAGAAAAACGCCCGTCACGGTTCAAATCGAACTGCGACAGGCATACTTTCTCGAAGGCCGAATCCGTAAAGCGGATGTACTCGTGACGGATTTCCTCATCGTGATCGTCGGCAAGGCCACAAGCCGCCGTCATCGCCAGGGGGAGCGCCGCACAGAGCCGGGCGAGCAGGCTAATCCTCCTCCTCGTCGTCCGCTTCCGAGCCGTCATCCTGGATTTCATCGGCTCCTTTGATCTCGTCATCGTAATAATCCTTGTCATCCTCCTCCTGAGTCTGATCGTCGATCTTCACATCAATCTTCACCATATAGGAGACATCCTCCGTGTCGAACGGCACGGCATAGAAGAAATCGCCGTTGGGTTTGCTGATACGCATCATGGCGTCGGCAAAGCCCAGGGGATATTTCTCTTTCACAGCCTCCTGAATCTCGAGGGGCAGATTGTGAAGACTTTTTACAATATGCTTCTTCGCAATGTTTGGTTTGGTCATGGTAATACTTGAAAATTTTCTGCAAGTATAAGCAAAATTTACATATCGCCCAGCATCAATGATTTTTTTTTGCATTTTTTTTGCTTTTATCCCCGTTTCCCGACAAGTTTGTGTATCTTTACGCAGGTTAGAGTATATAATATGTATGATACAGCAAAGAATTGAAGAGTTACGCCGCCAATTAGAATACCACAACTTCAAATATTACGTTGACAACTCCCCCGAGATCTCCGACTTCGAGTTCGACGCCCTGATGCGCGAACTGCAGGATCTGGAGCGGGAACACCCCGAATTCCAGGATCCCAACTCCCCGTCGGTAAGGGTGGGCAGCGACATCACCTCCGAATTCCAGGCCGTGGAGCACCGCTTCCCGATGCTCTCTTTGGGCAACACCTACTCGCTGGACGAGCTTCACGACTTCATCGACCGCATCGAGACCGAAGAGGGCGAGGCGGAATACGTCTGCGAACTGAAGTTCGACGGCACGGCCATCTCGCTCACCTACGAGCACGGACGGCTGCTGAGGGCCGTGACCCGCGGCGACGGAAGCTGCGGCGACGATGTGACGGCCAACGTACGCACCATACGCACCGTCCCCCTCCAGTTGCAGGGCAACGACTGGCCCGACTATTTCGAGATCCGCGGAGAAATCTTCATGCCCTACGCCTCGTTCGACCGTCTGAACGCCGAGCGCGAGGCCGCCGGAGAACCCCTTCTGGCCAACCCCCGCAACGCCGCCGCAGGAACCCTCAAGCAACAATCCTCGGCTGTTGTGGCCCGTCGCGGTCTGGACTGCACGCTCTACCAGCTGGCGGGCGACAACCTCCCCTTCACGACCCACCGCCAATCGCTCGAATCGGCCCGCCGTTGGGGATTCAAGGTCTCGGAACACTTCCGCGTCTGCCACAACAAGGCTCAGATCGACGACTATATCAACCACTGGGACGAAGCGCGTCACGCCTTGGCATTCCCCACGGACGGCGTGGTGATCAAGGTCGACGACTTCGCCATGCGCCGCCACCTAGGCTTCACGGCCAAGGCGCCCAAATGGGCCGTGGCCTATAAATTCAAGGCCGAACAGGCGCTGACCCGTCTGAACAGCATCGACTTCCAGGTGGGACGCACGGGAGCCGTCACCCCCGTGGCCAACCTCGACCCGGTGTTGCTGGCCGGCACGACCGTGCGTCGCGCTACGCTCCACAACGCCGAGCAAATCGCCCTGCTGGACATCCGTCTCAACGACATGGTCTATGTCGAGAAGGGCGGCGAGATCATCCCCAAGATCACGGGTGTAGAGCTTTCGGAGCGTCCTGCGGACAGTCTTCCCCTGCAATACATCACCCACTGCCCCGAGTGCGGCACGGAATTGGTGCGCTACGAGGGCGAGGCCAAGCACTACTGCCCCAACCAGAGCGGTTGCCGCCCCCAGATCATCGGCCGCATGATCCACTTCATCCGCCGCAAGGCCATGAACATCGACGGACTGGGCGAGGAAACCGTCGAGCTGCTCTACGAAAACGGACTGCTGCACGACATCTCGGATCTCTACGATCTGAAACCCCTGGAGCTGGCTTCCCTACCCCGTCTGGGCGAGAAGTCGGCCGAGAATATCATCCGTTCGATCGCCCGCTCGCGCGAGGTACCCTTCCACCGTGTGTTGTTCGGTCTGGGCATCCGCTTTGTGGGCGAGACCACGGCCAAATACCTCGCGAGCCACTTCCGCTCGCTGGACAACGTGATGAACGCCTCACGCGAGGAGCTGGTGAAGGCCGACGAGGTGGGCGAGAAAATCGCCGACGCCATCCTCGAATACTTCGCCGACGAAAAGAACCGCCGCATCATCGAGCGCCTGCGCCGGGCCGGCCTGCAATTCGAGGCCGAGGAGTGCGAACAGGCCTCCGAGGCTCTCCGGGACAAGAGTTTCGTCATCTCGGGCAAGTTCTCCCTCCACTCGCGCGACGAACTGAAGGCTCTGATCGAATCGCACGGAGGACGCAACCTGGCCGCCGTGTCGGGTAATGTGGATTACCTGGTGGCCGGCGACAACATGGGCCCCGCCAAGCTCAAGAAGGCCGAAAAACTGGGTATACGGATCATCTCCGAGGAGGAGTTCATCCGTATGATCGAAGCGGGCAGTAACGCGGGCGAAGATCTGAACGATGCCCCGGCAGCCGAAAAGTTCTCTTCGGAAGAGAGCTCCGCAAGCAACTCCGGACAGGATACCCCGAAGACCTCCGACAAGAATGTCTCCAGGCAGGATTCCGCAAAAGACTCCGACAAGGAAACACCCGGGCAGGACACCCCGAAGGCTTCCAAACAGGCTGCCTCCGGGCAGGATGCTCCAAAAGAGCCGACCTCAACGGACATTCCCCAAGGCAGCCCTATCGGAAACCGCACGACACCCCCCACCGGGACCGCCACTCCAAAGACTCCCGCGCCGGATCTTTTCTCGGCTTTGGAATCGGAGGCCCCCCCGAAGGAATCCGAGCGTCACACTCCGGCGACAGAGCCGACACAAGGTTCGCTTTTCTAACACGGTGCAAGACAGCCCGACCGACACGGGCCAAGCAACCGACCGACGGCATTGCCCCACACAGCGTCGCAATGCACGAACACAAGACAATTAGTACCCATCGCAATAAAAAGGACAAAGAATATGATACAGCACAAACTTGCAGGCGTAGGTGTCGCCCTGATCACCCCCTTCACCCCCGACGGATATGTCGACTATCAGGCATTGGCCCGCATGATCGATTACGTGATCGAAGGCGGCGTGGACTACATCGTCGCTCTCGGTACGACGGCCGAGACCCCCACGCTCTATATGCCCGAGCGTGCGGCCATCACGGTATTCATCACCGACCACATCGCCCAACGCGTGCCTCTGGTGCTGGGCGTTGGCGGCAACTCCACCTCGGAGGTGCTGGACCAACTGCGCGAATTCGACCTGCGCGGGGCCGATGCCATCCTGAGCGTCACGCCCTACTACAACAAACCCTCCCAGGAGGGACTCTACCAGCATTTCCGCACCGTATCGGAGCATTCGCCCCTGCCGATCATCCTCTACAATATCCCCGGACGTTCGGGAGTAAACATGACGGCCGAAACCACGCTGAGATGCGCACGCGACTTCCACAACATCCTGGGCATCAAGGAGGCATCGGGCAAGATCGACCAGATCCAGCAGATCATAGACAACCGTCCCGAGGGATTCCTCGTCCTGTCGGGCGACGACGGAATGGCATTGGATTTGATGCAGAGAGGTGGTGACGGAGTGATCTCGGTGGCGGCCAACTGCTTCCCCCGCAAATTCATGAAATGCATGAACCAGGCCAAGGAAAACCGATTCGAGGAGGCCGCCGAGACCTTCACGGAGCTGGACGAGGCCATAAAGGCCCTCTTCGAGGAGGGCAACCCCACGGGTGTGAAGTGCGCACTGTCGGTGATGGGGCAGATCGGCGACCGTATGCGTCTGCCGCTCGTCGCTGGATCTCCCCAACTGAGGGAGAAGTTCCGCGAACTGATCTCGAAATACGATTTGCGTTAAAAGCACGTTATCTGCTAAAAACAACGATATGAAAAAACTATGGTTAACCCTCCTGCTCGCCTTCGCGGCGCTCACGGCCTCGGCCAAGACGCCTGACGAGGAGGACATACTCTCCAAGACGCTCGACAGCCGGTCACCCTTCTACTACACCTCGCTGATCCTGCGTTACAATACGGGGGACATGACCCTCACCGACGAGGACTACCACTACCTCTACTACGGCTACGCCCTTCAGGAAAGCTACAAGCCCCTGGCCACGAATCCCGCCCTGGACCGCCTGCTGGAACTCGTCGGCGGACTCGATGTGGATGCCCCCGACCGGACGTCGCTCGAAGCGGTCATCTCGGCCGGACTGGAGGCCCTGGAGAACGACCCCTTCTCGCCCAAGGTGCTCAATCTGATGGCCTTTGCCTACGGCGCGCTGGGCGACAAGGAGCAGGAAAAGGCCTACTACCACCGCATGAACGGCGTGATCCGCGCCATACTCGACTCGGGCGACGGATTCTCGCAATCCTCCCCGCGCCACATCCTGATGTTCGACCACGCCCTCGATGTGCTGGCGGCCGAGGGGCTGCCCGCAGGCAAGAGCCGCATCGTGAGCCGCACGGTGGAGTTCGTCCCCTTGCTGACACCCTACACCGTAGCGGGCAAGAAGCGCAAGGGGTTCTACTTCGATTACAGCCGCATCTACCGCAACAAGCCCGACGGCTACACCTTCAAACGCGAGCGGACGTGGCAGTTCAACAACCTCAAACCGCGTGTCTATAAATAAAAAACACGTCCACCCCGCCCAAGGATTCCCCCTCCTGTTCGCCTTCGCGGCGCTCACGGCCTCGGCCTCAACGCCCCGACCAGAAGGATATATGTTCCACGACGAGGGATGACATATAACTTGAATGACCATGAAATTTCTGAAAAATCTGCTCCTCGCCCCCCTGCTCCTCGCCTCGGTGTCCTGCTCCGACGACAAGGACCCTCAGGAGGGGGTGCGTCTGGAGACCGACACCGTGGAAATCCTGCTGGACAACACGGCCGGCAGTTCTACGGAATTTACCCTGACATCCGACTGCGGATGGAGCATCACGCCCGAGGGTTCGGGCTTCGAGGCCACACCCCTTGAGGGGTCGGCCGGGAAAACCATCGTAAGGGTCACCGCCTCGGCGGACAACGAGACGACACACCGTCTCCGCCTGGGCTCGCTGATCGTCCGCAGCGAACGGGGCGGTCGTCAGATCCCCGTAGCCGTAGACCAAAAGGCGGGCATCGCCTCACGCACCGTTCTGCTCTACATGAACGGCCGCAGTCTGCTGCGCCCCTTCTTCGACAACAACATCAGCCACGCCGCCCGTGCCGTCGAGCAGGGCGATCTGGGTGAGGAGGGTCGTCTGCTGGTCTGCTACCAGCCCTCCTCGATCAGCGAGGCCACGCTCCTGGAGCTGAAACTCGACCCCAAGACCCGCAAATGCGACATACAGACCGTACGCCAATACACCGAATTTGATCCCTCGTCGGCCCAATCCCTGGGCCAGGTGTTCGGTGATGTCGGCCGGATTGCCCCGGCCCGCCACTACGGACTGATGATCGGATCGCACGGCCAGGCCTGGATCCCCGCCCGCGAGGGTCTGCGTTCGCTGTCGCTCCGTCCCGGAGAACAGATCGCGGAAGAGGACTTCTGGCGTCCGATGCCCGATGCGGCCGTGACACGTGCCCTGGGCGACACGCACCACAAGATCGACATCGCGGATCTGAGGGATGCGATCACCCGCCAGGACTTCAAATTCGACTTCCTGCTCTTCGACGCCTGCTTCATGTCCAATGCCGAGACCCTCTACGACCTGCGCGGTGCGGTGGACTATGTGATTTCGTCCCCCTCGGAAATCATGGGCGCAGGATTCCCCTACGACCGTATTCTGAAGCCGATCTACACCCCCTCGATCCCCCTGCGCGAGGCTTTGGGCGAGGTCTGCCGCCAATACTGGGACTTCTACCAGAACGACTGGGACAGCGATCCTCTGAATGCCGAATCCTCGGGCTGCATCACGCTGAGCGTCCTCTCCGAGATGGATCGTCTGGCCAAGGTCTGCCGACGCATCAACGCCACCTTCGACGGAGATTACCACCTGGGGCGTCTGCAATACTACGAGGGTCTGTCGGCCCATGTGTTCTTCGATCTGGGACACCACGTGGAGCTGAGCTGCACGGATCCGGGACTGAAGAAGGAGTTTCACGAGGCTCTCGAGGCCTTCCTGCCGTCGGACTGTCGGCTCCACACCGACACGTTCTACTCGGCCTACTCCAACGGACGGCACCCCATCGGCTACTACACGGGGCTTACGTTCAGCGAGCCTTGTGCCCACTACACCACCTCGAACCGTCAGACAGCCTGGTATCAGGCCACCCACTGATCCCCGAAGGAAGATTCCTCACGACACATCACAAAAAAGGTGATCCGTAAATTCCACGGATCACCTTTTTTAATGAGGTGAAGCACTCCCCGGCAACGGGATCTGAAGTGCCAACGAACGGAGCGGCTCGCGTCCCTATTTCTTCTTTTTGGTCTCGGGGTGACGGATCAGGGCCACAATCCAAAGCAGGACGATAGCACCAATGATGGCCGTCACCAGGCTGCCGATCGTACCCACGGGCACCAACCCGAACAGCGAAAGCATCCATCCGCCGAGCAGTCCGCCGATGATACCGACAATCAGATTAATGAGCAGTCCCGAGCCGTTGCCCTTGACAATGAGGTTGGCGATCCATCCGGCCACCAAACCCAGAAGCAAATACCATAAAAAATACATAGACGTTCTTTTATAAAAGGTTTACAAAGGAACGTCCATGCAAAAGATATGCCCAAGCGGGATGTCAGCCGCGGGAAAAAATCGCAGCCGCCGCCTCCGGCGGAATTACAAGGCCTTACGGAGGGCCTTGGCCAGCTGGTCGGGACACGAGGTGCCCTTGCCGCGACAGTCGATGTCCTCGATCACGGGGATAACCTCCTCTATACGCTTGCCGCGCACCAAAGCGGCCACGCCCTGGGTATTGCCGTGGCAACCGCCTGTGAAAACGACATTGCGGATAATACCGTCCTCGACCTCGATGTCGATCTGACGCGAACACGTGCCGACGCACGTATGGGTTATTTTCTGCAACATAAGATGAAGTGTAATTTGTGTATGTATGATTTTCAAGCCGCAAAGATACGCATAACCGCCCGAAAAACAAAGCAGCCGCCCGAAATCACGGACCGCTGCCAAAATGAAAGGTATCCTCCCGCTCAAAAACGGGTCGGGATCTATTTCTGCAGGTCGTTGGTGTCGGCCACAACCATGTTCTTGTCGACACGCAGCGTCACGTTGCCGTCAACCTCGATAAGCAGGGTCGTCTCCTTGATCTCCTTGACCACTCCGTAGATACCACCGGCGGTGATGATCTTGTCGCCCTTCTTCAGACCCTCGCGGAAGTTCTGCATCTGCTTGCGGCGCTTGGCCTCGGGACGCCAGATGAAGAGCCACATGATCAAAACCATAAAGCCGATCATGAAGAACATGCTATACTGCTGCATAAAACCGGGCTGCGGCTCGGCAGGTGCTGCTAAAAGAAATTGAATCATAATTCTATTCTGTTTAAATTGGTTTGTTGTTTTCCGGTTAACGTGACAAAGATAACAAATATTGCCCGAATCACAAATTGTCAGCGCACCTCCACATCGACCCAAAGCCGGATCACATGGGGTGAATTGCCCAGTCTAAGGTCCAGACGCTTGATCTGCCAGCCGCTCATGCCGCGCGAATCGAAGATCAGACGGCAGTCCTGCCACTCGCGGGGCAGGATGGGTTGCGCCTCGAATTCCAGGTCGACGCAGCCGCACGAACGCGAGGTGGAGACCGGCACGAGGGGTTTCTCCGCACCGTTGACCAGCCTCAAAGGCAGGGCCAGGATCTCTCCCGAGTGGATTCGACCCAGTTTGAGGGTATCCGCCCCGCCCTGCATCACCATCGAATCGGTGATCACCAGGCTCCGTCCCTTGTATGTTTCGGGCGAAGGTTTCCCCGACGGGGAGGATGCCCCTCCCCTTCCGCAGGCTACCGCCAGCACGGCTGCCGCCACAGCCCACCACATTCTCCTCATAGTCTGAAAAAATTTAATGCAAAGTTAAACAAAAAAAGAGGAAGCGCCTCCTTCTTTTCGGCAACTTCCTCCTGTTTTTATCGGTTTCCGACCATGCGGACGGATCAGATCAATCCGCGGCCGGCCTTCTTGATGCGCCCCTCCTCGGTGAGCGACTCCACGATCTTGTCCAGCACACCGTTGATGAAGGTGCTGCTGCCGGGGGTCGAGTAGAATTTCGAGATCTCGATGAACTCGTCGAGGGTCACCTTCACGGGAATCGACGGGAAGGAGGTCAGCTCGGCGATGGCCGTGCCGATGATCAGGTTATCCATGAAGACGATACGCTCCACGTCCCAGTTCGAGGTGAATTTCTCGATATACTCCTGGTAGGCATTGTAGTTGACCAGCGACTTTTCGAAGAGCGTCTTGACGAAGGCGGGATCCTCCTCACTCTTGAACTTCGAGGCCACCTTCAGCTCCGTATGCGAGGGGCGGACGTTGGACAGCGTGCGCATGATCATCATGATGATGAAGGCCATATCGTCCGACCACATGATCGACATCTCCTCCAGGGCGTCGTCCAGCAGCTCCGAATTCTGAATCTCGGTGAAGAACGTCTCGAGGAATTTGCGGTCCTCCTCGAAGGAATGCTCCTGGGAAGTCATGTATTTCTTGTAGTACTCCTCCTCCACAAGGCGCGTGTAGAGCGTGCGGATCAGATCGGGGTTCTGGCCCCAGCCCAGGTTGCGCACGGCCATGTGGTCATTGACCGAGTCGCTGTTGGCGATAACGGCAATGAGTTTGTTGTCGACGAATTTGGTATTGGGGTTCAGATCTTCATATGTCGGCAGTTTTTTCTGTTTGGCGATCTCCTGGCGGTTTTTAGCGAAATGGGCCAACTCGACAGGAAGGGTCAGCATTTGGAAATAGAGGTCATAAGCCTTATCGACACTCGCCATCAGTGATTTTTCCGACGCGAGCATATTGTCCGCGCCCGACTTGATGTGGGCGAAAAGTGCCTTGAGGACCTTGATACGGAGTAATCTTCTGCTCAACATAATTTTATAGAACGTTTATTTGCCTTTTTTTGCGGGTGCAAAGATACTCAATTTTCTCGAAACAAAGAAATAAATCACAACTTTACGCTCAAGTTTTTCCGCCACGAACAGATCCTCGACAAGGTATATATAATATAAGGTACAAACCGTGGCCCTCCGGTGAAAATCATTGTGCTATTTCCTCCCGGGAACAATACAGCCAACCGATAATTTTTGTATCTTTGCTCCCGTATGGAACAATTCGAAGAAAAACAACCCTACGATGTCATAGTCATCGGTGCGGGTGCGGCCGGAATGATGGCCGCAGGTACGGCTGCACGCAACGGTAACCGCGTGTTACTCATCGAAAAGATGGAGAAATCGGGACGCAAGGTTCGCATCTCGGGTAAGGGACGCTGCAACCTGACCAACGCCCGCCCCGTCGAGGAATTCACGGAGCACCTGCGTGCCAATGCCGATTTTTTCAAGCAGGCATTCGCCGAATTCAACAACAAGGCGACCATCCGCTTCTTTGAGCGTCAAGGCGTGAAGCTCGACATCGAGCGCGGCGACCGCGTATTCCCCCACAGCGGCAAGGCGTGGGACGTGGCCAACGCCCTGCTGGACTACTGCGTCAACAACGGGGTCAAAATCGTATATAACACCCGTGTGAAGGAGATCCTCACGGTGGGTAACCGGGTCTACGGCGTGAGCTACGTCAACAAACGCGGATTCACCCGCAAGGAGGAATGCCCCACGGTGATCCTCGCCACGGGTGGCGTCTCCTACCCCCTCACGGGATCGACCGGCGACGGCTACCAGTTCGCCGCCGACCTGGGCCACACGATCGAGCCGCTACGCCCGTCGCTGACGCCCCTCGTAACGTCACACCCCCACCTCAAGGAGCTGGACCGCTTCCTGCTGCGTAACATCCGCGCCACACTCTTCGTCGACAACGAACCCGTACGCGAGGAGTTCGGCGAGATCGGTTTCTCGAACCGCGGAATCGAGGGTGCCGTAGCCCTGCGTCTGAGCCGTCAGGCGGTCGACGCCCTGATCGACGGCCACAAGGTCAAGCTGACGCTCGATCTGAAACCCGCTCTGAGCGAAGAGATCCTCCGCGAGCGCATCGCCCGCGAACGCAAGGAGATGGAACCCACCGAATTCTTCGCCGAGCTGCTGCGCCGCCTGCTGCCCAAACCTTTGGTGCTGCCGATGGCCCAGGAGCTGGATATCCACTCGAAAACCTATATCGACAAGATCACCGACCAGGAGGTCGAGCGACTGATCAAGACACTCAAGGGTTGGACACTGCCCATCGTCGACTACGCCCCGTTTGACTACGCTGTGGTGACGGCCGGAGGCGTGCGCTGCGACGAGGTCAACCCCTACACGATGGAATCGCTCAAGGTCAAGGGTCTGTATATGGCCGGCGAGGTCCTCGACCTGGATGCCGACACGGGAGGCTACAACCTCCAGATCGCATTCTCGACGGGTCGTCTGGCCGGAATGCTGAAAAAATAGGAGGACACGGAATGAAGTTCACAGGTCACAACCTTCGCTGGCCGATTCCGCTTGCACAACGCGTGTCGGCCCTGGGTAACCGCCTGGTCCGTGCGCCCTACTTCCGCGGTCACGGCGTCCATTCGCCCTATATCTACAACATTGTGCGCGAGGTATTCATGTGCAAGCACCTGCTCGACGGAGACCGCAGGCTCTACACGGCCCTGATCAACGAGGGAGTCTGCAAACGCCGCGCCATGCAGTTGCAGAACCTGGCCATACACTGCGGATTCGCCGACTTCGGGATCAACACCTCCGAGGCCGAATTGTGCATCGCTCTCTGCTCACTGCCGAAGGAGAAGCTGCTCGACATGGTGCGCGTGGCCCGCGAACAGCACCGAACGATAGCCCTCATCGCCCCCTATGCCACCCCCGAACGGTGGGCGTTGTGTCAGCACATCATCGCCCAGCACCGCTCCACAACGGTCGACAACAGGGGTTACCTGCTGATTTTCAACAACCATCTGCCTAAACAACACTTCAGAATATGAAAGTCTACACCAAGACAGGCGATCAGGGCACAACCTCGCTCATCGGCGGGGAGCGTGTCTTCAAGACCGATGAACGGGTCGAGGCCTACGGATCGGTCGACGAACTGGCGGCCTTCACGGCCCTGCTGACCGACAAGATCCGTCACGACGGACGTTTCGAGGAGGAAGTCCGGGAGCTGAACGTCATCTCGTCGCGTCTGATGTCCGTCGAGGCCATTTTGGCCAAGGGTAAAGAGGGGGCCGAGAAAGTCGCTCCCCTTTCGCAAGAGGTCATCACATGGTTAGAGGAGCGGATCGACCGGATGCAGGCCCAACTGCCCGCCATCGACAAGTTCACCATTCCCGGTGGTCACGAGGCCGTGTCGATGTCGCACGTCTGCCGCACCGTCTGCCGACGGGCCGAACGGGCCGCCCTGAGGGCCGATCAGCAGTGGGGCGTAGACCCATCGGCAATGATGTTTCTGAATCGTCTGTCGGATTACTTCTACGTTTTGGGACGCCTTCTGACCCTGCGTCTCGAAGTGGAAGAGACTCTCTGGATCCCCTGAATCACGAAGGCGGAATCCGGGAATCCGAAGTCTGAAAACCTAAAGAGCAAATGTGTCCCGCTGGATACGTTTGCTCTTTTTTGCTTATACGCCCTCCTTTTCATGCACTCTACCCTGCCTGATGTGGGTGGATTACCGTTGCTCTTCGGATTCAGGCTACCGAAACACTTCGGGGACAGCGGGAGTAATCGGCATTACAGACACTCGATGAGACCGTGTGCGCCTCCTGAAAAAAACCGCGTATGTATTCTTGTCGGAGCTATTCGCCCCCTCACCCCGAATACCCGACAGTCGATCCCAAGCTCATTGATGATCGGGTCTGAGGCCGACTCTCCCACCCGATCCAATTCCACCAAACCCAATCCGCCCGATCCGATCGGCGGGAAGATTCCGCATCTGTCGCCACTCCTCCGCTGATAATCAAACAGATATTCCATTCGGTCGCACCGCTCCCGGAATCGGACACCCCGACACGGGGATGATATTTAACAAAAAATCATTTTTTTTACTTTTTTGTTGGATTTTCACGTTTTTTTTATATTTTTGCACACGGTCATAAAAAGAGCTACTCCATATAGCCACGACCAACGAATTGAGTTTTAGAACTTTAAAACACTTGAAGCATATGTATTGGACACTTGAACTGGCCTCGAAACTTGAGGATGCACCCTGGCCTGCAACTAAAGATGAGTTGATTGACTACGCAGTCCGTTCGGGCGCACCGCTTGAGGTACTGGAGAACCTCCAGGAGATTGAAGACGAAGGCGACATTTACGAATCAATCGAAGATATTTGGCCCGATTACCCGTCGAAAGACGATTTCTTCTTCAACGAGGAGGAATACTAAGCGAAAAATCAACAAAGAAATTAATGTAAATCCCTGTTAATCAATACGATTAGCGGGGATTTTAT